>JAZBLP010000082.1:0-17402 GCA_037033305.1 Actinomycetota bacterium | reverse complement strand
GTCACCAGCGACGTCGCCACCGCCGTGCCGGCGACGATCGAGATCGCGATCGGCGCCATCATCCTCAGCCTCGCGGTCAGCGTCGTGCTCGGTACGCTCGCCGCCTATCGTCGCGGTCTCGTCACCGACCAGGTGATCCGCATCGTGACGCTGATCGGTCTGAGCGTGCCGACGTTCTGGCTCGCTCTGGTCAGCTTCTACGTGTTCTTCCTCGAGCTGCGCATCGCCCCCGGATCCGGTCGCATCAGTCCGTCGATCACCCCGCCGCCCCGCATCACCGGGCTCTACACGGTCGACTATCTGCTCAACGGAGACGGCGTCGGATTCGCCGACGCGCTCGCCCACCTCGCGCTCCCCGTCATGGTGCTGTCTCTCGTGACGATCGGCCTGCTGACGCGCTTCATCCGCACATCGGTGCTCGAGGTGCTCGGCAGCGACTATGTGCGCGCTGCTCGGGCCAAGGGCCTTCCCGCGATGCGCGTGATCCTCGACTACGTCCTGCGCGGGGCATCCCTCCCGATCCTCACGGTCGTCGGCGTCGCCTTCGGATCCCTGCTCTCGGGAACCGTGCTCGTCGAGTCGGTGTTCGCCTGGCCGGGCCTGGGCACCTACGCCTACAACTCGGCGGCGAACCTCGACCTGCCCGGCATCATGGGCGTCGGTCTCGTCGTCGGATTCATCTACCTCCTCATCAACTTCGTCGTCGATCTGCTCTACGGCGTCCTCGACCCGAGAGTGAGGATCGCATGAGCCGCATCGACTCGGCATCCGGCCCCTGGCGGTTCCGCTTCCGCTGGCCACGTGCGTGGCGCACGCCGCTCGGCGTGATCGGCACCGTGATCGCCGGAGCGTGGATCATCGTCGCCTTCACCGCGCAGTGGTGGGTGCCGTACCCCCCGAACGCCCAGGTGCTCCCTCGGCTGCAGCCGCCGGGAATCGACACCCTGCTCGGCACCGACGGCAACGGTCGCGACATCTTCTCGCGTCTGATGACGGGCGCGACGGTGAGTCTGCCGCTCGCGCTCATGCTCGTGATCGCCGCGATGATCATCGGCACGGTGATCGGGGCGACCGCCGGCTACTTCGGCGGCTGGGTCGACGAGACGCTGATGCGCATCACCGACCTCTTCATGGCGTTCCCGACGGTCATCCTCGCGATGGTCGTGGCGGCATCGCTCGGCCCGTCGCTGTTCAACGCGGTGATCGCGGCGATCGTGGTCTCGTGGCCGCAGTACTCCCGAGTCACACGCAGCATCGTGCTCGGACTCCGCGGCCAGAACTACGTGATCGCCGGTCGTCTGCTCGGGCACTCGCCGCTGCGGACGCTGTTCATCGACATCCTCCCGAACATCGCCGGCCCCGTGCTGGTGCTCGCGACGCTCGACATCGGCGCCGCGATCCTGCTTCTCTCCGGACTCTCGTTCCTCGGCCTCGGTGCGCAGCCTCCGACCGCCGAATGGGGATCCATGATCTCGGCGGCGATGCAGAACTTCGACGCCTGGTGGCTGGGAGTCTTCCCGGGCCTTGCGATCCTCACCGTCGTGCTGGCCTTCAACTTCCTGGGCGACGCGATGCGCGACATCCTCGACCCGACGGCCGAGGTCACGCATGAGAAGCAGGCCGAGCACGTGGCCTCCGCGAATGGAGCCGCAGCGTGACCGCGTTGAGCATCCGCGACCTGACGATCGACATCGGTCGTCCGCTCGTGCACGGCATCTCCCTCGACCTCGAGGCGGGCCGGATCCACGGCCTCGCCGGTGAATCCGGATCGGGCAAGACGCTCACGTCGTTGGCCGTCCTCGGCCTCCTGCCCCGGCAGGCCCGCACCGGCGGCTCGATCACGCTCGCGGGGGAGGAGCTGGTCGGCATGCGCCGTCGGGCTCTCAACCGCATCCGGGGCAAGCGGATCGCGATGATCTTCCAGGACCCGTCGGCGTCGCTGCACCCGCAGCTTCCCATCGGCCGACAGCTCACCGATCACATGCGCGTGCACCTCGGCCTGCGCGGCGAGGCGGCGAAGGCCAGGGCCATCGGACTTCTCGAGACGGTGCAGGTGCCGAACCCGGATGCTGCGCTGAAGCGCTACCCGCACCAGTTCTCCGGCGGCCAGCGGCAGCGCATCGCGATCGCCTGCGCTCTCGCGTGCGACCCCGAGGTGCTGCTGGCCGATGAGCCGACGACCGCGCTCGACGTCACGGTGCAGGCCGGCATCCTGCGACTGCTGCGCGACCTCGCGACCGAGCGCAACCTCGCGGTGCTGCTCGTCACCCACGACCTGGGCGTCATGAGCGCGATCGCCGACGAGGTCGCCGTGATGAAGAACGGGCAGATCGTCGAGCGGGCCGACCGCGACACCCTGTTCCGCGACCCGCAGCACGAATACACCCGCACGCTGCTCGCAGCCCTGCCGGGGTCGAAGATCGCGAGCGTGGACGCGGATCCTGCGCTGCTCGAACCGGTGCAGGCGGAATCGGATGCGCGGGATGCCGATGAGGAGGCCCGAGATGAGTGAAATCGCCGTCCTCGATGCGAGAGATGTCGTCGTCCGCTATCCCGGCAGCCCGCCCGTCGTGGCCGTCGACGGTGTCTCGCTGACCGTCGCCCCCGGAGAGACTGTCGCGCTCGTCGGCGAATCCGGCAGCGGCAAGTCGAGCCTCGCCCGCGCGGTCGTCGGCATCGAGAAGCTCGCCGGGGGAGAGGTGCGCTTCCGGGATGCGCCGGTGAAGCCGCTCGGCATCCGTCGACGCGACCTCGCGCTCACCGGCATCCAGATGGTGTTCCAGGATCCGTCGACCTCGCTGAACCCGCGTCGACGCGTGGGCGATCAGATCGCCGACGGCATCGCGACGGCTCGGGCTCGGGGCGCCGAAGGGTCGACGGTCGCGGAATGGCTCGACCGCGTCGGCCTGCCGACCGAGGTCGCGACGCGCTTCCCGCACCAGTTCTCGGGCGGGCAGAAGCAGCGACTCGCGATCGCGCGAGCGCTCGCCGCGAGGCCGTCGCTGCTGGTCGCCGATGAGCCGATCTCGGCTCTGGACGCATCGACGCAGACCAGCGTCGCGGGGCTCATGCGCGACCTGGTCGCCGAATCGGGCGCGGGGATGCTGTTCATCTCGCATGACCTCGCGGTCGTTCGTCGCATCGCCGACCGCACCTTCGTGATGTTCGCCGGTCGAGTTCTCGAAGCCGGGGCCACGGACCGCGTGTGGTCTGCGCCGCAGCATCCGTACACCCAGGCCCTGCTCGCTGCGATCCCCGAGCCCGACGGTGCGGGCCGCATCCCGGTCGCCCCCTCGACGAACGAGCGGACCGTCTGGTCGGAGATCGCACCTGTCCTCGACTGAGTTCAGCTGGCCGGCCCTTCGCGTTCGACGGGTGTGATGTCACTCTCGGTCGTGAACGCACGGCGGGCCGAGGCGATCGCCCCGGCCCGCAGCATCCGCTCGTGGATCAGAGCGGAGCGACGATGTCCTGCTCGACGTCCCACTCGGTGATCTCGAGCGAGGTCTCGATCGTCTGGCCGGCGGCCTCGGTGCTGCCGGTCGTGGCCAGCACCACGTAGTCCTCGGTGACCTCGAAGACGACGTCGACGGCGACACCCTGCGCTTCGGACGTCCCGCTCACGAGATACACGTCCTGGCCCAGGCGCGTGCCGGTTCCCGTGACGGTGAACTCGCCGGTGAGGGCCCCTGCGGCCGTGGCCGGGTCGGTGCCCGCGGCCGTCGCCGCACCGCTGCTGAGAGCGGCGACGATCGGGTCGCTCGAGTTCGGGTCGGCGACCTGCCAGTCGCTCGTCGTGCTCTTGACCCACGCCTCGTCGCCGATGAGGATCAGCGATCCCATGGGCGTGATGGTCTCGACGGCATCCGTCTCGGGGTTGTACCGGGCGGTGGTGTCCATGCCCAGGATCGACGTCTTGGCGGCATAGCCGGCGGTGTCGGTCATCGCCTCGGTGATGCAGGCGCCGAGCTCGGCACCGTCGACGGTCGCTCCCTCCGACAGCTCCGGGCAGTCGGAATCGGATGCCGACTCGCCGGTCGCAGGCGTCTCCTCTGCGGCCGACGTCGGCTCTGCGTCGGCGGGCTCCTCGGCACCTGCGGTGCACCCGGTGAGCAGTACGGTGGCGGCCAGGACGATGCCGACCCCCCACTTGTTGACGCGCATGGCGTTCCCCCTTCGGTCGTGTGCGCGCCGAGAGCCAGCACGCACGCATTCCAGCATGCCAAGTGGGAGGAGATGCCCGTGGGGGCGCTTCGAAGGTTTCTCCGCTACACTGTCAAGGTTGTCTGCCATCAGGCGCCCAATCGGGGTGGCTCGGCGGATGACGTGCACACACCCTCCTGCTTCCGGGAAAGTCCCGGAAGCCGTTCTAGTCCGAAGGAGGTGGGTAAGTGACGCACCAGTACGAACTCATGGTCATTCTGACCCCCGAGATCGACGAGCGCCAGGTCGCCCCTACGCTCGACAAGTTCCTGAAGGTCATCACCAACGATGGTGGCTCGATTGACAAGGTCGACATCTGGGGCAAGCGCCGTCTGGCTTACGAGATCCAGAAGAAGAACGAGGGCATCTACGCCGTCGTCAACTTCACCGCAACCAGCGAGGCCACGCAGGAGCTCGACCGTCAGCTGAAGCTGAACGAGCAGATCATGCGCACGAAGGTCCTCCGCTCTGAGGAAGCTCAGGCGATGGTCGCTTCGGAGGCCAAGCGCACTGAAGAGAAGGCTGCCCGCAAGGCCGCCAAGGCTGCGAAGGCCTGAGTCCGATGGCCGGCGAAACAGTCATCACCGTGGTGGGAAACCTCACGGCCGACCCCGAGCTGCGCTACACGCAGAACGGACTGCCGGTGGCGAACTTCACCATCGCTTCGACGCCTCGGAACTTCGACCGCGCCGCCAACGAGTGGAAGGACGGCGAAGCGCTGTTCCTCCGTGCGTCGGTCTGGCGTGAGTTCGCCGAGCACGTGGCGGGTTCGCTGACCAAGGGCATGCGCGTCATGGCGCAGGGCCGTCTGCGTCAGCGCTCCTACCAGGACCGCGAGGGCAACCAGCGCACCGCGATCGAGCTGGAGGTCGACGAGATCGGCCCCTCGCTTCGGTACGCGACCGCGCAGGTCACCCGTGCGGCGTCGACCGGTGGCGGCGGCGGTGGCGGACAGTCCCGTCCCGCACAGCAGCAGCAGGTGTCGGAGGAGCCGTGGTCAACGCCCGGCTCGTCGACCAGCGCAGATGCTTGGAGCACTCCGGGCAGCTTCGGTGACGACACCCCCTTCTGATACAGGATCTCCGGATGCTTCGGCATCCGACTCATAACTAAGGAAAAACAATGGCTGGAAAGTCGAGCGGCGACCGCCGCAAGCCGCGGAAGGGTGGCAAGCCCACCGCTCCCGCGAAGTCGATCCGGGTCGGAGTCATCGATTACAAGGATGTCTCCACCCTCCGCAAGTTCGTCTCGGAGCGCGGCAAGATCCGTGCCCGTCGTATCACCGGTGTTTCGGTGCAGGAGCAGCGTCTGATCGCCACCGCGATCAAGAACGCACGCGAAATGGCACTCCTGCCCTACGCTGGCGCCGGCCGGTAAGGGGTAACGAGATGGCAAAGCTGATTCTCACGAACGAGGTCGCCGGGCTTGGTAGCGCCGGTGACGTGGTCGAGGTCAAGAACGGGTTCGCCCGCAACTACCTCATCCCCCAGGGCTTCGCTACGGCGTGGACCCGCGGTGGCGAAAAGCAGGTCGCTTCGATCCAGGCTGCTCGTCAGGCTCGCGCGATCCACGACCGCGACGAGGCCGTGGCCCTGAAGAACTCCCTCGAGGGCACCAAGGTGCGCCTGGCCGTCAAGGCCGGCAACGAGGGTCGCCTCTTCGGTTCGGTCAAGACCGATCACATCGCGGATGCTGTTGCAGCCGCGGGTCTCGGCTCGATCGACAAGCGCAAGGTGCACATCCCGTCGGCGATCAAGACGACCGGTGAGCACGAGGCCACGGTTCGTCTGCACGACGACGTGACCGCAGTCATCACGCTGCAGGTCGTCGCCGCCAAGTAAGGCGCGACGCTCCCTCGAGCGCCCCCTGTCCTTCGGGACAGGGGGCGTTCTGCGTGGGGGGACCTCTGGGGAGGGTCGGGGCACGACGGATGCCCCGCGCTGGGGACGCGGGGCATCCGTGAACTGTGCGGCGTCGCGGACGCGGGCAGATCTGGGGAACCTGCGCAGGGCGTCATCGGGACCCGCACACCGGCGGTGTCGTATCTCCTCCCCCGAGGACGCCGACACCGCCGGGGTCTGCGGCTACGCCGTCATGTTGCGGCGGCGCAGCATCCCCGCTCCGAGGAGGAGCAGGAGAGCGGCGACCGACACGAAGCCGAGCGACGAAGAACCACCGGTGGCGGCCAGACCCTCTGCGGGTCCGGATGCCGTCACCGCCGTGCCCCCCGCGACAGCGACTGCCGCCGCGCCCGTGCCGACTGCCGTCACCGTTCCGGGGGTGGTCCCCGGGTTGGTTCCGGGGTTGGTTCCGGGGTTGGTGCCGGGGTTGGTGCCCGGTTCCGTTCCGGGGTTGGTGCCGGGGTCCGTTCCGGGGTTGGTGCCCGGGTCGGTGCCGGGGTCCGTTCCCGGGTTGGTGCCGGGGTTGGTGCCCGGGTCGGTGCCGGGGTCCGTTCCCGGGTCGGTGCCGGGGTCGGTTCCGGGCTCCGTACCGGGGCCCGCCGGGGGCGCCGTCACCGTGCTCTCACCGACGACGGAGATGGCGTTGCCGCCGATCGTGATGGGTGCGGTGATCGGTGCGGTCACCTGGGTGCCGCCGAGGATGCCGTCGTCACCGGTGGTGGTGCTGCCGGTGGTGGGGGTTCCGGCTGTGCCGCCGGTGGTATCCGTGGTGCCGGTGGACTCGCTGTCTCCGAGGACGGAGATGGCGTTGCCGGTGACGTCGATCGGTGCGGTGACCGGAGCGGTCACCTGCGTGCCGCTCGCGACCCCCTCGTCACCGGAGGTCTCCGCACCGGTGCTGCTTCCGCCTGCCGGGGCAGTGGCGCCGCCGGTGGTGCCGGTGGACTCGCTGTCTCCGAGGACGGAGATCGCGTTGCCGGTGACGTCGATCGGTGCGGTGACCGGAGCGGTCACCTGGGTGCCGCTCGCGACCCCGTCGTCACCGGATGTGGTCGCTTCGGAAGAACCAGCGCCGCTGTCGTTCGGAGATGCCGGTACGCCAGCATCCTGCCCGACAGCCTCGCTGTCGCCGAGCACGGCGATGGAGTTGCCCGAGACGGTGACCGGAACGTCGACGTCCACGAGCGCCTGAGTGCCTGACAGCACGCCGTCGTCTCCGTTCGTCGTGACCTCGGGAGCGGGAGCGGGTGCAGGTGCCGGGGCAGCCTCGGCCGGAGCCTGGCTCGATGAGTCTCCCAGCACGGTGATCGCATTGTCGGTGACCGTCACGGGTACGACGACGTCGACCACGGCCTGAGTGCCTGACGCCGTGCCGGAGTCGCCACTCGTGGTGGCGGCCGGTGCCGGATCGGGCGCGGGGGCCGAAGCGGGCGCGGGTGCCGAAGCCTGCTGTGCGGAGGTGTCTCCGAGCACTGAGACTGCGTTGCCGACAACCGTGACGGGCACCGAGATCGGCGCATCCGCTTGAGTTCCCGAGAGCAGCCCGTCTTCTCCTGAGGTGTCTGCCGCGGTGGCGGCAGTCGCGCCGAGCAGGGTGATCCCGCCGGCGAGGAGCGTGCCCCATAGGGCCCGCTTGATGTATGTACGCATGATGACCTTCTCCTGACTGGAATTGGGTGTGTCTGGATGGGTGCGTGCGAAGAGCATGTGCGCGCGCAGCACGGCATCTGTCGTTCACGAAGAACGACCGGACAACCCGTCAGTCAGGAGAGACGTCGGTGTCGGCGACCAGAGACGTCGGCAGGACGTCGTCGGGTGCACCGGGAGTGCGCTCCACAGCGTGAAGCGCAGGAGCTCCCACATCGCCGAGGCGTGCGGGCGTGAACGAGGATGCTCCGCTCGAACCGGCGGAGGAAGTGGGTGCGGAGGGGGCTCCGGCAGGAGGGGCGGAGGGGAAGTGCTCGACATCGGATGCGGGCGCACCCGTCTCGGGGCCGGCGTCAGAGGCCACGGCCTGGGAGACGGGCATCGCCGACGCAGTCACGGACAAGTGGCGCGAAAGGGCGAAGTGTCCGCTGGTCGACGAATCGACCACGGCGAGGACGGAGCCGAGCGATGCTGTTCCCTGCGGGCTGGAGTCAGCCGCCGACCCAGGGGAGCCGGGCCGAGAGGGTGTGACGACTGCGATGACCGGCGGGAGCGTGGTCTCCACCACCGTGTCGACGATCGGCGTGGTCACGTCGACGACATCGTCGATCACGGGGAGAACCCCGAGGTCGTCTACGACCTCTCCGACGATCGGCAGCTCTGCGACCACATCCGTCACAGGTGTCACGATCTCAGCGACCGGGGATCCGTCGAGCAGGTCGGTCACCGGAGCGACCACGGCTTGGGTGGTGTCGGTGACCGTGTCGATGATCGGCGCCACCGCGGGTCCGACGACGGGGACCTGTGCGACCGTCTCTGCGATGTGTTCGACGACCGGAGGCGCCGCCTGCTGCACGGGTTCGACGATCTGAGTCACAGCCGGTGCGACGACCTCAGTGACGGCGGGTGCGACCACCTGAGTGACGACAGGCTGGAGGACCTCGGTGACGGCAGGCCGGACGGCCTCCGTCACGACGGGTGCGACGGGGGCGACGACTGGCGAAGCCGCCGAGGTCACCGTCTCTTCGACAGATGACACCGTCTCGCTCACGATCGAGGAGACGCCGTCGAGCAGCGAGTCGTTCGATCCGTCGTTCGCGCTGGCGGACGAACCGCCCGTGACGATCGTGATCGCGGCCCACGCGACGGCACCCAGTCCACCCCAGAGGGCGACGGCCGGGAGGCCGCGCCGGGTTGCTTGAGCGTTCACGTCGACTTCCCTCCCCCGAGAGCGATCGTTCGTCCTCGACGCACATCACGTCGATAGCGGGCGACGATACTCCCGGTATATCGCCGTGTCTAGTGTGTTCCGCTCGAAAACGATGACATCTTGCGCACATTTCCCAGGGTTGCGCATGTGACGCGCCCGGTGGAATCTCGGCTTGACTTTCCCCAAGTTCTACACATCCCATCCCCGATCGGGCGAACCTTCAACGCCCGGTTGAACCACGTTCTCATCCACAGGGTGGGGAAAATGGAAACCCCTGATCAAAGGCAAAAAGACTCCTTGGTTTCACGGTAGTCCACCGACTTATCCACATGCGTTCTGCACAGACTCTCCGGACTTGTTCGCACGGTTTCCACATAGTTATCCACAGGTCGTGTTGCGACCGAAAACCCCCGCTCGTAGCGTGGTCCAGCGACCCGATGTCGGAAGTGCCTGATTTGCTGTGCGAACGGCCTTCTCGAACTGATTCGCATCGCATGACCGACGCAGTCGGCATCGAGCACACCGGAAGAAACGTCGCATCGAAGGGAGCAGCGTGTCGATCGCCGACATCTCAGAGGAGCGCCTCGGAGGCAAGCGTCCGCCGGAGCGAACGCCCCCGCACGACACGCTGGCCGAACAGAGCGCGCTGGGTGGAATGCTCCTCTCGAAGGATGCTGTCGCCGATGTGATCGAGACGCTCAAGGGCGCCGATTTCTACATCCCCAAGCATGAGCTGATCTTCGAAGCCATCCTGTCCCTCTACTCGCACGGTGAGCCCACCGACGTCGTCGCCGTCACCGATGAGCTCATCAAGACGGGCGAGCTGAGCCGGGCGGGCGGTGCCGACTATCTGCACACCCTGACCTCGATCGTTCCCACCGCCGCGAACGCCGGCTACTACGCGGGCATCGTGTCGGAGCGGGCGATCCTGCGTCGTCTGGTCGACGCGGGGACCCGCATCGTCCAGATCGGATACGACGGACAGGGCGACGCGACCGACCTCGTGAACAACGCCCAGGCCGAGATCTACGCGATCACCGGCTCCGAGACGGCAGAGGACTACGTGCCCCTGCAGATCGCGGTCGACGCCGCGCTCGAGGAGATCGAGGCCGCCAGCGGTCGCGACGGCTCGATGACGGGTGTTCCGACCGGGTTCAAGGAGCTCGACGAGCTCACCAACGGCCTGCACGGCGGGCAGATGATCGTCGTCGCCGCCCGACCCGCCATGGGTAAGTCGACGCTCGCGCTCGACTTCGCTCGCGCTGCCTCGATCGGCCACAACCTCCCCTCGGTCTTCTTCTCGCTCGAGATGGGCAAGAGCGAGATCGCGATGCGTCTGCTCAGCGCCGAGGGGCAGATCCCCCTGCAGAACATGCGCAAGGGAAACCTCGACCCGCGCGACTGGACCACGGTCGCCGCGACCCGCGGACGCATCAATGACGCTCCGCTCTATATCGACGACAGCCCCAATATGACCCTGGTCGAGATCCGGGCGAAGTGCCGACGACTCAAGCAGCGTGAAGGTCTGCGGATGGTCATCATCGACTACCTGCAGCTGATGACGTCGGGCAAGCGCGTCGAGTCGCGCCAGCAGGAGGTCTCGGAGTTCTCGCGAAGCCTCAAGCTCATCGCCAAGGAGCTGCAGGTTCCTGTCATCGCACTGTCGCAACTGAACCGTGGTCCTGAGCAGCGCACCGACAAGAAGCCCGCGATCAGCGATCTGCGTGAGTCCGGCTCGATCGAGCAGGACGCCGACATGGTGATCCTGCTGCACCGCGACTCGGTCTACGACAAGGACGTGCGTCCCGGTGAGGCTGACCTGATCGTGGCCAAGCACCGTAACGGTCCGACCGCGACGATCACCGTGGCCTTCCAGGGTCACTACTCGCGCTTCCACGACATGGCACCCGGCGGCGACTTCAACTGAGTGCCGTTCCGAGAATAGATGTCGGTCTACTGAGAAGCATCTGGGCAAGATGGCGGCATCTCGCAAACGCGCCTGGGTCGATCGGAAGTGTCGCGTCTGCGCTGACTCGTCGTTCTCGGACGTGATGCGACGTTCGACTCGCTGACGAGGGCCGGGAACTGAAGCTGAACTGAACTCGGATTCGACGGATCTCCCGGGTGCTGACAGATGGAGCCGGGAGATTCGATGATCGGGGGAGGACGGGACGCCCCCACCACGGGGGAGGTAGCAGAAAGGGCGCCCCATCCGATGCCGCCGTTGAGCGGCACCCCAGCTGTCGCGTTACAGCGCGACAGAGCTGTGACGCAAGCGTGACACCGGCCGGTGCGGTGCGCAAGACCTATTGCTGACCGGCATACTGCGACTACTTGCGGGGCAGGTTCAGCGGCAGCCACTTTTCGAGCGTGGTCTCGAAGATGTGTGCGCCGTCGACGGGGATGAGGGTGCGCTCCTCGATCTGCGCGCCGTAGTACGGGGCGCTGTCATCGCGGACGACCGTGCGAGGATCCCCGCGGAAGGCCAGCGCCCGGCGCGCGAACTCGTCCATTCCGAATGCCTCCGGGCCGGCGATCTCGATGTCGCCGGTCGGTTCACCCGCAGCAGCGCGGGCCACTGCCGTCGCGACATCCTCGGCGGCGATCGGCTGGATCAGCGCTCCGGGCAGTGTCACGGTGTCGCCGTCGGACGAGATGTCGGCGATGCTTCCGACGAACTCGAAGAACTGCGTGGCGTGCACCAGCGAGTATCGGATGCCGGAGTCACGGATCAGCTTCTCCTGCGCGACCTTCGCGGCGAAGTAGGGGATGTTCTGCGGTCGGTTCGTGCCGACGATCGTGAGAGCGACGTGGTGGGTGACACCCGCCGCGGCCTCGGCGTCGAGCAGGTTGCGGGTCGACGTGGTGAAGAACTCGAGCACATCGTCGGGGGCGAACGATGGGGAGTTCGACACGTCGACCACGGTGTGGGCTCCGTCGAGAACCTCCGCGAGCCCTTCGCCGGTGAGCGAGTTCACGCCGGTGTTCGGCGATGCTGCGACGGCCTCGTGGCCGTGCTCGGTCAGCTTCGCGACGACCTTCGAGCCGATGAGACCGGTGCCTCCGATGACGACGATCTTTGCCATGTCCAAGCCTTTCGTAGGGGTGACACCGGTGGTGGTGTCTCTGTCAGGTATGACCGAGGGGCGGTCGCAGGTGTGACGGGGTGACGCCTCAGATGGCGGCACGTGTCCGCACGCGCCAGTCGTGATACCTCGTCGGCGCGATCGTCGCCGTGGCCTCGGGAAGCAGGTCGCGGGCCGACAGATGCGCGCCGAAGTAGGTGCCGAGAGCATCCGCCACGACCTCGCGATCGTCCTGGCGCGCCCGCAGGTCGAGTGCCGCGAGCTCCTTCAGGCTGAACACCTCGGGGCCCCCGTGCTCGACCATTCCGAACCGGGGCTCCGCCAGCGCTGCGTCGACCACGGCGGTCGCGACGTCGTCGGCAGCCATCGGCTGCACCAGGACATCGGCAACGTGCGCCGCATCCTCGTGAAGGGCGTGGTCGGTGATGTTGCGGATGAACTCGAAGAACTGCGTCGCGTGAATGAGGGTGTACGGGCGACCGGATGACGCGATGAGGCGCTCCTGCTGTTCCTTGGCGACGAAGTACCCGCCCTGGGCCCGAGCGAGGCGGTCGGTGCCGACCACCGACAGCGCCACGTGATGGGCGACGCCGGCGGCCTCGCCGTAGCCGAGCAGGTTCATGGTCGAGGTGGAGAAGAACTCCTGTGCCCCGGCCTCGTCCGTGTACGAGGAGTTCGACACGTCGACGACGACCTCCGCCCCTGCCAGGGCGTCGTCGAGGCCTTCGCCGGTGAAGGAGTTCACTCCGGTGGCGCGTGCTGCGACGACGGTGTCGTGCCCCGAATCGCGCAGGCCGCGCACGACCCTGGTGCCGATCAGTCCGGTGCCGCCGATGACCGTGATTCTCATGTCGCTCCTGTGCTCGATGCGGATGCCGCGGGTTCCCGCGTGTATCTCTACTGACCGGCAAGGATCGCGGGGTGTGACGGCATGCCCCGTTATCGAGGCGCGCCGACGGAGAGTTTCGCGAGGTCGTCACACATCGGGCGGCTGCGTTGTCATACCTCCCGAGGACTCTGCGCGACAGGCGCAGGATCGGAACGGAGCGGGCGAGATGCGGATCGTCGTGTGGGGCGGAACGGGCCAGGTCGGTACTTCGCTCGATGACCGGGTGCACGCTGAAGGGTGGCGACGGCTTGCCGGAGTCCGATGAGGCAGGGGAGAGTGATCACGTGACCGCGATGACGCAAGACGACGAGCGGAGTGACGGCCGCGATTCCGCGATCGAGATCTTCGCCGCGCAGCGGCGGCGCCTGTTCGGCATCGCGTACCGAATGCTGGGCACCGTGGCGGATGCGGAGGACATCGTGCAAGACACCTGGATTCGCTGGCAGAACACCGACCGCACGCGGGTGCACGAGCCGGCGGCCTTCCTCGCCACCATCACGACGCGACTCTCGATCAACGTCCTGCAGTCGGCCCACGCCAAGCGTGAGACGTACATCGGCCCATGGCTGCCCGAACCGGTGAACACCGACGACGACCCCGCCCTCGGAGCCGAGCGTGCGGAGGCGCTGCAGTTCGCGATCCTCCTGACCCTGGAGAAGCTCACGCCCACCGAGCGTGCGGCGTACATCCTGCGCGAGGCGTTCGACTATCCGTACCCACGCATCGCCGAGGTCATCTCGTCGAGTGTGGTCAGCGCGCGGCAGCTCGTCAGCCGCGCCCGTGCTCATCTGACCTCGGCCAAGCAGACCGAGGTCGAACCGTCGCATCAGAGGCGCCTGCTCGAGGCGTTCCTCACCGCGGCCCAGAAGGGCGACGCTCAGGAGCTCGAGAAACTGTTCGCCGACGATGTGGTCAGCTACACCGACGGCAACGGCGTGAAGCTCGCCGCGAGGATCCCGGTGATCGGAAGAGGGCGCGTGGCGAAGTTCGTCGCGGCGTTCGCGCATCACTTCTGGGCGGGCAAGACCATCGACTGGGTCGAGGTCAACGGCCAACCCGCGGCGACGCTCTCGGAGAGCGGAGAGGTCACGACGATGGTGACCATCACAACGTCCGGCGAGGGCATCGAGCAGTTGCTCTGGGTCATGAGCCCGCAGAAGCTCCGACACGTCACCGCGGTCTGCGCATGACACGCACGCAGTACCCGGCATGGGTGCGCCGGCGACGTCGTGGAGCCGCGGACGGGACGATCATGAAGGACCTGGCGACCGCGCTGACGGCCGGGGACCGGGCCGGCATCCGCGCGATGCTCCGGTTCGACGTCGTTCTGGTGATCGACAGCGGTGGTCTGATGCCGGAGTCCTCCACCCCCGTCGAGGGGCGTGATGCGGCATCCGCCCGTCTAGTGGCCCTGATGACTCCAGAGACCTCGGTGACCATGGCGTCGATCAACGGCGTCCAGGGCATCGTGGTCGTGCGAGACGATGCGGTCGTCGCGGTGATCACCGCAGAGATCCGTTCGGGGATGCTCTCGAACGTCTGGGTCGTCTGCAATCCCGACAAGCTGACGCACTGGAATCGGAGCTCCGGAGGTTAGAGCGCGACGTCGTCCGAGGAGCTCAGGGGGATCCACTGGGTCGATCGGATGCTGCCTCGACGCAGCACGTCGGCGTCTTCCAGCAGTCCCAGGTCGACACCGGTGATGCGTGCGATCTCGGCGACCGGCACCTGGAACGTGCGGAAGGCCCCGAGTGGCGGCGCGGCGAGAAAGCCGTCGGCCGTGTCGACGAGCTCGGTCTGGTCGAGGACGAAGCCGGCGGATGCCGGGCCCTCCGGCCCCTGCCACGCCGCCACCTTCCAGAACCGGAGAGGGATGCGGATGCCGCGATACGCAGGATCGTCGTCGGCGAGCACGGGCGCGGTGAACACCGAGATGCGCTGAGCGGTCGTCTCGGCATATTCGAGCACGTGGTCCTCGAGACCGAGCCAGAGTTCTTTGGACTGGTTGAATCCGGCGGCCTGCGGGGCGGCGTTCGGATAGAAGAAGGTGGCCTCGGTCGCCACGTGTGCATCGGCGACATCGCCCCAACCGGGGTCGCGCCGGCGCACGAGGTGTCCGCGATCGAGGTCGTTGCGCGCGTACACCTCGGGTCCGGTCTGCAGATCCGCGTCGACTCGCGGGTCCAACCGCCACTCGCCGGTGCGGGGCAGCTCACGCAGCAGTTCCCCGTCGATGTTCACACCCGTCACGGCGGCCAGACGGCGGTCGCCGTCGAGAAGCACGCTGAACCGCGGGTACGTCAGCTCGGTCGCATCCTGCGCCGGCCGAGGCAGGGGAACCCGTGTCGGGAGGAAGTCGGGGTCGTATCCGTCTGGCATACCGCCATATTGCCTCGCTCCACCGACATCCCTCAGACCGCCGAACGCGGAACGCCCCCTCCGAACGGATTTCGGGAGGGGGCGTTCACGATCAGCGACTCACGGGGTGGGCATGCCGCCGTTGACGTTGAGCGTCTCGCCGGCGACGTAGCTCGACTCGGGTGAGGCGAGGAAGACATAGGCGGGGGCCAGCTCGGCGGGCTGTCCCATGCGGCCGAGCGGGGTGTCCTCTCCGAACTCCGGCAGCTTCTCCTGCGGCTGGCCGTCGCTCGGCTGCAGCGGCGTCCAGATGGGCCCCGGTGCCACGGCGTTCACGCGGATGCCCTTCGGAGCGAGCTGCTCGGCGAGGCCCTTCGTGAAGGCGTTGATCGTGGCCTTGGTCGACGCGTAGTCGACGAGGATCCCCGAGGGGGAGTAGGCCTGGATCGACGTGGTGTTGATGATCGTCGAGCCTGCGGGGAGGTGGGGCAGCGCGGCCTTCGTGATCCAGAACATCGCGTAGACGTTGGTCTTGAAGGTGAGGTCGAACTCCTCGTCCGAGATGTCCTCGAGCGCGTCGACGTTCTGCTGCTTGCCCGCGTTGTTGACGAGGATGTCGAGGCCGCCGAGGCCCTCGACGGCCTTCGCGACGAGCTCGCGGCTGAACTCCGCGGTGGAGATGTCGCCGGGGATGGCGACGGCCTTCCGGCCCGCCTCCTCGATGAGGGCGACGACCTTCTTCGCGTCCTCCTCCTCCTCGGGGAGGTAGGAGAGCGCGACGTCGGCGCCCTCGCGGGCGTAGGCGATGGCGACGGCCGCGCCGATGCCGGAGTCGGCGCCGGTGACGAGGGCCTTGCGTCCCTCGAGGCGGTTCGATCCGCGGTACGTCTTCTCGCCGCGGTCGGCGGTCTCGTCGAGGTCGGCGTCGAGGCCGGGGCCATCCTGCTGCTGCGCGGTGGGGTCGATGTCGGCGTACATCTTGGTCGGGTCCTGGAACGTGTACTGGTCGGTGCTCATGGGTCTCCTGGTTCGGGGTGCTGCGTGCTGTCGGGAAGGGGTGGGTGCCGGGCGTCAGCTCGGCGGGGTGTCGTCCAGGTCGATGTCCTGGCCGGCGAGCTCGTTGTCGGCGAGCGCGGGCTCGGCCTCGCCGTCGACGCCCAGGGCGTCGGCCTCGGGCTCGGCGTCGGCCGCGGCGACGGCGTCGTCCTCGTCGATCTCCTCGACGGGCTCGTCGGTGTCGGGCAGGACGGTCTCGCCGGCGACGGCGTCGTTCGCGACCGTCTCCTGGTCGATGCCGACCGGGTCGAGCGCGGTGTCGTCGCCGGTCGAGTCGTCACCGGGCGTGGTGGAGGTGGCGTCGCTCACGGTCACTCACCCGCCTCGGGCTTGGGGTGGCCGGGGATCGAGTCGCCGCTGAGGTTCAGCTCGTCGGGATCGACGTCGACCTCGCCCACGTCGTCGGGTCCGCCCGACCCGGGGAGCACCTGCACGTCGTCCGCGGCGGCGGGGACGTCGTCGGAGACGCCCTCGCTCTCGACGATCTGCTCGCTCTGCTTGACCTGCGTGTCGTCCTCGCTGGGGGAGGTGAAGTCCTTGTCCTGCCGGGTGTCTGAGGTGTCCGCGGGCTGGAGGCGCGGGTCGTCGGTGTCCATGCGCTCGACGCTACGCTCGGCCCCGAAGGCTGTGTGGTGGCGTTCAGGCAACGCCCATGGACGGGATCCGGGCGGGCCGTCCGCGGGTCGGATCACATGTCGTCGGGGCCCTCGCCGAACGGATCCGGCGCATCCTCGCGGGCATCCTCCTCGGCGGCCTCGTCGCGCTCGGCGACCGAGTCGGCGTCGAGGGAGGCGGGCTCGGCGAGCGGGGTCCGGGCGTCGTCGGCGGGATCCGCCATGTCAGCGGCCCTCGGGGTCGACGTGGCCGGCGGCGTCGTCGGCCGGCGCGCCCATGTGCGAGTCGGCCGCGGTGACGGAGCGGTTGTCGGGGACCTCCGGGTACTCGGCGCTCGCCGGAGCCGCGTCCTCCACCTCGAGGGTGTCCTCCTCCGCGTGCCCGTACTCCGTGCCGTCGGGCGGGCGGACCGCGTCCCCGACGCCGGCGGGCGCGTC
>JAZBLP010000081.1:0-17673 GCA_037033305.1 Actinomycetota bacterium | reverse complement strand
TCGTGTCCATCCGGACGCGACGCCGTCGCTCGTTTCCGTGCATTTCCGCGTGTTTCGGGGATGTTTCAGTTGGTCACCACTCAGTAACGGTTCATTAGCCGAGAGCGGAGTCCCCGAAACCGCGGGTTACAGTCAACTATCCCTACGCGTTCGACTATGAGCGCGCAGTCTGATGAATACCCGTCCACAGGAGGACACAAAGTGAAGCGCAACAAGATCGCCCTTGCGGGCACTGCGCTGTTCGCGATCGGCGCCCTGGCGCTCGCGGGCTGCGCGAGCGGTGGAAACGGCAATGAAGGCGACGGCGGTTCCGGTGCGAGCGCCGACGCCGACGCCATCATCACCACGAACGGCTCGGAGCCCGAGAACCCGCTGATCCCCACCAACACCAACGAGGTGGGCGGCGGAAAGATCCTCGACGAGATCTTCGCCGGTCTGATCTACTACGACGCCGACGGCAAGCCGGTCAACGACGTGGCTGAGGAGATCACCACCGAGGACCCGCAGAACCTCACCGTCAAGATCAAGGAAGGCCTGACCTTCACCGATGGTGAAGAAGTCACCGCCGACAACTTCATCAAGGCGTGGAACGAGGGCGCCAAGCTCTCCAACGGGCACCTCTCCAGCTACTTCTTCGAGGACATCGAGGGCTTCAGCTACGACACGGACTCTGAGCTCACCGGTCTCAAGCAGGTCGATGACTACACCTTCACGATCGCGCTGAACAAGCCGGCCTCCGACTTCGCTCTGCGTCTCGGCTACTCGGCGTTCTACCCGCTCCCCGACGTCGCGTTCGAGGACATGGACGCGTTCGGTCAGAACCCGATCGGCAACGGTCCGTACATGATCGACGGCGACGACGCGTGGCAGCACGACGTGCAGATCGACCTCGTCCGCAACGACGACTACGACGGCGGCCGCAAGGCAGCCAACGGCGGTCTGACCATCAAGTTCTACGCCACGCAGGAAGCGGCATACGCCGACCTGCTGTCGAACGAGGTCGACGTCATCGACGCGATCCCGACGAACTCGCTCCCGGTCTTCACCGACGAGCTCGGCGACCGTGCCGTGAACCAGCCCTCTGCTGTGTTCCAGTCGTTCACCATCGGCCAGTTCCTCCCGCACTTCAGCGGCGAAGAGGGCCAGCTGCGTCGTCAGGCGCTGTCGATGGCGATCAACCGCGAGGAGATCACCGAGACGATCTTCTCGGGCACCCGCACCCCGGCATCCGACTTCACGTCCCCGGTCATCGACGGCTGGTCCGACTCGGTTCCCGGCAGCGAGGTGCTGGACTTCGACCCCGAGAAGGCGAAGGAGCTGTGGGCCGAGGCCGACGCCATCGCACCGTGGGACGGCGAGTTCAAGATCGCGTACAACTCCGACGGCGGCCACGACGCCTGGGTCGACGCGGTGAGCAACAGCATCAAGAACACGCTCGGCATCGAGGCATCGGGCGACCCGTACCCGACCTTCCAGGACCTTCGCACGAAGATCAACGACCGCACCATCACCACGGCTGCGCGCTCGGGCTGGCAGGCCGACTACCCGGGTCTGTACAACTTCCTCGGACCGCTCTACGCCACGGGCGCAGGCTCGAACGACGGTGACTACACGAACCCCGAGTTCGACGAGCTCATCTCCGCCGGCATCAGCAACCCCGACGCCGAGGCTCAGATCGAGGACTTCACCAAGGCGCAGGAGGTCCTGTTCCAGGACCTGCCCGCGATCCCGCTGTGGTACTCCAACGTGACCGGTGGCTTCAGCGAGAACGTCGACAACGTCACGTTCGGCTGGAACTCGGTTCCGCTGTACTACGAGATCACGAAGGCCGGCGAGTAAGTCTGACGGCACTTCACCTGTGAGGCGGTGACGATTCTTCGTCACCGCCTCACAGGCTTGTGTTCACGTAGCTTTCTTTCCCCTCAAGAAGGGACAAGCGGATGCTCGGTTACATTCTGAGACGTCTTCTGCAGGTGATCCCGGTCTTCTTCGGAGCCACCCTGCTCATTTACTTCCTCGTGTTCGCCATGCCCGGCGACCCGATCCTCGCCCTGTTCGGCGACAAGACCCCCAACCCGGCGGTCGTCGAGCAGCTGCGTGCGGAGTACCACCTGGATCAGCCGTTCCTCGTGCAGTACTGGTACTACATCACCGGCGTGTTCCAGGGTGACCTGGGCACCACGTACTCCGGACGGCCGGTCTCCGACGTCCTCGCCGCCACGCTTCCGGTCACCGGCCGCCTCGCGGTCATGGCGATCGCCATCGAGTTCGTGCTCGCCATCGTCATCGGCACCATCTCGGCGCTGCGCAAGGGCAAGCTGTTCGACAACGTCTCGCTGGTCGTGGCGCTGATCGCGATCGCCATCCCGATCTTCGTGGTGGCGTTCCTGGCTCAGTACTTCCTCGCGATCCAACTCGGCTGGTTCAAACCCACCGTGGGTGCGGACAACGACTGGGGCGGGCTCTGGCTTCCGGCCATCGTGCTCGGCTTCAGCCTCTATGCCGTGAGCATGCGCCTGATGCGCAGCTCGGTCATCGAGACGCTGAACCAGGACTGGGTGCGCACGGCATACAGCAAGGGCCTCTCGCGCAACCGCGTGCTGCCCGTGCATGTGCTGCGCAACTCCCTGATCCCCGTGATCACGAACTCGGCCACCAACTTCGGCGTGCTGCTCGTGGGCGCCACCGTCACCGAGGGCATCTTCAACGTCCCCGGTGTGGGAAACACGCTCTTCCAGGCGATCCAGCGCGGAGAGGGACCGACGGTCGTCTCGTTCGTGACCGTGTTCGTCATCCTGTACGTGTTGGTGAACCTTTTCATCGACCTGCTCTACGGTCTGCTGGACCCGAGGATTCGCTATGCCTGATCCCACATCTCAGAAGCACTACGTCGCTCCGATCGAGACGGAGTCGATCGCGGTCGACGCCGTCCGGATCTCGGAGAAGCCCAGCAACCTCTGGCGTGACGCCTGGTTCGACCTGCGTCGTCGCCCGCTGTTCTGGTTCTCGGTCGTGCTGGCGCTGTTCTTCCTCGTGATGGCGCTGTGGCCGACTCTGTTCACCTCGACACCGCCGAACAACGACTGCCAGCTGGCGAACAGCAACGGCGGCCCCACCGACGGACACCCGCTCGGGTTCACCTTCCAGGGCTGCGACATCTATGCCCGCATCGTCTGGGGCGCGCAGACCTCCCTGGCGGTCGGCCTCATCGCGACCCTGATCTCATCGATCCTCGGCCTGATCATGGGAGCCCTCGCCGGCTTCTACGGCGGGTGGCTCGATTCGGTGCTCTCGCGCATCGGCGACATCTTCTTCGCGATCCCGTACATCCTCGCGGCCGTCGTCGTGATGACCGTGTTCCGGGACTCCCGTTCGGTGTGGACGCTCGCGTTCGCCATCGGAGCGTTCGCCTGGGCTTCCACCGCCCGCGTCGTCCGCGCCGAGGTGCTCCGAGTTCGCCAGGCGGACTTCGTCATGGCGTCTCAGGCGCTCGGTCAGTCGAAGTTCAAGATCCTCCTGAACCACGTCGTCCCGAACGCCATCGCTCCACTGCTCGTGGTGTCGACGCTCGGACTCGCCGCGGCGATCGTCGCCGAAGCGACCCTCTCGTTCCTCGGGGTGGGGCTCGGCAGCGACGTGATGTCGTGGGGAAATGACATCGCGAAGGCTCAGGCGTCTCTGCGCGTCGCGCCGATGGCGCTCATCTATCCGTCGATCGCCCTCACCCTCGCGGTGCTGGCGTTCGTCTCCCTGGGCGAGCTCATCCGAGACGCCCTCGACCCGAAGGCGAGGGCACGCCGATGAGCGAGCGAATCACCGAACAGGTCCCGCTGCTGAGCATCCGCGACCTGAGCGTCGCGTTCCGCACGCAGGAAGGGCTGCGCGAAGTGCTCCACGGAGTGAGCTTCGACGTCATGCCCGGAGAGACCGTAGCGATCGTGGGCGAGTCGGGCTCAGGCAAGTCCACGACGGCCACGGCCATCGTGAACCTGCTGCCCGGCACCGGCCAGGTCACCGCCGGATCGATCACCCTCGAGGGGCGGGAGCTCACGACGCTCAACCGTCGCGAGATCGAGGCCGTCCGAGGTCGGGACATCGGCTTCGTGCCGCAGGACCCGATGTCGAACCTCAACCCCGTCTGGAGCATCGGCTTCCAGGTGAAGGAGGCGATCCGTGCGAACGGCATCGCCCAGGGGCGCGATGCGGCCAAGGCGCGCACCGTCGAGGTTCTGCAGCAGGCGGGGCTCGCCGATGCCGACAAGCGTCTGCACCAGTTCCCGCACCAGTTCTCGGGAGGCATGCGTCAGCGCGCGCTGATCGGGATGGGCCTCGCGGCCGACCCGAAGCTGCTCATCGCCGACGAGCCGACCTCGGCGCTGGACGTCACCGTGCAGCGCGTGATCCTCGACCACATGGCGTCGCTCACCCGTGACAAGGGCACCTCGGTGCTGCTGATCACCCACGACCTCGGCCTCGCAGCCGAGCGCGCGGACAAGATCATCGTCATGAACGGCGGCAACATCGTCGAGTCCGGTCCCAGCCGCGAGATCCTGGAGAACCCGCAGCACCCGTACACGAAGCGACTGGTCGCCGCGGCGCCGAGCGTCGCATCGCAGCGCATCCAGGCAGTGGTCGAGGATCGGGGCATCGAGACGCTCGACGACCTCGCCGACATCCCGCCGACGGTGCGTGTGGCAGGGCTCACGAAGGACTACCGCATCCGTCAGGGGAACTTCCGCAGCGAAGCGTTCCGGGCGGTCGACGACGTGTCGTTCGAGATCCCGCGCGGAAAGACGCTCGCACTCGTGGGCGAGTCGGGCTCCGGCAAGTCCACCGTCGCCAAGATGGTGCTGAAGCTCGAAGAGCCCACCAGCGGAACCATCGAGATCGACGGGCAGGATGTGTCGAGACTGTCGAGCGCGCAGGCGTTCGGTCTTCGTCGGCGTATGCAGCCCGTGTTCCAGGACCCGTACGGCTCGCTCGATCCACTGCGCAACATCGGCAACACGATCGCCGAGCCGATGCAGATCCATGGCGTCGGCGATCGGGCCTCGCAGCGCGAGCGGGTCGAGGAGCTGCTCGACCAGGTCTCGCTGCCGCGCGTCCTCGCGAGCCGGTACCCGAACGAGCTCTCGGGCGGCCAGCGTCAGCGTGTCGCGATCGCTCGCGCTCTCGCGCTCAAGCCCGACATCATCGTCCTCGACGAGGCGGTCTCGGCGCTCGACGTGCTGGTGCAGGATCAGGTGCTGCAGCTGCTGGCCGAGCTCCAGTCGGAGCTCGGGCTCACGTACCTGTTCATCACGCACGACCTCGCGGTCGTCCGAGTCTCGAGCGACCTCGTGTGCGTGATGGAGAAGGGCAAGATCGTCGAGCAGGGCACTGTCGACGAGATCTTCGCGAACCCGCAGCAGGAGTACACCGACCGTCTGCTCAAGGCGATCCCTGGGGCGACGATCACCCTCGGCGGTCACTGAGAGTGAGCATCGAACCTCGACCGGAGGCCGCACGGACATTCCGTGCGGCCTCCGGGCCTGTCTCCCTCGTGCTGTGCTCGCTGCTCGCGATCTTCCTGCTCGGCGATGCCGTGGTGCGCGCCGGCTGGGGGCAGATGCTCCTGCTCGCCCCGTGGGTGCTGCTCGGTCTCTGGGTCGTCTATGAGATCGCCTTCGTCTCGGTCGTGCGCATCGACGACGACGGAGCCAAGGTGCAGAACATGCTGCGTCGCACCTCGTTCGGCTGGAACCGCGTGCGCGACATCGACCTGCGCTGGCAGCTCGTCTTCTCGCTCGACGACGGCACCGATCTGTCTAGCTACGGAGGGCCGGCGCGAGCGCGGCCCGTGCGACGCCCGACCGGCGACGACGAGGCGAAGGCCCCTGTCGCGCTGCGCGACCTCACCGACGTCCGCGACCGCTGGCAGGCCGCTCTCTCGGGCGCAGACGCTCCGATCCGCCGCACCTGGGACCACCGCGCGCTCATCGCACTCGGCGTCATCGTGCTCTGGGCCGTGGCGTCGATCCTGATCGCGAACGGCTGACCCCTCCGCGCCTCTCAGCCGGGCAGCCCGAACAGTGCCGGCCATGTCGCCGCAGCCCACGGGTACCCCACGAACACCGTCGCGTCGATCAGGAAGTGCGCGACGAGGAACGGCAGGAGCCGTCCGCTCCGCTGGAAAAGCCATCCGAAGAGCAACCCCATCGCCAGGTTCCCGATGAAGGCTCCCGGCCCCTGGTAGAGGTGGTAGCTCGCTCGCAGCAGGGACGTCGCGACGATGATGGCCCACGGGCCCCAGCCCAGCTGCCGGAGCCGCGCGAAGAGATATCCGAGCACCACGAACTCCTCCTGCAGCGACGCACGCGCTGCGGCGAGGAGCAGGATCGGGATCGTCCACCAGTGACTGTCGAGCCCCGCGGGGTTCACCGCGACGAAGAGCCCCAGTGCGCGGCCGGCGAGATACAGCCCGATGCCCGGGATGCCGATGGCCGCCACCAGGAGGATCCCTCGGCTCACATCCGGACCCACCCTGGTGCCGTCGAGACCCAGCCGCGAGAGGTGCGGCCTGGACGACTGCCAGAGCAGGAAGCAGACCAGCAGCACCGGGACGAGGGAGAAGCCGATCGACAGGATCTGGTAGATCAGGTCGAAGATCTCCCGATCGCTCCGAGAGGGGTTCAGGGTCGCGGTCTGATCGGCGAGCGGCGTCTCGTCGGTGAGGCGGTACGCCAGCTGCACGATCGCGTAGATCGCGGACTGACCGAGGCCGAGCGCGAGGACGATCGCGATCTCCCACCACAGCCGGCCGCGCGAGGGGGCGGGGGAGAGATCGGTGACGGTCACGATCTCGATGCTACTTCGAGCGCTCAGGAACGACTCGCCCGAATACGATAGTCTGGAACGTCGGCTTCTCGGCAAAACCCCACACTCTTTAGGACATCTGCATGGCGCACGCCCTTCGCTCTGACCTCCGCAACGTCGCAATCGTCGCGCACGTCGACCACGGCAAGACCACTCTCGTCGACGCCATGCTGCGTCAGACCGGCTCATTCGGCGAACACGCCCACGTCGATGAGCGCGCGATGGACTCGAACGACCTCGAGCGCGAAAAGGGCATCACGATCCTCGCCAAGAACACGGCGATCACCTACAAGGGCAAGCACGCCGACGGCAAGGAGATCACGATCAACGTGATCGACACCCCCGGCCACGCGGACTTCGGCGGTGAGGTCGAGCGCGGCCTGTCGATGGTCGACGGCGTCGTGCTGCTCGTCGACGCCAGTGAGGGTCCGCTCCCGCAGACCCGCTTCGTGCTGCGCAAGGCGCTCGAGTCCAAGCTCCCCGTCATCCTGCTGGTCAACAAGACCGACCGTCCCGACGCTCGCATCGCCGAGGTCGAGGAAGAGGCCCACGACCTGCTCCTCGGCCTCGCGTCCGACCTCGTCGACGACGTGCCCGACCTCGATGTCGACGCTCTGCTCGACGTGCCCGTCGTCTATGCGTCCGGTCGTGCCGGCGCGGCCTCGCAGAACCGCCCCGCCGACGGATCGCTGCCGGACAACGACGACCTCGAGCCGCTGTTCGAGGCGATCCTCGAGCATGTCCCCGCTCCCGCCTACGATGACGAGCACCCGCTGCAGGCCTGGGTCACCAACCTCGACTCCAGCCCGTTCCTCGGTCGTCTCGCTCTGCTGCGCGTCTTCAACGGCACGCTGAAGAAGGGCCAGACCGTGGCCTGGGTCCGTGCTGACGGCACGCACCAGAACGCACGCATCACGGAGCTGCTCAAGACGCGGGCGCTCGAGCGTTACCCGGCCGATTCGGCGGGCCCGGGAGACATCGTCGCCATCGCCGGCTTCGAGAACATCACGATCGGCGAGACCATCGCCGACCCCGAGGACGTCCGACCGCTTCCCGCGATCACCGTCGACGACCCCGCGATCTCGATGACGATCGGTACGAACACCTCCCCGCTCATGGGCAAGGTCAAGGGTCACAAGCTCACCGCTCGCATGGTCAAGGACCGTCTCGACAAGGAGCTGATCGGCAACGTCTCGCTCAAGGTCGTCGACATCGGGCGCCCGGACGCCTGGGAGGTGCAGGGCCGCGGCGAGCTGGCGCTGGCCATCCTCGTCGAGAACATGCGTCGTGAGGGCTTCGAGCTCACCGTCGGCAAGCCGCAGGTGGTCACGAAGAAGATCGACGGCAAGACCTACGAGCCGTTCGAGCACCTCACGATCGACACGCCGGAGGAGCACCTCGGCGCGATCACGCAGCTCCTCGCGAACCGCAAGGGACGCATGGAGAACATGACGAACCACGGCACCGGCTGGGTGCGCATGGAGTTCATCGTCCCGTCGCGCGGTCTCATCGGATTCCGCAGCGAGTTCCTCACCACGACCCGAGGCACCGGCATCGCCAACGCGATCTCGCACGGCTACGAGCCGTGGGCCGGTTCCATCACGACCCGCCAGAACGGTTCGATCGTGGCCGACCGTCAGGGTGTCGTGACCCCGTTCGCGATGATCGCCCTGCAGGAGCGCATGTCGTTCTTCGTGCAGCCCACGCAGGAGGTCTACGAGGGCATGGTCATCGGCGAGAACTCCCGCGCCGACGACATGGACGTCAACATCACGAAGGAGAAGAAGCTCACCAACATGCGTGCGGCGAGCTCCGACACCTTCGAGTCGATGACGCCCCCTCGCCAGCTGACTCTGGAGGAGAGCCTCGAGTTCGCGCGTGACGACGAATGCGTCGAGGTCACGCCCGAGGTCGTCCGCATCCGCAAGGTGAACCTCGACGCGAACACGCGTGCGCGTGAGACCGCTCGACTGAAGCGCCAGGACGCCAACGTCTGAGAATCGTCTAAGAATTGGGGCCCTGTACCGCCGGAAACGGCGGTGCAGGGCCCCTTTCTCACGAAACGTCCAGGCGGGCCGTTGCAGAATCGTTACCTTGCGCCTGGGGCGATCTCCCGATGAGTGTCCTGTGACGGGCGTACGACGACCCGAAAGTCGAACCCATGCTTCACACCACCCGTGCGCTTCGGCGCGCCCACGCGGCGGCATCCGCGCGCAATGCGATCACCGCGCGCCGTCCGAAACTGATTCTCGGAACGATCACCGGAGGTGTGCTCGGCCTCGCTCTGACGGTCGGCATCGTCTCCGCCCCCGCAGCCGGAGCCGAGGCGCCGGACGCCGTCGCCGGTGTCGCCTCATTCGTCACCGGCGAACCTGACGCCCTGGCCAAAAGCGCCGACGACTCGGCGCTCACGATGGTCGCCGCTCAGGACGCCGTCACGGCGGCAGAGACTCTGAACGCAGAAGTCGCGGCATCGGGCCTCGATCTCGGCGCCGCTCCCGCGGCGGTCGACACCGCCGACGTGACCACGTGGGTCGGTCAGCTCGGAGACCGCGACGACTTCTCGAACAGGGAGCTTTCGAGCCTCACCGCCTACGCCGTCACCGGAACGGACGAGATCGTCGCAGAGACGGCCGCGCTGCAGGCGTCCTATGTCGCGGCCCAGCAGGCGAAGGCCGCGGCGGACGCGGCTGCGGCGCAGGCGGCCGCGGAGGCCGCGGCGCTCGCACAGACGAACACCGTGGACGGCGCGAAGGCCGCCGCTCGCGACATCGCGTCGAGCGAGTACGGCTGGGGCGAGGACCAGTTCTCCTGCCTGAACTCGCTGTGGACCAAGGAGTCCGGGTGGAACTACAAGGCGTACAACGCCTCGGGCGGCGCGACGGGAATCCCGCAGGCTCTGCCCGGAAGCAAGATGGCATCAGCCGGTTCCGACTGGCAGACCAACGCGGCCACCCAGATCCGCTGGGGCCTCGGCTACATCTCGTCGGTCTACGGCACCCCTTGCAGCGCGTGGGGCCACTCCCAGTCGGTGAACTGGTACTGAGTCGCCGCACCCCCGAGTCCGTCACCGAGACCCACCCCCGCATCCGTGCGGCGGTGGGTCTCGGCGTGTCAGGCGCGTGTCGAAACAGGTACTGGACGCTCTAGGCACCGGGTGTGTCTTGGCGCTACGGTGAGCGAAGACGGCTGGGGGGTCGTGGACTCGGAGGAGAACGCATGGACGTCGCGGCGCTGGCAGGCATACCCCAGCAGGTATCGACGGGAGGGCTGCCGGGTTGGGACCGGGTCGAGGAGCTCGTGCGTGACGCTCATCGCCTCTATGCGCAGGACCAGAGCGGAGCGGTCGCCGACTACATCCCCGTGCTCGCCGAGGTCGACCCCGAGCTGTTCGGTCTCGCCGTCATCGAGGTCGACGGCGGCCTGCACGACGCCGGCGATGCGCAGCATCCGTTCTCGATCCAATCGATCTCGAAGATGTTCGTCTACGCGATGGCGATCCAGGAACACGGGCACGAGCGGGTGCGCGACATCGTCGGCGTCAACAACACCGGCCTCGCCTTCAACTCGCTGATGGCGCTCGAGCTCAACGGCGGACACCCGATGAATCCGATGGTCAATGCCGGTGCGATCGCGACGACGGCCCTGATGCCGGGGCAGACCGCCGTCGAGCAGTGGGAGCGCGTCCGGGAGGGTCTCTCGGCCTTCGCCGGCCGTCCGCTGAGCCTCGACGGTGTGGTGTACGCCTCCGAGGCCGCGACCAATGAGCGCAACCGCGCGATGGGGTGGCTGCTCCGCAGCTATGGGCGGCTGATCGGCGACCCCGACGAGGTCGTCGATGTCTATACGCGTCAGTGCGCTCTCAGCGTCACAGCCCACGATCTCGCGGTGATGGGGGCGACGCTCGCCGACGGCGGTGTCAATCCGATCACCGGCGAGCGGGTGGTCTCCGCGGAGGTCTGTCGCGACACCCTCGCCGTGGTGGCGTCGACCGGACTGTACGAGGCGTCCGGTGAGTGGCTGTTCGAGATCGGTCTGCCTGCGAAGTCGGGCGTGGCCGGCGGGATCGTGGCGGTCGCGCCGGGCAAGGGCGCCGTCGCGGGATTCTCGCCCCGTCTCGACCCTGCGGGCAACTCGGTGCGCTCGCAACTCGCGATCGGACACCTCTCACGGGCACTCGGCCTGAACCTGTTCGCCTCCGCGCCCGCCGCTCGACCGACGGAATGACCCTCCCACCCCGCTCAGAGGACACTGCCATGACACACACCGCCTCGGCATCCACGAAGACCTCCTGGATGCCACTCGTCAGTCTCTTCCTCGCCCAGGTGCTCATGTCGTTCAACGTGGCCGCCCTGCCGATATCCCTCGGTGGCATGGTCAGTGAGTTCGGCGTGCCGCCGACGGTCGCGAGCACCACCATCGTGATGTACGGCCTCGCCGTGGCCGCCCTGGTGATGACCGGCGCGAAGCTCGGGCAGAGGGTCGGCTGGGTGCTCATCTTCCGGATCGTGATCGCCCTGTTCGCGGCGTCGTCGGTGCTGATGATCGTGTCCCCGACCGTGGGCTGGGCCATCGCGGGACAGGCGGTCGCGGGCGCGGCCGCGGCGATCATCGTCCCCTCGATCGTGGCGCTGATCGCCGAGAACTATCGCGGCGGGCAGCAGGCGACGGCGATCGGCGCGATCGGGTCCGCCCGCGCCATCTCGGGGGTCACCGCGTTCCTCATCGGTGGGACGCTCGGCACCCTGGTCGGATGGCGGCCGATGTTCTTCATCGTGTTCGGCATCGCCGTGGTCGTCTTCGCGTTCAGCTTCACGTTGCGAGGCGATCGGGGTGATGCGTCGATCCGCATCGACCTCGTGGCGTCGCTCCTCATCGGTTCGGCCATCGTGCTTCTCACCCTGGGCTTCAACAACCTCAACGGATGGGGCGCGGTCGTCGCGACCGAGGCCGCACCCTTCAACATCCTCGGGCTCTCACCGGCACCCGTCTTCGTCGTCGCGGGGATCGTGCTCGGTCAGTGCTTCTTCGTCTGGACTCGCCGCCGGATGGCCGAGGGCAAGGTGCCGCTGATCGACCTCAGCATCCTCGACTCGTCGAAGGAGCGCGCGGCCGTGTATGCGATGTTCATCGTCGTGGCCCTCGAGGCGTGCGTGAACTTCACCATCCCCCTGTACATCCAGATCGTGCAGGGGCGGACGCCCTTCGACACATCGCTCGCGATGATGCCCTTCAACCTGACCGTGTTCATCACTGCCACGCTCGTCGTCCGGTTCTACAAGCGCTATCCGCCGCGCGTCATCGGCGTCTTCGGATTCATCCTGACGACGGTCGCGCTCGTCTGGCTGTCCTTCGTCGTGAACAACAATTGGGAGACTCTTCCGACGATCCTCGGCCTGGTCGTCTTCGGCATCGGTCAGGGGGCGCTCGTGACCCTCGTCTTCAACGTTCTCGTCACCGCGTCTCCTCCCGAACTGGCGGGCGATGTGGGTTCGCTGCGCGGCACCACGCAGAACCTCGCCTCCGCGGTCGGCACCGCTCTGGCCGGCGCACTCCTCGTCTCGCTCCTCGGGGTGAGCATCGGCCGCGCGGTCGTCGAGCACCCCGAGCTTCCGCCGTCCCTCGTCGCGCAGGTCGACATGGACAACCTGAACTTCGTCAGCAATGACGACCTGCGTGCAGCGCTCGAGCAGACGGACGCGACGCCCGAGCAGGTCGAGGCCGCAGTCGCCGTCAACGAGGAGTCGCGTCTGGGCACCCTGCGACTCGGTCTGCTGCTGCTCGCAGGTCTCAGCGCGGTGGCGATCCTGCCCGCATCTCGCCTGCCGAAGTACAAGCCGGACGAGATCCCGGACCCGTCACCGGTCTCGGGTGCCCCGCCGAAGTGATGCTCAGCGCAGTTCGGAGATGAGGACCGCGCTGGTCCCCGCCACGGTCGCCTCGAAGACATGGGGCGCGTCTCCCGCGTACGAGAGGTAGTCGCCGGGGTTCAGCAGCACGGGGGCCTCCGTCGGACCGATCCGAGCCTGACCGGAGATGAGGATCACGTGCTCGGTGGTCCCCGTGTGATGAGGGTCCGAGCGCCGCGGATCGCCGGGTTCCGCCTGGATCACGTAGACATCACGTCGAGCACCCGGTGGACTCGCCGACAGCAGGGTCGCGTTGTACGCCGCAGCGGACGAGGGGACACCGGCGAGGTCGTCGGCGCGGATGAGCGTCGGTGCGTTGCTCTGCTGATCGACGAGGACGGCGAACGGCACTCCGAGCGCGACTCCGAGTGCCCAGAGTGTCTCGACGCTGGGGTTTCCCGAGCCGGATTCGAGCTGAGAGACGGTCGCCTTCGAGATCCCCGCCTGACGCGCCAGCTCGGATACGGACACGCCCACTCGCTCCCGCTCCCTGCGCAGCGTGCGGGCGATGCGGGTCTTGAGATCCTCCATGTGTTCATCATGTCAAACGATCGTTCGCTTGACTATCCTCGCCGTACTGTTCAGAATGATGATCATGTGTTCACTGCAGCGAACGGTCGTGCGATGAGCGCCGACCGCGAAGTCTGGCGTGAAGCGCTGGGGGTCGTGCTCGCCACGAGCGCCTACGGCATCTCGTTCGGCGCGCTGGCCGTGGCATCGGGGCTCGATGTCTGGCAGGCGTGCGTGCTGAGCCTGCTGATGTTCACGGGCGGATCGCAGTTCGCGTTCGTTGGTGTCTTCGCCGCCGGGGGAGTATCGGCGCTGCCGTCGGCGATCGCGTCGGCTGCGTTGCTCGGAGTGCGCAACGTCGCGTACGGCATGAGAATGTCGCCCATCGTCGGCACGACCACGGCCCGGCGGGTCGCGGCTTCGCACTTCACGATCGATGAGTCCACCGCCGTCGCCATCTCGCAGACCGATCCGCGTCTGAGGCAGGTCGGCTTCTGGGTCACCGGCATCGGCATCTTCATCGGCTGGAACATCACGACCTTGATCGGAGCACTCGTCGGCGATGTGCTCGGCGACCCGAAGGCCTGGGGGCTGGACGCGGCTGCGGCCGCGGCTTTCCTCGCCCTGCTCTGGCCGCGCCTGAAGGAGCGGCAGGCCATCGCAGTCGGCGTGGCCGCTGCGGTGGTGGCGGCCGCTCTCACGCCGTTCATCATGCCGGGGCTGCCCGTGCTGGTGGCGGCCCTGGTCGCGATCCTCGTGGGCTGGTTCAACTGGCTCGGGCGGGTCGATGACGCTGTCCCCGGCAGTGGGGAGGCCGCGCGATGAGCATCTGGAGTGCGATCCTGCTGGCCGCGGTGATCTGCCTGACGCTGAAGGCCGTGGGATATCTCGTGCCGCCCGCGGTGCTCGAGGCGCCACGCCCTGCGCGCATCTCTGACCTGCTCACCGTGGCGCTGCTCGCCGCGCTCGTCGCCGTGCAGACTCTGGGAGACGGCCAAGCCGTGGTCATCGATGCGCGGGTTCCGGCTCTGCTCGTCGCGGCGGGTCTCCTCTGGCTGCGTCAGTCGTTCCTCGTCGTGGTGGTCGCGGCGGCCGTCGTCGCAGCGCTCCTGCGCCTGTTCGGGCTCGCGGCCTGAGCGCGCCGACTCATCGGCGCGCGTAGGATCGACTCGTGCGTATCGGATGGATCTCCCGGGTGCTCTCCTGGATCGCCGCGGCTCTCGTTGGCGGCGTGTTCGGCGTCGCAGGGACGATCGGCCACAGTCTGATGTGGGGTCCCGTGCCCGTCGGACTCATCGTCGGAGCGATCGCGTGCGGGGCGATCCTCATCGCGATCCGCGCGCTCACCCACGATCGAGGCGCGACTCTCGCGGCAGGGCTCGGCATGCTCGGCATGCTGGTGCTGATCTCCGGCGTCGGCCCGGGGGGATCGGTGGTGGTGGAGGACACGCTCAACGGGCGTGTCTGGACCTACCTCGTCGCGGGCCTCGTGCTCCTCGCCGTCGCCTGGCCATCCTTCTCGCGGCTTCCGGCTCGCACCGAGACGACGACGACGGTGGCGTCGGCGCCGAACGCGGCACCGGCCGCCGACGAGTCGACCCCTCGTCATGAGCCCGTCCTGGGCGATCGGACCGGCCGCGAGTCGTAGACTGAAGGGGTGACGTATGTGATCGCCCTCCCGTGCGTCGATGTCAAGGATCGCGCCTGCATCGACGAGTGCCCCGTTGACTGTATCTACGAGGGCGAACGCTCGCTGTACATCCACCCGGACGAATGCGTCGACTGCGGCGCGTGCGAGCCGGTCTGCCCCGTCGAGGCGATCTACTACGAAGACGACCTGCCCGATGAATGGCAGGACTACTACAAGGCCAACGTCGAGTTCTTCGACGAGGTGGGTTCTCCTGGCGGTGCGGCCAAGGTCGGCGTCATCGCGCACGATCACCCGATCATCGCCGCTCTGCCGCCGCAGGGCGAGTAGCCGTGAGCGTTCGCGATCTCGCCGACTACCCGTGGGATGCCGTCGTTCCCTACCGCGAACGCGCCGCGCGTCATCCGAACGGAATCGTCGATCTGTCGGTCGGTTCGCCCGTCGACCCGACGCCCGAGCTGATCCGCCGAGCGCTGTCGGAGGCGACGGATGCGCACGCGTACCCTCAGACCGTCGGCACCCCCGCCCTTCGAGAGGCGATCGTCGAGTGGTATGCGCGCCGCAGGGGAGTGGCCGACCTGACCGTCGACAATGTCCTGCCCACCATCGGCTCGAAAGAGCTGGTGGCGCTGCTGCCGACTCTGCTGGGGCTGGGGGAGGGTGACATCGTGGTGCATCCCCGAATCGCCTACCCGACCTACGAGGTGGGTGCGCGTGTCGTCGGAGCGACCTCCCTCCCGTCTGACGACCCTGCGGAGTGGCCAGACGGTACCAAGCTCATCTGGATCAACACTCCGGGGAACCCCGACGGCCGCACCTGGACGGTGGAGGAACTGGCCGCGGCGGTCGTGCGCGCACGAGAGTTGGGCGCCGTGCTCGCGAGCGACGAATGCTACGCCGAGCTCGGATGGGATGGTCGCTGGGCGACCGAGGCGATTCCGTCGATCCTCGACCCTCGCGTGACCGGCGGCAGCAGGGCGAATCTCCTCAGTGTCTACTCCTTGAGCAAGCAGTCGAATCTCGCCGGCTACCGTGCGGCCTTCGTCGCGGGGTGCGCGCGCATCGTCGGTGAGCTGCTCACCGCGCGCAAGCATCTGGGCCTGATGCCACCCGAGCCGGTGCAGCACGCCATGGCAGTGGCGCTGGGAGATGACGAGCACGTCGCTGCCCAGAAGGAGCTCTACCGCACGCGCCGCGACATGCTGCGGCCTGCGCTCGAGGCGGCGGGATTCCGGATCGACGGCTCGGAAGCCGGCCTCTACCTGTGGGCGACCGAGGGGCGGGACGCCTGGGCCAGTATCGAGCGGCTCGCCGATCTCGGCATCCTCGCGGGTCCTGGTCCGTTCTACGGCGAGTTCTCGACCCAGCACGTGCGGCTGGCTCTGACGGCTCCCTCCGAGAGGGTCGCCGAGGGCGCGCGACGTCTTCGCGAACAGACCGTGTAGGTTCTCGCCTCAGATCGGTGCTTCTTTTGTCGGTTGTCACAGTAGGCCTGTGCGCCTACTAGGCTGTAAAGGCGATTCGGTCGTGTATCGATGATCTCGAACAGACCTGGTGCACAGCGCCGTGACATCGCCACATCCGACTTGATGAAGATCCATGAGGAGGCCCGCGTGAGCGCAGCGGCAGAGCAGCAGGCGACGGCGAAGCTGACGATCGGCGACACGACCGCTGAATTCCCACTCGTGCGCGGCACGGCCGGCACCGACAGCATCGACTTCTCGACGCTGACGCGGCAGACCGGCTACACGGGACTCGATTACGGGTTCGTCAACACCGCGTCGACGAAGTCCGCGATCACGTTCATCGACGGTGACAAGGGCATCCTGCGCTACCGCGGGTACCCGATCGAGCAGCTGGCCGGGTCGACGAGCTACCTCGAGGTCGCCTGGCTCCTCATCTACGGCGAGCTCCCCTCCGCCGCCGAGCTCGCCGAGTTCGACGAGAAGATCCGCCGGCACACGCTGCTGCACGAAGACCTCAAGCGCTTCTTCTCGGCGCTTCCGCACACGGCGCACCCCATGTCGGTGCTCTCGTCTGCCGTCGCAGCCCTCTCGACCTATTACGAGGGACAGACCGACCCGCACAACCCCGAGCACGTCGAACTGAACATGATCAGGATGCTGGCCAAGCTGCCGGTCATCGCGGCGTATGCGCACAAGAAGAGCATCGGCCAGGCGTTCCTGTACCCCGACAACTCGCTCGGCTTCGTGGAGAACTTCCTGAAGCTCAACTTCGGTGTGCAATCCGAGGAGTACCAGGTCAATCCGGTCATGTCGAAGGCCCTCGAGCTGCTCCTGATCCTGCACGAGGACCACGAGCAGAACGCGTCGACCTCGACGGTGCGTCTCGTCGGCTCGACGGGCGCGAACCAGTTCGCCTCGATCTCCGCCGGCATCCAGGCTCTTTCCGGGCCCCTGCACGGCGGTGCGAACGAAGCCGTGCTGACCATGCTCGGGCAGATCCGCGATTCCGGTCAGAGCGTCTCGCGCTTCGTCGAGCGGGTGAAGAACAAGGAAGAGGGCGTGAAGCTGATGGGCTTCGGGCACCGGGTCTACAAGAACTACGACCCGCGCGCCAAGCTCGTCAAAGAGGCTGCCGGCGAGGTGCTCGCCGAGCTCGGCGTCACCGATCCGCTGCTCGATCTCGCCCAGGAACTCGAGGAGCTCGCTCTCGCCGACGACTACTTCAAGGAACGTCGCCTCTACCCGAACGTCGACTTCTACACCGGCGTGATCTACAAGGCGATGG
>JAZBLP010000080.1:0-18178 GCA_037033305.1 Actinomycetota bacterium | reverse complement strand
CGGGTCGATCGAGCGGATCGCGGGAGGGGCGCCGATCGCGTATGAGCGTTCCCCGCGATCGAGCTCCGGCTGCGAGATCACGGACTACCTCGACCTCGCGGCGCAGCTCATCGAAGGCGAGTTCGGGCGCCTCGGCGCGCGCATCGTCCATGATCACGTGCACCCTCTCCGGCTCTTCATCGTGTCCGAGACTGCTCTCAGACACGGGGTCGACCTCGCGCCCGGTCGAGCACGGCGTCGCGCCTTGCTGGACCAGGCGCGGGAAGCGCGCCAACGGGATGACGCGACGGTCGCCCGCGATGCGCTGGCCGCCCTCTCGGCCGACCTCGTCCTCACGCTCGGATCCTCCGCCGTCACTCCTGCGTGACCGGTCTGCCCGCGTGACCGGTCTGCCCGCCTGACCCGTCTGCCCGCGTGACCGGCCCCCTCTGCCTCCCCCAAGAAAACCGCACGAATCCGTGCACACGTCTGCCCACCGCGCCCTGCGCGGAAGGCTTATCCGAAAGGCACTACCCATGAAGAAGTCCACGACGATCACCGCCGGGTTAATGCTCGGCACCATCGCACTGCTCGGCATCGTCGCGCCCGCCAGTGCACAGACACCCGGCACTGCCGTCGGAACTCTCGCGCAGGGCGCTTTCAGGCTCGACGGCTTCGTGCTGGGTCAGCAGCCGACGCTGAGCGCGTCAGGATCGGCCGTCGTCTCGCTCCCCGCCGTGGGTGCGACCGGCCCGGTCAGCAGCGGCGGCCTCTGCCTCGACTACGCGGCTGCGGGTGAGCCGATCGCGGCGACCTGTGACGGATCTGCGGGCCAGCTCTTCAGCGCCGAGCGCAGCGGCACCGGTGTGTCGTTCTCGTTGAACGCCGTCAACCGACCCGTCGAGACGCGCCGACTCACGCTCGGCTCGAGCGCGACGGAGGGCAAGCTGCTTCTCCGCCCCTATTCGACCGCAGGCACCCCCTGGCTCAAGAGCGGGCTGACCGCCAGCCACTCGTCGGTGGTGCTCGACGGGGCGTCGGGCGGGCTTCTGCCTGTCTTCTCCGGCATCGGCGAGCCCGGTCTGACCGTCGAGGTGCGCGGCCAAGGCGACGTCGTGCTCGCGACCGCGATCGTCGCCGCGAACGGAACATGGAGTGCGCAGTCGACCGTCGAACTGCCCGAGGAGTCCTACACGGTGACCGCCGTGCAGAACGACGGCGCGGACACGAGCACCGATGAGCTCACCTTCACCGTCGTCGCCGCGCCGGTCGCCGACCCGATGCTCGCCGGCGGTGCCGCCATGGCTCTCGTGGTCGCTGCGGCGGTCGTGTTCGGCGCGCAGCGCCGCCGCGGAGCCCTGGCCTCGCTCTGAGCGAGTGGTCGGGCGGGTGCCTGCCCCGAGAGGCACGCATCCGCTCGACCGCCCAGTCCGTCTTTCCGGCGTCATCCCGCACACCCACCTCGTCGGGTGGGCCCTGCATCACCGTCGGCGGCTCCCTCCTCCCTCCAACGAACAGATCGGATGTCACACATGTACGGAGCGAACCCACCCATCGTCGGAACGGCGCTCGGCGGCACACTCGCCGCGACCGGCGGTGACTCCACATGGCCGCTCATCATCGTGGCTGTCTGCCTGACGTCCGGCGCCCTGCTGATGATCCGCGACTCGTATCTTCGCCGCACGGCGGACGACCTCGGTGACGCCTGATCCGGCGCACCGACCTCTGACCGGGCGTGAGCGGCGATCCCCGTCTCCGACTCCGCCCTTGCGATCGGCCCTTCGTCGATCGAACACTCCCGCCGCCCCTGCCGAAGCTCGCCCGATCTCCCCGTCGACGCGAGCAGATCGCCCCACGATCGCCGGCCGGTGCAGCGGGACACGGTGTGGACGGGCGCTCGCTCGTCCACACCTTCGGCCTGTTCCGGGCCTGTGCGATGCCTAGGATCGACGCGATTCCCAGGTGCTGAACATCTAAGCATGTAAAATATTAGCGTCGCCATTCGTCCCCTGACACCCGAAGTGAGACCCATGACCACGCTCATCCCCGTCAGTCCCCCGCGTCCCGCGACCGGGCCGCAGCGCCAGCAGGACGAGGCACCTCATCCGCCCGCGCTCGATAGGATCACCCGCATCCTGCTCGCCACGGCGCTCGCCGGAGGGATCGTCTGGATGCTGGTGCAGGCCGAGGCTGTCCGTGCTGCCGAGGCCCACCTCGCGGCGTGGTGGATGAATCTGTGGATCCCCGGCGGAGCGGCGGCATCCGACGACGTCTTCCTGCTGTGGATCAGCGAGAACCATCTCGTCGGATTCCAGGTGACCGCAGAATGCACGGCGATCATCCTCATCGCCCCGCTGCTCGCTCTCGGAGCATGCTTCGCTCTGTCGACGCGAGTGAGCTGGCCGCGCGCAGTCGGCGCCATCGTCGCATCCGCCGCCGTCATGGTGATCGTCAACCAGGTGCGCCTCGCGCTCATCGGGTTCTCGACCCTTCAGGGCGGCCTCGGCGCGGGGTACGAGTTCGGGCATCGCTTCGCGGGCTCCGCGGTCGGCATCGCGGGGTTCGCGATCGGACTGATCATCCTCATCGCGGTCGCGGGTGTCCGCCGACGTCGATGACCCACTGACCCCCTCTCTCGACTGGACCCCCGATGCCCTCCCTCCTCGGATCGATCTCGCTCGTCCTCACCGTGATGTTCCTGGCCTATATGACGTTCATCCTCATTCCGTACGTCCGGCACAGGAAGGAGAGGCCCGGCGATCCCCTGCAGTTCGATTGGCACATCTTCGTGCCGTGCCGCGATGAGGCCGCCGTCATCGCGACCACGATCGCACGTCAGCGGGATCGCTTCCCCGATGCGCATCTCTGGGTGATCGACGACGACAGCGACGACGACACCTCCGCCATCATCCAGGCGCACGCCGACACCGATCCGTTCGTGCACCTCGTCCCACGTCGCCGACCGCTCGCGCGGACCGGCAAGGGCGATGCGCTGAACAGCGCATACGCCGCGCTGAACGGCTGGCTGCCCGATGACGCAGACCGCGACCGCGTCATCGTGACGGTCGTCGACGCCGATGGCGAGATGGCTGCGAATGCGCTCGCCGCAGTCGCGTCGGACGACTGCTTCGGCGATCCCGTCGTCGGCGCCGCGCAGATCACCGTGTGGATGAAGAACCGCGACGACCGGACGCCGTATCCCGAGCGGGGGAGGCTGGCGAATGCCTTCGCCCGGTACCTGATCAGGATGCAGGATGTGGAGTTCCGCACCGTGATCCTCGCGATGCAGTCGCTGCGGTCGCGGACCGGCACCGTCGGGCTCGGCGGCAACGGACAGTTCACTCGGCTCTCCGTGCTCGACCGGATCGGAGAGGGATACGGGGCGCCATGGCATGGAGCGCTTCTCGAGGACTACGAGCTGGGGCTCCATGTGATCCTCGCGGGATACGAGAACCGCCAGGTGCATGAGACGTACGTCGCGCAGGAGGCGCTGCCGAGCCTGCGTCGCCTGCTCGCCCAGCGCACTCGGTGGTCTCAGGGCAACATCCAGTGCGTGAAGTACATCAGGGAGATCGTCGGTTCGCGGCACTTCGACAGCTCCGGCGTGCTGGAGTGCCTGTACTACCTGTTCCTCCCGTTCCTCCAGATCATCGGTCTGGTCGTGATCCTCCTCACGCTCGTCTTCCAGGGTGCGGCCATCGCCACGGACCCCGCGGCACTGGCACGAATCGTCGATCATGCCTGGGCCTTCGTCGCGCTGGGGGCGATGTTCGGGATCGGACCGTTCGCCGTGTGGGGCGTGCTGTACAAGCTTCGCTGCGAGCCGGGATCCACCTGGCTGCAGGCCGTCGGGTGGGGTGTGGGGCTGTTCTTCTTCGTGCAGTACATCCTCATCTCGGTCACTCGGGCGATGGCCCGCGTCGCGCTGGGCCGCAACGGGTGGGCCAAGACGCGGCGCAACGCGGAAGTGCATGTCGCCGGTCCCGTCTCGGTCGATGTCTGACGCGGCCGCGACCGGGGCGGGCCCGCGATCGGCACTCCGACGCGCCAGGTCGACGATGCAGGTCGGGGCGACCGCGGCGGTCGACGTCGGCTTCGTGATCGGCTGCGCCGGCATCCTCTGGCACAGCGGCGGGAGCACGGTGGTCGACGGATCCTGGATGGCCCAGCTCCTCTGCCTCGCGCTCGGGGCCGGGCTCCTGATCGCCCGCCACCGGATCGGGGCGTCACCCCGCGCGGAGGGCGTGGTGTTCGCGATCGAGGCGACGATGCTGGTGTCGCTGATCGCGGCTTGGGCGATCACCGGACGCTACTTCGTCGGATGGATCGCCGCATACGGTGCGCTGTCGCTTCTCCTGGCGTCGCTGTGGCATCTGCTCGCACTGCTCGTCGTTCGAGGCCGCACCGGGAACGACCGCGATCCGCTCGTGCCGGTACGGGCCATCTCGATCGCTGCGGGGCTGATCGCCGTCGTCGTGCTCGCGCCGATCCACGGATGGAGCGCGTCGATCCTCGGCGGGCTCGTCGTGCTGATCAGCGGCTCGGTGCTGCTCTCGTTCGCGCTGCGCACCTGGACGGCGGCGCTCGTCCGCTCCTGGTGAATGGGCGACTGCCGCTGTCGGCGGTGCCGGATAACGTAGGCTCATGACGTCCCTGATCGCCGGCCCTGACCTCCGCGACCGATGCGGGTGGGTGGGTGACGACGCCGAGTACCGCCGATATCACGACGAAGAGTGGGGCACGCCGCTCCACGGCGACCGGGCACTGTTCGAGAAGATGGCGCTCGAGGGGTTTCAAGCGGGTCTGTCGTGGATCACCATCCTGCGCAAGCGACCACGTTTCCGCGAGGTCTTCGCCGGGTTCGAGCCCGAGCGAGTCGCCGAGTTCGACGAATCCGACGTCGAACGGCTCATGGCGGATGCCGGGATCATCCGCAACAGGGCGAAGATCGAGGCCACCATCGGCAACGCCCGGATCGTGCGCACGATGGCAGACGGCGAACTGGATGCGCTGATGTGGTCGTTCGCGCCGGCCCGGGGGCCAAGGCCCGCGTCCTTCGCGGACGTTCCCGCGGTGACGCCGGAGTCGACCGCCATGAGCAAGGAGCTGCGTCGTCGCGGCTTCAGATTCGTGGGTCCGACGACGATGTATGCGCTCATGCAGTCGGCCGGGATGGTCGACGATCACATCGTCGGGTGCTGGCGCGCCTGACCCGCGACGTCGGCACTGCGCGCCCGCGACGTCGGCACTGCGCGCCTTCGGGATCGTCGACACCCTCGATATACTCGTGACCGGGGGGATCGCCCGGCGCGGCGCGCGGGGTTCATGCAGAGCGCGGTCTCCCGACCGACCGTGAGGAGCATGGGTGGCCACGCGCATGGCATCGACACCGCCGACGCTGGCGGGGTACAGCTACGTGCGTCCGCTCGGATCCGGCGGGTTCGCAGACGTCTTCCTCTACGAGCAGGACATGCCGCGACGCGTGGCCGCTGTGAAGGTGCTGCTGGCGGATGCCGTGAACCGCGAGGTGCTGCGCACGTTCAACGTCGAGGCGGACATCTCGGCACGGCTCAGCGCGCACCCGTCGATCGTGACCATCTATCAGGCGTCCATCTCCGCCGACGGTCGCCCGTACTTCGCGATGGAGTACTGCCCCGACACCATGAGCGCCCGGTACAAGAAGGCGCCGTTGGCGCTCGCCGAGGTGCTCGACACGGGTGTGCGCATGGCGGGCGCACTCGAGACCGTGCACCGTGCCGGACTCCTGCACCGCGACATCAAGCCGTCCAATGTGCTCATCAACTCCCTCGGCGCCCCCGTGCTCGCCGACTTCGGCATCGCGGCCGCCGTGATCGACGAGGGCGATGGAGAGACGATCGCGATGTCGGTGCCGTGGAGCTCGCCGGAGGTGCTGCAGGAGCGCGTGTCCGGGTCGGTCCCGAGCGAGATCTGGAGCCTCGGGGCCACCCTGTACACGCTCCTCGCCGGAAGGAGCCCGTTCGAACGCGCGGACCGGGGCTCCAACTCCCGCGACCAGCTCACCGAGCGGATCATCAAGGCGCGCTATACCGCGGTGCCGATCGCCGGCGTCCCGCCGATCATCGATGAGATCTTCGCGACAGCGATGCACCGTGATCCGGCCAGACGGTTCGCGAGCATGGCCGACTTCGCAGAGCGGTTGCGCTGGGCGCAGTTCGAGCTGGGGCTGCACCCGACCGCGTTCGAGGCGGCATCCGCTGAATGGGCCGCAGCGGCTCCCGTCAGCTTCTCCGACTCCAGTGCCCGAGGCCCGGTGATCACCACTGTCGCGCCCGACTCGCGTCGTGCAGTGCGCGCGGCGAAGCAGCAGGCGATGCCGCGCGACCGCGATGAACTGCCCGCCTCGCGCGTGAAGACCAGATCCCCCCTCGTCGCCGGGGTGATCGGCGCTCTGATCGGAGCCGCGGTCCTGGCCGCCGTCGGCGTCGGCGTGCTCTCCCTGACCGGAGTCCTGTGATGGCGATCGGCGACCGCTCTCGCGTGGAGGCGAACCCTCGATCGCGAGGCCGCCTGATCGCAGCGATCTCCGGTGTCGCCGCTGTGGCCGTGGTGCTCACGCTCGCGATCACTGCGCAGGGCTACCAGTCGCAGGAGGTGCCCCGGCTCGAGTCGTCCGTCTGGGTCATGCGCGACAGCGGCCAGTATGCCCGCGTGAACACCGAGCTCGCCGAGATCGACACCGTTCGCAACGTCGACGACCCCGAGGCCGTCTGGCAGAACGGCTCCGCGGCCGTCATCTACGCGCAGGGCAACAGACAGCGGTGGGACCTCGACCCCGCGAACCCCGCCGATCTGCTCTCCGACGCGTCGGAGGAGGGTACGCCGATCGCGTCCGAGCCGACGCCGGCGGGCACACGGGAGATCCTCTCGGCCGGTGCGTACGTGGCCTACCGCACCGATACCGGTCAGGTGTCGGTCACGACTCTCGACGCCGGTGCAGCCACCGCCCTCGTCGATCCGTTCGCGGGCGTCGAGGTCGAGAAAGGCGAGGATCCTCCGACGTACACGGCGGATGCGATCGGGCTGTCGCCCGAAGGCCTGCTGGTGCTCTACTCCGCCGACGAGGGCGCGATCCGCCGGTTCGAAGTCGACGAGCACCGATTCCTCGGCGACCCGGAGTCCGTCTCGCAGGCCCCGGATGCCGCCGAGGGCCTCCTCATCACGGTCATCGGCGACCGCTGGGCGATGCTGCAGGCGGGCGCCGGCGAGCTGTGGCTGCAGGGGCGCGACGAACCCGTGGAGCTCGACGTCGCAGAGGACGCACGTCTGCAGGAGGGTGCCGAGTCGGGCGAGAGCGTGTCGATCGCGGACTCCGACGGACTCGTGTCGGTCGATCTGAATTCCGGGGAGTCGGAGCGGGTCGCTGAGGCGTCGGGTGTGCCGGCGACGCCGGTCGTCGTCGATGGCGAGCTGTATGCCGCCTGGCTCGACACGGGTGCCGGAACTCTGTGGTCAGGTGGCGAGACGGTCCCGCTGCGTGTCCCGGACGAGGCTCTCGACTCCTCGACGATCGAACCGGTGTTCCAGGAGAACGGCGATCGAGCGGTGCTGAGCGAGATCGGCACCGGACTCATCTGGACCGCCCCCGAGGGCGTGCTCATCCCGCTCGAGCAGTGGGCGATCGAAGACGACACCGAGCAGCAGGAGGGCACGATCATCGTCGAGGACGTGGCCGAGCAGATGCCGCCCGTCGCCGTCGACGACTCGTTCGGTGTTCGCGCGGGTGAGCAGGTGATCCTGCCGGTGCTCCTCAACGACCACGATCCGAACAAGAAGGACGTGCTGTCGATCGATCCCGAATCGGTGTCGGGCGGGCTCGGCGACCCGGCGTTCGGCGACCTGACCCTCGTCGCGAACGGGCAGTCGCTCGTGGTCGACGTCAAGGCGGGTTCGGGGCAGGCGAGCTTCACGTATGCAGTCACCGACGGCGCCGCGGTGTCGTCTCCGGCGACCGTGACCCTGACCGTCGTCGATCCGGGAGCGAATTCGGCGCCCGTGTGGTGCGGCGTCGACGCCTGCCAGCAGGAGTGGCCGACGCCGCAGCTCCTCCCGGGCGGCAGCACGGTCGTCTCGGCGTTGTCCGGGTGGGTCGACCCTGAGGGCGATCCGTTCGTCCTCAGCGATGCCTACGAGACCGACTCCTCGTCGCCCGTCATGGTCGTGCCGATGGCAGACGGCCGGGTCGCCATCCGTCACACCGACCCGAATGCTGCGGATGCCGTGATCTCGGTCACCGTGGTCGTCGAAGACGTGCACGGTGCGACCGCCGAGAAGACCCTCGATGTGCAGGTCACGGGTAGTCCGGCTCTCGTCGCCTCGCCGGTCGCGCTGACGGCGCGTGTCGGGGAGCTGCAATCGGTGCGCATCTCGGATCACCTGTCCGGCGGCTCCGGTTCCTATCGTCTCGTCGACGCCGTGCAGACCGCGGCGACCGCACAGGGACTCGAGGTCAACCCGAACGCGGCATCCGGCACCGTCGAGATGACCGTGGCCGAACCCGGGCAGTACGTCGTCACCTATACGGCTCAGGACGTCACGACCCAGGCCGAGCAGTCGGCCGTCATCCGCATCACCGCGGTAGACGGCTCCGCGGGACTCGCGATGGCGCCGCTGACGGCGTTCGTCCGAGAGGGGGAGGACACGACGGTCGACGTTCTCCGCGCGGTGCAGAACACGAGCGGTCGAGTGCTGATGCTGGCCGATGCCGTGAGCTCGACCCCGCAGCTCGGCGTGCGTGTGGTCGGCAACGAGAGCATCCGCGTGAACGGCACCACGGAAGACGGCGAGCCCGGGGTGATCGGCAAGGCGACCGTGACGGTCGCCGACGGCGCCGGCGCCGCTGTGAGGGGAACCGTCACGGTCTTCCTCACGCCGCCGTCGACGGTGACGCGTCCGATCGTCTTCCCCGACGCGATCACCGTGCGCGCCGGTTCGCTCACGCGCATCGCCGTCACAGCGAACGACGTGGCGCCTCGAGGGGAACCTCTGGTGGTCCTCCCCGAGGTGACCGGTTCGGGCGAATCAGGTGAGCTCGTCTTCGCCGACCGCAATGCGCTGCGCTACCTCGCGCCCACGACACCGGGAACATACCGGCTGTCGTACTCCGTCTCACTCGAGCGAAATCCGGCGCTCTCCGACAACGGCGTCGTGACGGTCACGGTCGTTCCTCCGGGGACCAACCGCCCGCCGACGCCGTCGACCCTGACCGGCAGGGTTCTCAGCGGTCAGACCGTGTCGCTGCCCGTGCCGTCGACCGGCATGGACAGCGATGGCGACCGGGTGGTGCTCGCGGGTGTCGACCAGCCCCAGAAGGGTGCGGGAACGGCGACGATCTCGGCCGACGGCGACGCGATCATCTATCGGGCGCCCGCCGCAGGTGTCGATGGCGGTCAGGTCAGTTTCCGTTACACGGTGCGCGACCCGCAGGGCGAGCAGGGGACAGGCGCCGTGCGCGTCGGCGTTCTCGACGCGGACATCGATGACGCAGCCCCGGTGACGTTCAGCGATTACGTGCGGGTCGAGGCCGGGTCGACGACCCCCATCGTCCTCGACCCCCGTCTCAACGACCTCGATCCGGCGCAGAGCGATCTCGAGATCACCGAGCTGGTCCCGAACGCGCCACCGGTCAAGGGGAATCCGCTCTATGACCGCCTGAACGCGCTGATCGACTCCGACACCTCGCTCGACGACGGCCGTGTCGTGCTCCGCGCGGGGGACACCGCCGGAACGAACTCGTACTTCTACACGGTCAGGTCCAGTCGTACGTCGAGCACCTCGCAGGGTCTCATCGTCGTCACGGTGACCGACGGCGCGGTCGCCGACCAGCCGAGCGTCGCCGACACCGTGCTCACCGCGCGCGATCGCGAGGAGCTCCCTGATCGCGGCATCGACGTCGTGACCGACCGTGTCAGCTGGCCCTCCGGTGACGCCTCGTCCCTGACTCTGAGCCTGTGGGGCGACCAGCCCGGGTTCACGGTGCAGGGAAACCGCATCGTGGGCTCGGCCCCCGAAGACGGAGCACTCGTTCCGTTCCAGCTGAAGGGCAAGGGCTCGGGCGGCAGAGACGTGGTCGCATACGGCTTCTTGCGCATCCCCGCCTTCGACGACATGCAGGTCCAGCTCAAGCCGGCCTCGACTCCGGTCGTCGTCGACGAGGATGCCTCGGTGTCGTTCGACGTCGCAGACTACGTCGATCTGATCTCCTCAGACGCCCTCGAGGTGGGCTCGGGGCAGTTCGCCGCGCAGCGAGCAGCCGCGTCATGCTCCGCCGAGGGAGCAGGCGGCGTGACCTACCGGGCCGGCCGCGAAGCACCATGGTCGGACACCTGCCTGGTCCAGGTGCGGTTGCAGGGTCAGGAGCGGTGGTCGTTCATCGACGTGCCGATCAGCATCCGTCCGGCAGAACCTCAGCTGCTGCTCTCGTCGATCTCGCACACGATCGCTCCCGGAACCACCGAGACGGTCGACATGTACGCGAACATGGCGGCATGGGAAGGCGGCCGCGAGGGTGATGCCGGATCCCTCGAGTATCGGATCGTCTATTCGGGTTCGGCCTTCATCGTCACGCGCAACGGCGCTCAGCTGACCATCGAGGCACGAGCGGACGCGCGACCGGGTAACAGCGAGAACGTCAGCGTCACTGTGCCGCAGTACGGCGAGCCGTCGGCATCCGTCCGCCTCGTCGTCGGGGCCGCGCCACCGGACGCACCCCGTGGCGCGACCTTCACGACGCAGTGCATCGTGACGAACCCCAGCTGCACGATCGACGTCGTCGACGTCGCGGGGGAGTACGACCCGTTCGCCGGGAAGCCGGGATCGGGACTGCGACTGATCTCCCTCGGCGGGGGCACGCGGTGCGATGTCGCATCGATCTCGACCTCGGGAAGCACGTCGATCACCGCGAGCTGGCCGGGCGGAGGCCAGGCCCCGGGCGGGCAGTGCATCATCCCGTTCGTGGTGTCGGACGCGCAGGGCCGCACCGGCACGGGAACCCTGACTCTCGACCTGCAGGGCTTCCCGCAGGCACCCGCGAGTGTCACGACCGTCGGATTCACCCGATCGACCGTGGTGCTCGACGTGCCCCTCGGTGAAGCGGGACGCGCGCACCCCGGCGTCACGGGAGTGACCATCCTGCAGGACGGAGCGCCGGCGAACGCGTCGTGCAGCCCGGCCGGAGGCGTCTACCGCTGCACGGTGAACGGACTCGTCAACGGAGCCCCGCACGTCTTCACGGCATCCGCGGTCAACGCGGTCGGCACCTCGGCCGCGACCTCACCGCACACCAGCTGGGCGTACGCCGCACCGGTGGTGACAGAGGCGACGGCGACGCCGATCTATCGGGCCGGCAGCACCGAACGAGGGCGTGGCATCGTCGCGCTGGCCGTCGCGGCATCGGATGACTCGCTCGCGTTCCGCATCGAGGAGACCGGACAGGTCATCAACCGCACCGGTGCCACCACGTCGGCCGAGATCGCGCTGTCCCCGGGACCGCAGAACATCACGATCGTCCCGATCAGCCAGTTCCAGCCGCCGACCGGCGACGGCGGCAACGAGGGCGGCGCCTTCCGCACATCGGTGACGGCCGCCGGCACGGTCTTCTTCGATCCCTCAGGAACACAGGCCAGTGCCGCATCCAACACCTCGATCTCCGTCTCGGGAGTGGCTGCGCAGCCCAACGGCAGCGCCCAGGGCGTCGATGTGGTCTACCTGGCGTGGCGTTCGGGCAACGCGAGCTGCTCCGCCGACGGCAACGGTCGTCTGCAGGTCTCGGGCGCGGAGGCGCAGTCGTCGTCGGCCACGCTGACCGGGCTCGCCGAGTACTCGTCCTACAGCGTGAAGGCGTGCGCCTCGAACGGGTTCGGCGTGTCCGAGTCGGCGACGACGCAGGTCTTCACATTCACCTCGGTCGAGGGCCCCAAGGGCGACACGACCTACTCGGTGGCGACCCGGCCGTCGGTCGAGGGCAACCGCTACGTGTACGGGCTGGAGTCCGCTCCGCGTGTCACCGCGAGAGACGGCTTCGCCCCGCAGTACTACCTGTACGGATCGTGGCGGCCCGGCTTCGAGCTGAGCGCCGACGCGTCACCGCTGCCGGTGAGTGCGCGGTCCTGTCACACTGCGTTCTCGGAGCTCTGCTCCGACAACGTGCCGATCACGGCTCGGACGGCGCCCACGACGGTCTCGGTGTACTTCCGCGACTGCGTGCCCGCGAACACGGACGACCTGTTCTCGGTCAGCGCCGCCGCTCGCGGCTCGTATTCGAGCAGCCTCACCCCCAAGGTCGTCGGCGGCGTCGCCATGATCGACGCAAAGATCACGTGGACCGGCGCCTTCGCCTCGCTCGAGCCGATCTCGCACCGCGCGCCGCTGTGCACGCAGCCGGAGCCTGAGGATCCGGCCGACCCGACCGACCCCGCCGACCCCGCCGACCCTGCCGGATGAAACCGCCGCGATGATGACTGCCTCCTCCCCACCGCCCTGCACAGCGCAGGTGCCAGAGACGAATACGGTTGCCCTATGCCTGCTCCCTCCGCTGCTCCCGTGACCCTCGCCGCCGAACAGGCCGCCTGGTTCGCCGAGACGTTCTCGATCCTCACCGCCAACGTCGAACAGGCGATCCTCGGCAAGCGGCATGTGATCGAGCTGGTGCTCGCCGCCGCCGTCAGCGGTGGTCACGTGCTGCTCGAGGACTTCCCCGGCACGGGCAAGACGGCTCTCGCGCGGGCGATCGCGCAGACTGTGACGGGAACGAGCACCCGCATCCAGTTCACGCCCGATCTGCTCCCCGGCGATGTCACGGGCATCACGGTCTACGACCAGAAGGAGGGGGCCTTCGAGTTCCACGCGGGTCCCGTCTTCGCGAACATCGTGCTCGCCGACGAGATCAACCGCGCCAGCCCGAAGACGCAGTCCGCGCTCCTGGAGGTCATGGAAGAGGGCACGGTCACGGTCGACGGCGTCACCCGGCCGGTCGGATCGCCGTTCCTCGTGATGGCCACGCAGAACCCGATCGAGCAGGGCGGCACCTACCGGCTGCCCGAGGCGCAGCTCGACCGATTCATGATCAAGACGTCGATCGGATACCCCGACGAGGCTGCGACCATGCGGATCCTCCAGGGAGCGGCCCAGCCGAAGCACGTGCTCGACGGCATCGTCGGCGTCGACACCATCCTCACGATGGCCGAGATGACGCGCGGCGTGTACGTGAACCCGCTGGTCTCCGACTACATCATGCGCATCGTCGATGCGACGCGTCGAGCCTCCGAGGTCCGCCTCGGCGCCAGTGTGCGCGGAGCCCTCGCGCTGTCGCGTCTCGTGATGACGTGGGCCGCCAAGAACGGGCGCACGTTCGTGACTCCCGACGACGTGCGAGAGCTCGCGGTCGTGGCTCTGGCACACCGCCTCGTGCTCGAACCGGAGGCCGAGTTCGACGGCGTCACCGCGGTCGCCGTGGTGGGGCAGATCCTGCTCGACGTCGAGCCGCCGCGCGAGAACGGCACTGCGTGAGCTTCAGCACCGAGTCCCGACTGACGCGCACCACGGCGGGCACCAGCACGTCGACGCGCACGTCGACGGTCACGCGCTATGACCGCACGCGTCGCGGGCCCGTCCGCGGCGCCGTCTTCGGCGTGCGTCGCGCTGCTCGCAGCACGGAGCGCGCCGCCCGAGCGGCTGTCTCGTGGGTGCGTGAGACGGTCACATCGGCCGGGATGCTGGTCGTCGCGGCGCTGGTGCTGTGCGTCACCGCCGGACTGCTGTTCGGCTGGGTCGAGGCGTGGGCGGTGGCGGCGATCGCGCTGGTGCTGCTGATCGCGTGCGTCCCCTTCATCCTCGGCACCCACGACTACCGCATCGAGCTGACCCTCGACCGCGACCGCGTGGTCGCCGGAGCCGAGATCGGCGCGACGCTCGATGTGCGAAACAACAGTGATCGTCTGTCTCTGCCTGGCATCGTCGACGTTCCCGTGGGGGAGGGCCTCGTCGAAGCGCACGTCCCCCTGTTGCGTCCTGCTGCCCACCATCGCGAGCAGCTGACGATCGCCGCCCATCGCCGCGGAGTCATCGACGTCGGCCCCATGACCATCACCCGCGGCGATCCGATCGGCATCCTCCGCCGTGAGCTGCGCTGGCCCGACGTCCAGCGCATCCACGTGCACCCGGTCACGGTTCGCCTGCCCAGCACCAGCGCCGGTCTCATCCGCGACCTCGAGGGCACACCGAGTTCGACCCTCGTCGACGCCGACCTCTCGTTCCACGCGGTGCGCGAGTACGTCGTGGGCGATTCACAGCGACATGTCCACTGGAAGTCGACCGCGAAGACCGGCACCCTCATGGTGCGTCAGTACGAGGAGTCGCGGCACGCCCGCATCGCCATCATCCTCGACCTCGACAGCGAGTCGTACGAGAGCGACGACGAGTTCGAGAACACCGTGAGCGCTGCGGCATCCCTCGCTCTGCAGGGTGTGCGCGACGGCCGTGACGTGCTCTTCTCGGTGAGCAATGAGATCCCCGAGCACAGCCGTTCCGAGGTGCTGTCGATACGCACCCTTCCCACGGCGACTCCCAAGGCCCTGCTCGACGCCACCTCGACCATCGACCCGGCCGAGCGGGTGATGCGACTCGAGGCGGTCGCCGCCCTCACCGCCCAGTCGTACCCCGATCTGTCGATCGGATTCCTCCTGACCGGCTCTCGCATGCCCCTCGAGCGACTGCGCCACGCCGCGATCAAGCTGCCCGCGGCCGTCGAGGCGGTGGCGGTGCGCAGTGAGCTCGGCGAGCAGCCCACCATGCGCACGGCGCGCGAGCTCGCCGTGATGACGCTGGGCGCACTCGGCGACCTTCCGCAGATGCTCGCCCGCGGAGCCCTGCGATGAGCGCCGCGGGTCCCCGGCGCGGTGTGGCGAGGTCGCGTCGGACGTTCGCTCTCTCGGCTCTGACCCTCTGGTCTCTCGGATACGTGCTGGTCGGCATCGGTCTCGCCACGGCGGCCGCATGGCCGGTGTACGAGTCTCCGCGCGCGATCGCGGTCGGGCTGATCGGCGGCCTGCTGGGCATGGCCGTCGCCGTGCTGACCCGGGTGCTGCGGTGGGGTCTCCTGATCGGTGCCCTCGCGGCCGCCGGCGCGTATCTCGTCGTCTCGGTGCCGCTCGCGATCCCTTCGGCGCTGTCTTCGCTCCCGTCGTTCCTCGGCGGAATCCGCGACGCGGTGCTGGGGGTGGTGCTGGGGTGGAAGCAGATGCTGACGCTGAACCCCCCTCTCGGGGAGTACCAGGCGGTGCTGATCCCACTTCTCGTGGTCATGCTGTTCGGTGCGTTCCTCGCCACCCTGCTCGTGCTCGAAGGGGGACACCGGGCGACGATCGCCGTTCCCGTCGTCACCGCGATGACCGTGTTCGGCATCGCCTTCGGGGTGAGCGGCACGACGGCTCCTGTCTCGGTGCTCGGCGTCGCGCTTCCCGCACCCCGGGAGTGGCTGATCGGCGTCGCGCTCTTCGTGGTCTCTCTCGTCTGGCTGGTCGGACGCTCGCGGCTCGAGCGCGCGCAGGCGCTGCGCACCGTCGCGGCGGCGAACATCTCGCGCCGGGCGACCCCGGTATGGCTGACGATCCGTCGTCATCTCCTCTCGGCCGGTCTCGCGGTGATCGCCCTCGTCGCCGGTTTCGCGGTCGCACCCGCAGCCGTCGGGTGGAGCGACCGCTCCGTTCTGCGCGACGAGGTCGAGCCCATGATCGTCGTGCAGCAGCAGGCGAGCCCCCTCAGCGCCTACCGGTCGTGGTTCGCCGGCAGCACCCTCGACGACACGGTCGTGCAGGTGGAAGGGGACCCCGGCGCGCTCGAGCGCCTCCGGCTCGTCACCCTCGACTCGTACGACGGCGAGGACTTCCACATCGCGCCGGACGACCGCTTCAGCAGGTTGCCTCGCAGCGCGATGCCCGGGGAGGGTCGCGTGTCGCTGGGGATCACGATCGGCGATGCCTACCGCGGCATCTGGGTCCCCTCGCCGGCCGGTCTCGCCGAGGCACCGGACTTCTCCGGTTCGCGAGCCGAAGCGCTCGCCGACGGGTTCCATGTGAACTCGGGTGGTGACACGGCGATCACCGTCGCCGAAGCGCCCGGCGGGGGAGAGGGACTCGTCCCGGGCGATCGCTACCGCGTGCTCGTGGACGCCCCGGCGAGCCCCGGCGACATCGCTTCGGCGCAGGGTGGCGCCTCGAACCTCGACACCGACCTGTACCCGGCGCTCACGGAGTGGGCCGAGATGCAGGAGCAGCCTCGCACCGGGGCCGGTTATCTCGAGATCATCGACCGCCTGCGCTCTCGCGGCTACCTCAGTCACGCGCTGATCGACGATGAGGCGGCGGCGGGGTGGATCGCGTCGTTGAAGGAATCCGAGGGATACGCGTTCGCCCCCAGCTATGCCGGGCACTCCGCGGCCCGCATCGAGGAACTGTTCACCGACCTGCTCGAGCAGGAGCGCAGGGCAGGCTCGGATGCCGCGCCCGAGCTGCTCGTGTCGGCGGTCGGCGACGATGAGCAGTTCTCGGTGGCGGCGGCGCTCCTCGCCGAGCACTGGGGGCTCGAGTCTCGGGTCGTGATCGGCGCACGCCTCGCGGCTGCCGAAGATGTGCCCGGCATCCCCGCCTGCACCGAGACCTGCACAGGGGCGAACATGAGCGCCTGGGTCGAGGTGCGCGCGTCCGGCGGCGAGTGGATGCCGATCGACACCACACCGCAGTACGCGATGCTTCCGAGCTCCATCACCGAGGGCGAGCAGCTGCCCGAGCATCCCACGGTGCCGGAGCAGCCCCGGTCGGAGGCGCTGGATCCACCTCAGGCGCAGAGCGACTCCAACAACGATGCGCCTCCGCTCGAGTCGCCGCAGTCAGAGGTTCTCGCCGTCCTGCTGCCGATCCTGCGCGCCGTAGGGCTCGGCGTGCTGGCGCTGGCGCTGCTCGCGCTGCCCTTACTCGTGCTGCTGCTCGCCAAGAGGCAGCGAGCCAGGGCCCGTCGAAACGCTGAGGATCCCGAGGTGCGTCTCGCCGGGGCGTGGGAGGAGCTGGTCGACGTGTACGCCGACCACGACGTGCCGATGGATGCCGAGGGCACCCGAATCCAGCGGGCGCTCTCGACAGACCGAGAGGCGTCGGATCGCCTGGCGGAGATGGTCGATCGCGCCGTGTTCGCCGAGCATCCTCCGACGGACGAGGATGCGAGCGCGGCGTGGGAGATCGTCGACGCCGAGCGGACGGAACTCGGGGCGTCGGGCAAGTGGTGGCATCGCATCGTCAGGCGCGTGCGACCGACGTCGTTCATCGATCGGATACGGGGCGCGAGCGGTCGTGGATTCACCGCCGCCGGGCCTGTGCTCGCTACGCTCGGATTGACCTGGTCGCTCGGCGACCGGAAGAAGGGGAACTCATGATCGCGCCCGTAGATTCCGGCTACGTCACGATGCTCGCCGTCGTCGGCGGCGTCGGTGTGCTCATCGGCCTGGCCGTCTACGTCTGGTACGCACTGGCTCTGTCACGCCTGTTCCCTCGCATCGGCGGAGAGGGGTGGAAGGGCTGGGTCCCCATCCTCAACGAGGCGGAGATCCTGGCGCGGGGTGGAGTGCCGGCGTGGTCGGTGGTGTTCTACTTCATCCCGATCGTGCAGCTGTACGGCATCTACCTCAAGGTCGTGGCGACCCATCGCATCAATCGGAGGTTCGGACGCGGCGCCGGGATGACGGTGCTCGCGATCCTCCTGCCTCCGGTCTGGGCGACGGTCCTCGCCTGGGGTGCCCCGCCGTATCCGGAGGGCGAGAGGCTGGCCGCTCTGCAGCCCGGCCCGCGCCGAAGCTCGCAGCCCACCGCTGCCCCGGCGAGGGATGCATCGGGGTACACCATCCCGTCCTTGGCGCCGCATACCCAGAGCCGGCCGGATGCTCCCGCGCCCGTCTTCCCCGACTACGCCGCACCGAGTCGTCAGACCCCGCAGCCTGACCGGAATGCCACTGCAGCCCCGGCGAACGCCAGTCCCGCGGGGCCCGGGTGGGGCGCGCCTCCCGTCCCGGGTGCTCCACCGGTTCCCCTCGCAGGACAGCCCCCGGTGCACGGTGCGCCGGCCGCATCGTTCGCTCCGCCGCAGCCGCCCGCCTCGTCCTTCGCGCCTCAGCCGC
>JAZBLP010000079.1:0-18462 GCA_037033305.1 Actinomycetota bacterium | reverse complement strand
TACGCGGTTCACGAGGTCGCCGGGCATTGCTTGGCGGCATTCAGCATGCGCGTGGCGTGTGAGCCATGGTGCGAGCGATGTCTCCGAGGGTCCACCGTTCGGGGGATGCGAATGGGAGCATCGCTCCCTAGCCTGGATCGCATGGATATCGCATCGATGATCATGGGCGCCTCGATCGCCTCCATCGCGTGGATCGTCTTCTGGCCGTGGGCTCAGCTGAAGCGTCTTCGCGATCTCGAGGCGAGCGCCATTGCCGGGCCGGACACGGGTTCGACTCCGCGTTCGTAGTCGGGCGCAGGGATGCGCCCGGTCGGGGGTCTGCGTCTGAGCGCTGTCTAGTGGTCGGGTATAGCCGACAGCGGAACGGTGATGACCTCGACGCCGGCCTGCCGCGCTTCGTAGATCGCGCTCACTGGTGCGTCGGTGGTTGTGATGATCGTGTCGAGGTCGCTGTACGAGCCGAAGCGGTGCGCGGATGTGCGCGAGAATTTCGCAGCGGTGGCGATCAGGACGGTGCGCGCTGACGATTCCAGAGCGGCGCGTTTGATCTGTGCGTCGGCCCAGGTGGCGACCGTGAGGCCGTGAGTGGGGTCTGCGGAGCAGGCGCCGATGAAGGCGATGTCGAAGCGCATCGCTCTGACGGTCTCGACGGCGCCGATGCCGGTGAACGAGAGGTCGTCGCCTTCGATCGTGCCGCCGGGCACGATGACTTCGTTTCCGGGCCGGGAGGCGAGTGAGGCAGCCGCGTGCAACGAGAGAGCGAGGGCGGTCACGCCGACTCCCGCGAGTTCGCGTGCAACAGCCAAGGTCGTCGTGCCGTTGTCGATGAGCACCGACTGACCACCGCGGACGAGTGTTCGGCCCGCCTGGGCGAGAGCGAGCTTGGTCGCCAACGACTCCGACTCGCGCAACGAGAACGGAAAGTCCGCACCGCGCGCAGAAGCGGCCTTCGCGCCGCCATGCGTTCTCTGCAAGGCGCCGCGCTCGGCAAGCTCTGTGAGATCACGTCGGATCGTGATCGCCGACGCCCCCGTCAGCTCAGCGAGTTCGACGATGCGCCGCGGACCATTGTCCAGCGCACGAATGATCGCTTTCAGGCGTTCTGATCGTTGCACACGATCATTATGATCCATAGCGTGATCGATGTGACAGTCGCTCGCTCCACCTCGTACCGCCATGCAGACGCCGATCGCGTCCGTACGGGCGCGATCGCGGGGGCCTGAATCATGGATCGTCGACCGGGAATCCGGGACGTCGCCGCCATGGCCGGCGTCTCGCGACAGACGGTTTCGCGCGTTCTGAACGACCACCCGAGCGTCACCTCCGCCACGAGGACCCGCGTGAGTGATGCGATCACCGGTGTCGGCTACGTCGTGAACAACGGAGCACGCTCTCTGCGCAGCGGACGTGCCCGGATGATCGCAATCTTCGTGCTCCCTGATGCCGAGAAGACCGGCGCGCGGCTTCTGCCGCTGCTCGAGGCCACCATCCGCGAGGCGGGGTCGTGGTCCATCGTGAGGTTTCTCGACAGTCGTGACGATCTCGACGGCCTCGTTCTCGAATCCACCGGAGCGGTGGCGGACGGCGCGATCATCGTGCGCCCAGCTCGCGGCGTGTGCGCTGGAGGTGAGACATCATCTGGCCGGCGCGTTGCAGCGGATCTCCACTCTGTCGACGCATTCGTGCGCGAGCTTGCAGACGGAGACAACGCTCCCCGGCCCGCGACGTCGACCACGCTCATCGTCCAGATCGACCCAGACGCGGCCGGCCTCATAGACGATCACGTCGCCACCGAGCATCCGCACCTGTCCAGCCTCCCCCAACTGAGAAAGACCTGATCTGTGTACGCGCTCCTTCTGTCCATCATCTACATCGCCTTCATCAGCCTCGGGCTTCCCGACTCCCTCGTGGGATCCGGATGGCCAGCGATGCAGGCCGACCTCGGGGTCCCCCTCTGGTTCGCCGGATTCATCACGATGATCATCGCGGCCGGCACCATCGTGTCCAGCCTGATGTCCGAGCGACTCACCCGCCGCCTGGGCGTAGGGCTTGTCACGGCGATCAGCGTCGGGATGACAGCCGCCGCACTCATCGGCTTCTCCTTCTCAGGATCGTTCTGGATGCTGTGCCTGTGGGCCATCCCCTACGGCCTCGGCGCCGGTGCCGTCGACGCGGCACTGAACAACTACGTCGCTCTGCACTACGCGGCCAAGCACATGAACTGGCTGCACAGCTTCTGGGGCGTAGGGGCATCGGTCAGCCCATTCATCATGGGCTATGCGATCAGCTCCGGGGCAGGTTGGTCCAGCGCCTACCAGACCGTCGGCATCATTCAGGCCGTCCTCACCGCGATCCTGTTCATCACGCTGTCGCTCTGGCGACGAGGCGCCCAGTCGACGCAGCACATCGAATCCGTCGAGCCCGACGTCGAAGTGCAGACTCCGAGCACGGGCCACGTCCCGCTGTCCGTCGCGCTGCGCATTCCCGGTGTGACGCTGATCCTGGGTGCTTTCTTCGCCTATTGCGCCATCGAGAGCACCACCATTCTGTGGGCGTCCACCTACCTCGTCACAGAGCGCGGCATCGACGCTGCGGTAGCCGCGACATTCGCGGCGCTGTTCCTGATCGGCATCACGCTAGGACGCTTCCTGAGCGGTTTTTTCGCAGACCGGCTCGGCGACAAAGCCCTCATCCGGGGCGGCTTCGTCGCGATCGGCCTGGGCGTCACGATGATCGCGCTGCCTCTGTCGACCGACGTGCTGGCGCTCGCCGGTCTGGTCATCGCCGGCCTCGGCAGCGCGCCGATCTACCCGGCGATCATCCACTCCACGCCGAAGAACTTCGGCGCGAACAATTCCCAGGCCATCATCGGCATCCAGATGGCCGCAGCCTACAGCGGGTCCACCTTCATGCCGCCCCTGTTCGGCGCGCTGTCTTCTGGAACCGGGATGTGGATCTTCCCGTTCTACCTCGCCATACTCGTGGTCCTCGGCATCGTGTTGTCGGAACGACTGAATCGCCGTGCCGCGCGGGGAGAGCTCGCGGCAGCACCCAGATCGCTCTGAGACACCGGCACACCGCTGCGATAGATTGTCGCGTGCGGGCGGGCGCCGGCGTCTCACGCTGATGGAGGCCCCACGGGCAGCCGGTCGCCGTCGCCCGGAGGGTTCTCGACCATTCGCACAGCGTCGGCTTTCGTCAGATAGTTGGGGTAGAGAGATCGCGAAAACCGCCCCTTCGGATCGTCCTTGTCGTGCGGGAGCTGGATGTCGGACTGTTCGATCGCTGCGGCGAGAAGTGCCGTCTGATCCTCGCTCAACGCGAGGTGTCCTCGGTTCCTCAGTCCCACCACGGCTCGAGCCTTCCCCGACGTCGAGAAGACGACCGCGAGGTTTCGCGCTGTGGCGTCCGGTTCCCAGGGAGAAGCGATCACCATGGCGCCGATGACACTCGCGCTGGGGACTTCCGCTTTCCCGATGAGCATCCGGGTAGCGTCCCGCGAGATGCTCGGCGGTTGCGAACGCCGATGCAGCATGACGCCGACGATGGCGACCGTGGCGAGCAGCCCCGCAGCGACGAGCACCCACGCCCACGCTCCGAACCGGAACGCGGTGAGGGGAAAGAAGACGGCTCCGACGATCGTCGGGATGAGGAACGGCTGGTCGAGTGAGCCGAGGGGAGCCCACCACGAGAACAACCCGCGTGGAGAGGAACCCAATCGCACCCATTCCTCACTGCCATCGACCGATGTGGTCGCGGGGCGGTCGGATGAGCTCACGGCTTCGGGCGCGCGACGGGCTCCCGTGACGGTCAGCAGGAGCCCGACAAGCGCGAGGACACCGACGATGACCCATCCCCGCCCAGCGTCGTCGATCCCCGGCTGTTCCGTTCCGACCAATGTGGCGGTGCCGGCGAGAGACATGAGCACGAGGAATACGCCATACAGGAGCGAGACGCGGCGGGTCCGGCGGACGGTCCATGGCTTCGACTGGGCGTCTGGAGGCCACGACGGGTCCGTCCAGCTCTTCCTGCGCGCGAGCACCAGGCCCGCCGCCGTGCCGACGCAGCCGAACGACAACACGATCGCCGCGAGAACACCTAGCCGTGGATCAGCGATGAACAGAGTCGATGCGACCGCCACCGCTGCGCCGATCAGCGCGACCGCGATCCCGACGACGAGTGGGCTCAGAATTCTGCGATCCTGCCGTTTTTCACCGTCCACTCTCGTACTCCGCCCCATCGCCCCAGACTGCCGCTACCAGCGAACCTACCTGTCGATGACGCCAGTGAGTAGACGTGCGCGATAGCTCCCGGGGGTCTTGATAGGCAAGTCAGCACTTGCCTATACTCGCGGCATGGGCGATGTCTTCAGGGCTCTCGCCGATGAGACGCGTCGGATGATCCTCGACGACCTCGCCGAGCGCGACGAGCAGACGCTGTTCGAGCTGTGCGTGCGTCTCGCCGAGCGGGGCGTGACGCCGACACGGCAGGCGGTGTCGCAGCACCTTGCGGTCCTCGAAGAGGCGGGCCTCGTGCACAGCGAGCGTCGCGGCAAGTTCAAGTTCCACACCATCGACACCCGGCCACTCGCGCAGATCGCGGAACGCTGGCCCCCTACGTCAGGAGAATCATGAAGATCCAGACCGTCAGTGTGTTCGTCGACGACCAGCAGCGCGCGCTCGGGTTCTACACCGAGAAGCTCGGGTTCACGGTCGCCGCCGACGTTCCGATGGGGGAGTTCCGCTGGTTGACGGTCGTCGACCCCGCATCCCCCGACGGCACGCAGCTCTCGCTCGAGCCGAAGGGGCACCCCGCGGTACCGCCGTTCACGGACGCGCTGATCGAGGACGGCATCCCGTTCTTCGTGCTCGGCGTCGACGACGTGCAGGCCGAGTACGAGCGTCTGCAGGGACTCGGTGTCGAGTTCACGCAGCCTCCGATCGACCATGGTCCGGTGACGACTGCGGTGTTCAGTGACACGGTCGGGAACCTGCTGCAGATCGCGGCGTTCGCCTGACCAGGACGCGTTTCGCCTGACTCAGGACGCGTTCGCCGCGGAACGCTCGCCGAACCCGGAGGCGTCGGTATGGGGTGCTCTCCTGGTACCCCCTTCGGCAGGGACTCCCTCCGAGCACGCTGAGTGTGTCTACTGGAAGTGTTCGGAACTCGGATAAACGGAGGAGTAGACGATGGCTGAGAACACTGCGAACAGCGGATGGACCGGCGGTTCTCAAGAACGTCGTCGAGAAGGACCAGTGAGCCGCATGACATCATGGCCCGCCGACCTCATCGACGTGATCGCGTCGACCGATGATCTGCATATCGCCCCGCACCGCGCCGACGGAGTGACCACGGGGACGCCGACGTGGATCTGGTCGGTCGTGGTCGACGGCCGCCTGTTCGTGCGCGCCTGGAACGGCACGGACGGCAGGTGGTACCGGTCGGCGGTCGCTCAGCGGACGGGGCGGATCACCGCCGCAGGCGAGGAGCACGACGTGGCCTTCGCACCGGTCGTCGATCCGGATCTGAACACCAGGATCGACGGCGCCTACGAAGCGAAGTACGCCGGCAGCCCGTATCTGCCGCCGATGATCGGGTCCGGCCCGAAAGCCGCGACCGTCGAAGTGACGCCGCGCGCGTCCTGAACACCCAGAACATCGCGAAGAGGAGACACCATGTCAGACGCTCGAGACTTCAGTCAGATCTTCCCGCTCGGCCCGGCGAACGACGCCTACGCGCAGTACTTCTCGGGGCGGAGCTTCAACGCGCCGGTCGTCGATGGTGGCGTCCCGGTGAACAACATCTCGTTCGAGCCGGGCTGCCGCAACAACTGGCACATCCACCACGGCGAGGCCGGCGGAGGCGACCAGGTGCTGCTGTGCACTGCCGGCTCCGGCTGGTACCAGGCCGAGGGGGAGGCTCCGATCAGCATGGTCCCGGGAACCGCGGTCCGCGTCCCGGCGGGCACGAAGCACTGGCACGGCGCGAAGGCCGATTCGTGGTTCTCGCACTTGGCCTTCATCACCCCCGGCGAGAACGTCAGCAACGAATGGCTCGAGCCGGTCACCGACGAGGCCTACGACGAGCTGCCCGCGAACGGAGAGTCTTCGCAGGGGGTTCCACAGTCGCGGTGAGACAGAGCTGAATGAGACGAGATCCGTGCCGGTCGCATCCGCTCGTGCGACCCCCTCGGCCTAGAGATCGCGACCGCGATTGGGTCGTATCGTTGGTGGAGGCTCAGGGAGCCCCCATCAGTCCAGGGAGATCCGAACGCGACCTCAGCGCTCGCGGGGAGAATCTCCGGATCATGAGCACGGGAGATGACAGTCGACGTGACCACGAGCGCTGACACCACGGGCGGTGACGACACGGTCGCCACGATCGCGCTGCCCGCCTTCGGCGCGGGGTCCGTCGATGTGCCCTGGGCGGTGAACGCCTTCGACGATGCCGTCGACCGCGACACATCGTGGCTTCCTCACTCGCATCCGACGCACGAGCTGCTCTGGAATGAGCGCGGTGCCTCGCGGGTGACCGTCGACAACCGCATCTGGACGGTCGCACCGTCCGTCGGGGTGTGGATCCCTGCAGGAGTCCTCCATTCCGCGTCGACCACGGCGGGCACGTGGTACCGCGCGACGCATTTCGATGTGCGCCGAGTGAGCCCACTGGCCGAAGGGCCGGTGTCGATCGAGATCACGCCTCTGCTCAAGATGGTTCTTCTCCGGCTTGCGGACGAGGCGCTCAGCGCGGAGTCGCGGTCGATAGCCGAGGCGATGGCTCTGGATGTGTTGACGCCGTCGGGCCGGGAGCTCGTCGTCGCGGTGCCGGCCTCTCCGTGGCTGCGACCGATCGTGCGGGCATTGCAGGCGAACCCGGGCGATCGGCGGCTTCTCGACGACTGGGCGCAGGAGCTCGGGGCCACGCCGCGCACCATCACCCGAGCGTTCCGGAGACAGACCGGTCTCGCTTTCGGCCAGTGGGTGTCGGTGCTGCGCGCGTGCCACGCCATCGAAATGCTGGCGGGCGGTTCCGACCTCGAGGACGTCGCCGCGCACGTCGGCTATGCGACCGTCAGCGCATTCGGTGCTGCCTTCAAGCGCGCCACCGGGGTGACGCCGAGCGCGTTCCGGGTGTCTGTTCCGCGATAGAGCAGGGCTGTTTCGCGCGTTTGCGCACACGACTGACCTCCCAGTAGCGTGAGGTAAGCCTCACCTAAGCTGAGTCGCTCCGTGGAGTGCTCACCTGCTCCGAGGCACTCACCACACTCACGCACGGGAGATCTTCATGCGCGCCCATCGTCTTGCCATCGCGGGAGCAGCCGTCGCTGCTGTCGTCGTCGGCCTCACCGCCTGCAGCACCAACCCCGAGTCCGCGTCGGACTCCGAATCGACCTCGGCGGGAGAGGGATATCCGATCGTCATCGAGCACGCGCTCGGCACGACCGAGATCCCGGAGAAGCCCGAACGTGTGGCCACCGTGCAGTGGGCGAACCATGAGGTTCCCCTCGCGCTGGGCGTCGTGCCGGTCGGAATGGCCGCGGCCAACTTCGGCGACGACGACGGCGACGGGCTGCTGCCGTGGGTCAAGGAGAAGCTCGACGAGCTCGGCGCCGAGACGCCGGTGCTGTTCGACGAGACCGACGGCATCGACTTCGAAGCCGTCGCCGACACCGACCCCGACGTGATCCTCGCCTCCTACTCGGGCCTCACCCAGGAGGACTACGACACCCTGAGCGAGATCGCTCCCGTCGTCGCCTACCCCGAGGGTCCGTGGGCGACGTCCTGGCGAGACGTCATCGAGTTCAACGCGCTGGGCATGGGCATGGCGGACGAGGGCGAGCAGCTCGTCGCAGACATCGAGGGAGAGATCCAGGACGCGATGGCCGAATATCCGCAGCTCGAGGGCAAGTCGACGATGTTCCTCACGCACGTCGACCCGAGCGACCTGAGCGAGGTCAGCTTCTACACCGCGAACGACACGCGTGCCGCGTTCTTCGAGGATCTCGGACTCACCACTCCGGCGAGCATCGCGGACGCCTCGAAGGACAAGGACAAGTTCTCCGGCACCATCAGCGCCGAGCAGATCGACACCTTCGCCGACGTCGACGTCATCGTGACCTACGGCGACGAGGAGCTCGTGAAGACCCTCGAGGGCGACCCGCTGCTGTCGCAGATGCCGGCCGTCGCCAACGGCTCGATCGTGCTGCTGGGCTCCGACCCGGTCGGCACCGCCGCGAACCCGACGCCGCTCGCGATCTCGTTCGTGCTCGACGACTACCTGGCGCTTCTGGGCGCAGCGGCCGACAACGCGAAGTGACGCTGACCATCACTGATTCGGGCGCCGCCACCGTGCAGACGGTGCGGCGTCCGAATCGCCTGCGTCTTCTCTGGCTTCTCGTCCTCGTCGCCGCCGTCATCGCCCTCGCTCTCACCTCGGTGGCCGTCGGGTCACGCGATGTGTCGTGGGACGACATCATCGCCGGGCTCTCCGGCAGCGTGGAGAACCTGAGCCAGGGCGCGGTCCAGACGCGTCTGCCGCGAACGGTCCTGGCGATCCTCGTCGGGGCAGCCCTCGGCCTCGCGGGTGCCGTCATGCAGGGCGTCACGCGCAACCCCCTCGCAGACCCCGGCATCCTCGGTGTCAACATGGGAGCCTCGCTGGCGATCGTCGCGAGCATCGCCTGGTTCGGCCTGTCCAGCGCCTCCGCGTACATCTGGACGGCGATCGCCGGCGCAGCGGTGGCGGCCGTCTTCGTCTACGTCGTCGGCTCTCTGGGGCGTGGGGGAGCGACCCCGCTGAAGCTCGCACTCGCCGGTGCGGCCACCTCCGCCGCTCTCGCCTCCTTCGTGACCGCGATCTCCCTTCCGCGCGCCGACATCTCCGCGACCATACGCTCCTGGCAGATCGGCGGAGTCGGCGGTGCGACGTTCGACTCGATCGGCCTCGTCATCCCGTTCCTCGTGGTCGGCTTCCTGCTGAGCGTCACCTCCGGACGGGGACTCAACTCGCTCGCCCTCGGCGATGATCTGGCAGCCGGGCTCGGAGAACGCGTCGCCGTGACCCGGGGAGTCGCCGCCGTGGGTGCTGTCGTCCTCGCCGGCGCGGCAACGGCCCTCGCCGGACCGATCGGCTTCGTCGGACTCGTCGTCCCGCACTTCTTCCGCCTGATCTTCGGCCCCGATTACCGGTGGCTGCTGCCGTTCTCCGCCGCCGGCGGCGCCGCGCTCCTCCTGCTGGCCGACATCCTCGGGCGCATCATCGCACGCCCCAGCGAGATCGACGTCGGCATCCTCACCGCCCTCATCGGAGGCCCCGTGTTCATCGCGATCGTCCGCCGACAGAAAGTGCGTGAGCTGTGACCGCCGCTCCTGTTCTCGCCGGCCCCGGCCACGAGGCGACCGCCGCAGTCGTCGGCGCCAGCCGCACGCGCAGATCGCGCCGTTGCCGCACCGTGATCATCGCCTTCTCGATCCTGATCCTCGCGGTCTTCGTCGCGTCGCTCGTCTTCGGCCGCACCGTCTACTCGCTCGGCGATGTACTGGGAGTGATCGTGGGGCAGGACGTCGACGGCGCGACCTTCACCGTCGGCCGGCTGCGACTGCCTCGCGCGGTGCTCGCCGTCGTGGCCGGGCTGAGCTTCGGACTCGCCGGTGTCAGTTTTCAGACCATGCTCCGCAATCCGCTCGCGAGTCCGGACATCATCGGCATCAGCGCCGGAGCGAGCGCGGCCGCCGCGTTCGCGATCGTCATGCTCGGGCTCGGCGGCACCGCGGTGTCGGTCATCGCGATCGCCGCAGGCCTGATCGTCGCGCTGCTCATCTATGCGCTCTCGAGCAGGAGCGGCGTGGCAGGGACACGCCTGATCCTCATCGGGATCGGAGTCGCGGCGATGCTCGAGAGCGTCACCGCCTACGTGCTGTCGCAAGCAGGCCAGTGGGATCTCCAGGAGGCGGTCCGGTGGCTGAGCGGAAGCCTGAACGGGGCGAACTGGCAGGCGACACTGCCCGCGCTGATCGCGCTGGTCGTGCTCGGCCCACTGCTGCTGTCGCAGTCGCGGGACCTGCACACCCTGCGGCTCGGAGAGGATGCCGCGGCGGCGTTGGGCGTCCGAGTCGAGCGCACGCGCATCATCGTGGTGATCGCCGCCGTCGGGCTCATCGCCTTCGGAACCGCCGCCGCCGGTCCGATCGCGTTCGTCGCGTTCCTGTCGGGACCCATCGCGGCTCGCATCGTCGGACCCCACGGGTCGATGCTCGTGCCCTCTGCGCTCGTCGGCGCACTCCTCGTACTGGTCGCCGACCTCGTCGGCCAGTACGCCCTCGGAACCCGCTTCCCAGTGGGCGTCGTCACCGGAGCGCTCGGCGCGCCGTACCTCGTCTACCTCATCATCCGCACCAACCGAACCGGAGGCTCCCTGTGACGTCGTCGCATACGCTCGCTGCCGAGGGGCTCACCCTCGGGTACTCGGACCGGCCCGTCATCACCGACCTCGATCTCGAGATCCCGGCGGGCAGGATCACCGTCATCGTCGGACCGAACGCCTGCGGCAAGTCGACGCTGCTGCGATCCATGTCTCGCCTTCTCGCCCCACGCGCCGGCCACGTGCTGCTCGACGGCAGAGAGGTGCACCGGATGCCGGCGAAGGAGCTCGCGCGCACGCTCGGCCTGCTGCCGCAGTCGCCGATCGCGCCCGAGGGCATCACGGTGTCGGATCTCGTCGGCCGTGGACGGCATCCGCACCAGGGGATGTTCACCCGGTGGACCCGCGACGACGACCTCGCCGTGGCCCGGGCGTTGGATGCGACCGAGACGGCAGCGCTAGCCGACCGACCGGTCGACGAGCTCTCCGGCGGGCAGCGCCAGCGTGTCTGGATCGCGATGGCTCTCGCGCAGGAGACCGAGGTGCTGCTGCTCGACGAGCCGACGACGTTCCTCGACGTGAGCCATCAGGTCGAGGTCCTCGACCTGCTCACCGACCTGAACCGTCTGCGGGGGACCACCGTGGTCATGGTGCTGCACGATCTCAATCTCGCAGCACGCTATGCCGATCACCTCATCGCTCTCGAAGGGGGGCATGTGCGCGCTGTCGGGGCGCCCGGCGAGGTGCTCACGACCGACGTCGTGCGCGACCTGTTCGGCATGGAGAGCCGCATCATCGTCGATCCCACCTCGGGGAAGCCGTTGATGCTCCCCATCGGTCGTCACCACCAGCTCGAGCCGTCGTCGTGACGGACGGAGCGGCCCCTCGCCGTGGCGAGGGGCCGCTCATCGGTCGGCCGGGTCAGCCGATCGGGGTGGGGTTCGTGGGGTTCGGAGGCACGGGGAGCGATCCGTTGATGCGGTTGCGCGCCTGGCACTGGCTCGTGCAGTTGGTGGCCCCGGCGGACAGCTCGATGGCATCCTCGCCGAGCACGCCGCCCATGCGGCCGCCCGCCTGCACGACCCACTTCGTGACGGTGCCCGACTGGAAGGTCTTGGTCGCGACCTGAGGGCTGTCCTTGCCGAGGAGCATCTGGTGCGCCCCCGCTCCCGTCGCCACCGCGTCGCGCCCGTCGCCGAAGTTCACCTTGCCCGTGAACTCGTTGACGAAGTAGAAGACGCCCGGAGCCAGGGTGTGCACGATCTCGACCGGCGCGGCGAATTCGGGCTCCATCTGGAAGATGCCGCCCTGGGCACCGTCCTTCGCCTGGATCTTGACCTTGCCGGCGGTCGTCGTGAAGATCGCGACGACCGCGTCGTCCTTGACCTCGAGGCGCGACAACCGCACGCCGGAGAGCTGCGCCGGAGTGAGCGTGGGGACCTTCGAGGCGAAGACGACCGTCGGCGTCGTCACCATGCGCTGGGAGTCGGCGGCCCCGGTGAGGGTGTAGTCGTAGACGCCGAGCGTCGCAGGGTCGATCGTGAACCTGTTGTGGCGTCCGCTCACGGTGACGGGGCCCGAGACCGGGAGGTTCTCGAGCTTGATGTCCTTGCCGGACGCCGGGTTGTACGTCGTCCCGTTGACGGTGACGGCGTAGTCACCGCCTGACGCGCTGGTCTTGGCCTGGGCGGGAGCCGCCGTGATCAGGAGCGCGGATGCCGCGAGCAGCGCCGTGACGAGTACGGAAGCACGGCGGGGGATGGAGATGCGATGCATCGGGAGACCTCTTTCGGTTCGAGTGGATGACACCACATTCCGGGCAGTGACGGATGGGCGGCAATCGGACCTTGGTCGTAGTACCGCCGCGGCCGTGATGGGTACTACGACCAAGGTCCGATGGTGCGCGAGGCGGTGTCCACGGAGTCTGGAGTGAGCCTGATCGATCACCGTGCTTCACCCGACGCGGGGCGCAGGACACAATGGATGCGAGGTCGAACCATGAACACCACGAAGCGGATTCTCTGGAGCGCAGGAGCGCTCGTGCTCGTCGCGGCGCCCGCCGTGATCGGCCTCTGGGGCAACGCCTCGTTCGCCGAGTCCGTGCCCGTCCGTGTTCCGGCATCCGGCGAGATCTCGACCCCGTCACCGTCCCCGACGAGCACCTCGACGCCGTCGCCGAGCGCGACACCGGTCGACGACCATGGTGGCGACGTGCCGCGCGACCAGCGCGTCGAACCGGGCGACGATCGTGACGTGCAGGGCGGCGTCGTGCCGGTGCCGTCACCGTCGTCATCGTCGAGCGGGGATGACCATGGGGGAGACGACCACGGGGGCCATGGAGGCGACGATGAGCGCGGCGGAGACGACCACGGCGGACACGGCGGAGACGACTGAGTGAGAGCCGGATCCTCCGACCCCGTCCCGCCCGACGAGGCCACTACCGAAGCCTTCGCGACAGCGGTCGGCGCCGCGCCTGCTGGGGGCTGGAAGACGCTCGTCGCCGCTCCCGTCGGCGGGTCGGACGGACGACGGCCGCCCGCCAGCCGCACGATCATCGTGCGGCTGGCGCTCGGTCTGGTCGCCGTGCTGATCGCGGTCGGGCTCCTCGCAGCGTGGGCGGCGCAGTGGCTCGCGGAACGCGAAGCCGTGAACGACGCCGCGACGACGACGGACGTGCTTGCGGATGCCGTCATCCAGCCGCACCTCTCGGCCGCGCTTCTGGAAGGAGAGCCCGACGCGATCGACGAGTTCGACCGCGTCGTGCGCGAGCAGGTGCTCAGCGCCGACGTCGTCCGGGTCAAGATCTGGAGCCCCGAGGGCGAGGTGCTGTACGCCGACGAGGTGCAGCTGATCGGCCGGACGTTCGAGCTCGACGAGGAGCAGCGCGAGGCCCTCGCGCGTCCCTCGACGCGGGCATCGATCTCGGATCTCTCCGAGGAGGAGAACGTCTTCGAATCGGGATCGCGGCTGCTCGAGGTCTACCGCCCGGTCTGGGCGCCGGACGGGCAGCAGCTGCTGTTCGAGGTGTACCTGCCGTACGAGCCCGTGGCCGCCCGCTCGGCCGATCTGTGGCGGGGATTCGCCGGCGTCACGACGAGCAGCCTCCTGCTGCTGATCGTGCTCACCGCGCCGATCGTGTGGGGACTGCTGCGACGGCTCAGTGCGGAGGACTCGCGTCGAGCCGATCTGCTCCAGCACGCCGTCGACGCGTCGGATGCCGAGCGTCGCCGCATCGCAGGCACGCTCCACGACGGCCCGGTGCAGGAGCTCGTCGCCACGAGCTTCGCGGCGGAGAGCGCCGCGGACGCGTCGGCGCGGGCCGGCGAGGAGGGCGCCGCAGCGAGGCTCCGAGACGTCGCCGCCTCCGTGCGGGGCAACGTGCGCGTCCTCCGATCGCTGCTCATGGACATCTACCCGCCGGGGCTCGCCGCCGCCGGTCTCGCACACGCGCTGCAGGACCTCGCGGCCACGGCGCGGAGCCGCTCCGCCGACGTCGAGCTCGACCTGGCGACGCCCGCCCCCGACCTGTCCGAGGCGGACGAGCAGCTCGTCTACCGGGTGGCCCAGGAAGCTCTTCGCAACGCGGTCACGCACGCGGTGCCCTGCCGTGTCCGCATCCGCCTGCGAACCGAGGGCGACGACGCGATCCTCGACGTCGTCGACGACGGTCCCGGCTTCGATCCCGGGGTGCTCGATGCCGTGCCCGTGGGCGGGCATCTCGGCACCGCGGTGCTGCGCGACCTCGCCCAGCAGGGTGCAGCCGAGCTCGCCGTCGCGACCGCCCCCGGCGCCGGTGTGCACTGGAAGCTCCGGCTGCCCTCCCTCTCGTCGCGAAAGGCGCGCCCCTGATGATCCGAGTCCTCGTGGTCGACGACCACGCCATGGTCCGAGAGGGACTCGCCTCGGTGCTCGCCGCCGACGGCGACATCCAGATCGTCGCGTCCGCCGCGAACGGTGCCGAGGCCGTGCAGCTGGTCGCCGATCACACCCCCGACGTCGTCGTGATGGATCTGTCGATGCCGGTGATGGACGGAATCGAGGCGACCCGCGCGGTGCGCGAGGCCGCACGCGGCACGCGAGTGCTGGTTCTCACCTCGTTCACCGACCGCGATCGCGTGCGGCGAGCGATCGACGCCGGCGCGACGGGCTATCAGCTGAAGGATGCCGAACCCGCCGATCTCCGAGGCGCGGTCCGCTCGGTGCACGCGGGGCACGCCCCGCTCGATCCGCGCATCGCCGGGGTTCTGCTGGGCCCGGAGCGGCCAGCGGTCGACCTCAGCCAGCGGGAGGGTGAGGTCCTCCGTCTGGTCGCGCAGGGGTTCGCGAACAAGCAGATCGCCACCGCGCTCGGCATCGCCGAACGGACGGTGAAGGCCCACCTGGGGAGCATCTTCCGTCAGATCGGAGTCGCCGACCGCACGAGCGCGGCGCTCTGGGCCCGCGACAACCTGAGCTGATCGCCGCAGGAATTCGGGCCTACCCAGGTCGCAAGGGTTCGGAGGCGGCGACGGCGCCTCACTGTCGCGCCGCGAGCGCCTCATCGACCGCGCGGCGCGAGGCCTCGACGGCACCGGCGAGATACCCGGCCTCGGTCGGACTGACCTCGCTGCCGGCGAGGTGCAGCACGCCGGACCAGGCGCCGTCGACCCAGGTCCCGGCGTGGGGGTGCCCGGAGGATGCGGCGTCGGCGGCCGTGGCTGTCAGCGGATCCGCCGCCCAGTCCTTGAGGATCGTCGCGGTCGGCGAGGCGGCCTCGGGGCCGAACAGTCGTGCGAACTGCTCGACGCACGCGCGCGTGATGTCGTCGTCGCTGAGCGTTGCGCGCTCGGCCGCCCCGATGCCGAGGAATCCGAACAGTGCCGCCCGGCCTGAGGCCGTCGTCGCGTCGTGCATCTCGAGCATCGGACCGACCATGCTCTGCGCCGTGCCCGAGAACCCGGCCTCGAGCCAGAACGGCCGCTCGTAGACGGCGAAGAACTTCGCATGCGGCGCCATCCACGTCGGCGTCTCACGCCACAGTGTCGCGGCATCGTGTGACAGCTCAGGAGACAGGGTGATCGTCGTCGCGGCGAGTCGGGGAGGCGCCGCGAGCACGACCTGCTTCGCACGCAGAGCGTGCTGTCCTCCGTCGCGCTGCATCGCGATCACGACGGCATCGCCGTCGAGGGTCAGATCGGTGACGGCGGCGCCGAGATGGATCTGCTCCGACGGGATGCGTCGTGCCAGCTCCCGCACCACAGATGCGGCACCGCCCTCGATCCGTCGCGACCCGGGTTCTTCCTTCCCGCCCGGGTACCGCTGGGCGGGCTCCCGCGACATGCGTTCGAAGACGACGTCGCCCTCACCCCGCTGCGGGTAGGTGGCGATGCCGAGTTCGTCGAGGAAAGGACCGATCACGGGCTGCATGGCCGGCCACACCCACGAGGGGCCGAGGTCGAAGCCGTCGTCGGACTCCGCACCCGAGCCGTCGACGGAGAGCACCCGGCCGCCGAGCCGATCACGAGCCTCGAGCAGCCGGACGTCGACTCCGGCCTCGACCAGCAGTCGTGCCGCGTTCAGGCCGGCGACACCGCCGCCGATGATCACCACATCCGTCTGGTCCGATTCCCGCTTGCTCATACGTCGAGCCTATGCTGGCTCCGGAGGATCGAATGGCGACTGCGAGCGATGTGGCGAAGCGGGCCGGAGTCTCGCAGAGCACGGTGTCATACGTGATGAGCGGGACGCGGACGATCTCGCCCGAGACGCGTGCTCGCGTCGAAGCCGCCATGAAGGAGCTCTCGTACCACCCCAACGCGGGTGCGCGAGCGCTCGCTGGGCGCCGGACGAACGTGATCGGTCTGATGGCCAGGCTCCCCTCGAACGAGAACGTCGCGGCTCTGCTGCCGTTCATCGACACGATCTCGGGTTACTGCCGCGAGCGCGACTACGACCTCGTGCTCGTGACGGAAGACGAGGGGCCGGCCGGTCTCGAGCGTCTCGCCGGCCGCGCCATCGCCGACGCGATCGTGCTGATGGACATCCGCCGCGACGACGACCGCCTCGAGACCGCGCGGCAGCTCGCGGTTCCCGTGGTGCTCATCGGCGTCCCCGAAGACGCGCACGGCCTCGACTGCGTCGACTTCGACGTGCGCCGCGCCGGGCAACTGGCGGTGGAAGAGCTCACGACCACAGGGCACGAGCGCGTGATCCTCGTCGGTGAGCCGCCGAGTGTGCGTGACGAGAATTTCGGGTTCGTCACGCAGTTCACCGATGGCGCGCGCGAGGCCGCCGCAGGGGTGCGGTTCGAGACGTATGCGCCGGATGCCGAGGGGTGGCCGGGGCTCACTGGCTTCGAGTCCCTGGCGCAGGGGTTCGCGGGCGAGAAGGCGGGCATCGTCGCCAGAACGCCGCAGGCCATCGACATGGTGATGCAGATCCTCGAAGGCGTCGGCCTCGCGCCCGGCCGCGATGTCTCCGTCGTCGGGATGTGCACGGATGCGACGGCCGAGAGTTTTCGCCGTCCGGTCACGAATGTGTCGCCGGAGCCGCGCGACGTCTCGCGGCTTGCGATGCAGACGCTCTTCGCTCGTCTCTCCGAAGGCGATGCGGGGGCCGGTGCGGGGGCCGGTGTGCAACTGGTGGCTCCTCGGCTGACCCGACGCGCGACCACCGCCCGGGGCTGAGTCCTCATCCGCGCTTGCGCTGCGCGGCACTCTGATCTACGCTATCGATGCGCATCGAATCGATGCGCATCGATAGTCGAGGAACACCACCAATACCCGAGAAAGACCTATGCCGCCATCGCTGACGGCACGGAAGGACACTCCGATGACTCAACGTCGAGCCGGTACTCGTCTGGCGGCCGCGGCCGTCGCACTCACCACCGCATCGATCGCTCTGGCCGCCTGTTCGTCGACTCCGTCGGGCGACGGCGGAGACGGCAGCACGATCACCATGGCCGGCTGGTACGAGGACTCCGTGATCGGCAGCACGCTCGATGCTGCGAACGAGATCCTCGCCGACGACGGCATCACCCTGGAGTACACCCAGATCCCGCTCGACCAGTACAACACCTGGCTCAGCACGCAGCTGGCGTCGGGCGAGGGGCCCGACATCATCGTCGACGGTGCGAGCTTCCCGGCCCGTGTCGCGGCGGGCAACCTGCTCGACATCTCGGATCAGAGCTTCCTCGACGACTTCACCGCCGAAGGGCTCGCGCTGGCCAGCGATGCCGAGGGAGCCGTCTACGGCATCCCGTCCTACGGTTGGTTCTCGGGCGTCTTCTACAACAAGGCGCTCTTCGACCAGGCCGGGGCCGAGGTGCCCAAGACCTTCGACGAGTTCCTCGACACCGCGGACACTCTCTCCGACGCCGGCATCCAGCCGATGGCCGCAGGACTCTCCGACAGCGACCGCGCCATCCACTCGCTGATGGGCTACATGGAGAACGCCTACTATCACAACGGCGACGGCAGCCCCGAGGTCGACACCGAGTTCGCGTACGGCGAAGCGACGCTCGACGGCAACTGGAACGACGCCCTCACGACGTGGAGCGAGCTCATCGACCACGGCGTCTTCACGCCCGAGATGCTCGGCGTGCCGATGACGCAGGCCATGGCGGAGTTCACCAACGGCGAGGCCGCGATGTACATCAGCGGCCCGTGGGACTACCAGGCCATCGCGGATGCGGGCATCGATTTCGGCATGTTCTCGCATGTCGGCAACGACGCCGACAACCAGTGGCTGCTCGGCGGTCCGGCGGCGAGCATGGGCGTGAACGTCGACAGCAAGCACCCGGAGGAGGCGCTGAAGGCCCTCACCGCGCTCGCATCGAAGGACTCCATGCAGGCGACGGTCGACGCCAACCCCGGGGCATTCAGCTACTTCACGGGTGTCGAGGGGGAGTTCCCCGCCGAATACGAGCTCGTCGCTCCGCTGCTCGCCGACGGCCACGTGGCCGTGGGGTGGGACCGCTGGGGCGTGAACATGCCCGCGCAGACCATGCTCGACACCCTCACCAAGGGGCTGCAGAGCGTCATCAGCGGACAGGAGTCCACCAACGTCCTCATCACGCAGCTCGACAGCCAGGCGGACTCGATCCGCTACTGAGTGCCCGCGGT
>JAZBLP010000078.1:0-18910 GCA_037033305.1 Actinomycetota bacterium | reverse complement strand
ATCAGAGCGAGCGGCTCCCGGCGTCACTCGTACGCGCCCTCTTCCTCCTGCTCGAGCTTGTCTCTGTCCACCGCGAGTTCTCGCCGCGTCAGCTTCGACGACTGCTGCAACGATGACTCGACCTCGTCGGCGTCGTCGGGCTCGACCACCAGAACGATCCCCGCGCTTCCGGCGCTGAGCGTCTCGCCGATCGCCTCGAGATCCTTCGACGGCGACTTGCGCGAGATGTGTCCCGCGATCGCACCGAGACCCGCCCCTGAGCCACCCGCGACCGCCACTGCGGCACCGAGTGCCACCGCCGGGAACAGCGCGGCGGCGATGCCCGTGGCGATGCCGATCTTCAGCCCCCGCCTGGTTCCGCGGTGCGCGTCGCTCTGTGAGCGCTTGACCACGGTGAGTGTGCCGTCCGTCGCGCGTCGGATGAGCGCAGCGTCGAAGAACTCGTGCTTATGGGTCGATTCCGCGAGGTGGGCCACGAGCTGATCGAAGTCGGCCTCCGCCGCCGATTCGTCGTCGTACTGAGCGGCGATCGCCGCATACTGCGTATCTGTCATTTCGTCGCTCCCTGTCAAGCAGATCGTGCGGACACTGCGCCGTGCCCGCATCCATGGTTCGTTCACGGTGCGCGGTCCCGCAACACATCCGGCCGCCGGGGGTCGAAAATCATCCGCCGGGGGTGATCCCTCTTCCCAGCCGTGCGACCGGGAATGGCCTCGCCGCGACGGGCCGAGGTTCACCCTCGTCGCATGATGCGGGTGCTCCACGCGGCGGCGTAGGTTCTGGTCGCACGAACCTGACGGAAGGAAGCACCGTGGATTACGTCATCGTGGGTCTCCAGGCATGCGTCGTCATCGGCGCGATCGTCATGGGCGTCCGGACGGGCGGGCTGGGCCTCGGACTCTGGGGCGTGGTCGGCACCGTCATCCTGGTGTTCGGCTTCCAGCTGCCGCCGGGGTCGATCCCGGTCGACGCGTTCTTCATCATCATCGCGGTCATCACCGCATCCTCAGCGATGCAGGCGGCGGGCGGCATCGATTATCTCGTGTCGATCGCGTCGAAGATCATCCAGGCCAACCCCAAGCGGCTGACGTACGTCGCCCCACTCGTGGCGTTCGCCTTCACGGTGCTGTCGGGAACCTCGAACATCTTCCTGGCGCTGATCCCGGTGATCTACGAGACGTCGTATCGCAACGGCCAGCGCCCCGAGCGCGCGCTGGCCGCCTCGACGGTCACCTCCGGCCTCGGCATCACGGCCAGCCCCGTGTCGGCGGCCATGGCCGCCTACATCGTGCTCATGGAGGGCACCGGATACGGTCTTCCGCAGATCCTGCTGATCACCATCCCGGCGGCGATCGTCGCGTGCATCGCCACCTCGTTCGTGCAGCAGCGCCTGGGCAAGAGCCTCCTGGACGACGAGGATTTCCTCCGCCGCGTCGAAGCGGGCACGGTCGAGGTGCCTGCGGCACTCACGGCCGAGTACGCGGCGCGAACGGGCTCCGGCGCTGCCGCGCGGGGATCCACGGCGACCGCCGTCGCGGAGAAGGGACGACGTGCGGACTCCCGCGCCGCCAAGCCCGTCATCATCGAGCATCCCGTGCCGAAGGGCGGCATGACCGCAGCGATGATCTTCGTCTCGGGAACGCTGCTCATCGTCCTGTTCGGACTCTTCCCGGATCTCCGCCCGGCGTTCCCCGATGAGGAGGGCACGGTCGTCGCGATCGGCATGACGACGATCATCGAGATGGTCATGTTCACGGTCGCCCTCGCGATCATCCTCGCCCGCCGCGTCAAGCCCTCCCGGGTCGTCGAGCAGCCATTGCTCCGTGCGGGTTTCACGGCAGCCGTGGCCCTGTTCGGAATCGCCTGGATGGCCGACACGTTCATCGCCGCGAACGAGGAGACCATCATCGAGCCGCTCGGGGAGCTGATCAAGACCAACCCCGTATGGCTGGCCGTCGCGCTGTTCATCGTCTGCGGTCTCACCACCAGTCAGTCGGCGACCACCAACACGCTGATCCCGATCGCCCTCGCCTCCGGCCTCGCGCCGGGGGTTGTCACCGCGCTCTGGCCCTCCCTCATCGGCGTGTGGCTGTTCCCGGCGAACGGCTCGCAGATCGCCTCGGTCGAGACCGACCTCACCGGCACGACGAAGCTCACCCAGGTGCCGATCTGGCATTCGTTCACGATCCCGATGCTGGTGTCGTGGGTGGCCGTGGTGATCGCCGGCCTCCTGATCCAACTCGTGGTCCCCGCGTGAGCAGCGTCTCCCCGATTCGCTCCGTGCGCGGACGCTGATCACCGTCAACAGAAGGAGACATCATGACCGATTCCACTGACCTCGAGACCGCCGTCGCCCAGCTGATGCCCGATGTCATCGAACGTCTCGAGCAGCTCGTACGGATCCCGTCGATCGCCTTCCCGGGGTTCGACGAGGCACCGGTGCACGAGATGGCCGCGGCGGTGGTCGACCTCTTCCGCGCCGCCGGAATCGATGACGCCCGCCTGCTCGACGTCCCCGACGGGTATCCCTGCGTGTATGCCGACGTGCCCGGTCCGGCCGGGTCGCCGACCGTGCTGCTGTACGCGCACTACGACGTGCAACCCGCGCCCGCGAGCCAGAACTGGACGAGCGAGCCCTTCGAGCCGGTCACCAAGGACGACGGCCGCATCTACGGCCGAGGCGCTGCCGACGACAAGTCGGGACTGGTCATCCACTACGGGACGCTGAAGACGCTCGGCGCCGACCTCCCGTGCAGTCTTCGGATCCTCGTGGAGGGCGAGGAGGAGACCATCTCGCACCTCGAGGCATTCGTCGAGGCCAATCCGGAGCTCTTCCGAGCCGACGCCTTCGTCATCGCCGACATCGGACCGCAGCGAGTGGGACGCCCGGGTCTGACCACCGCGCTCCGGGGCGACGTCGCATGCACGGTCACGGTGCGCACCCTCGCGAACCCGGTGCATTCCGGGATGTTCGGCGGGGCCGCCCCGGATGCGATGACCGCGATGATCCGGGTGCTCGACTCCCTGCACGACGACAACGGCGACACCGTGATCAGCGGGGTGGACAGCGCACAGTGGGAGGGTGCCGACATGGACGAGGACGTGTACCGCGAGGGGTCCTCCATCCTCCCCGGTGTGGAGTTCCTCGGCACCGGGAGCCTCTCCGATCGGATCTGGGCGAAGCCATCCGTCACCGTGCTCGGAATGGACCTGCCGAACACCGCGGAAGCGTCGAACGTGCTGCTGCCGGAGGTGACGGCGAAGCTGTCGATGCGCATCGTTCCCGGCTCCGACGGCGACGCCCAACTCGAGGCGCTGATGGCGCATCTGCGGTCGCAGCGGCCGTGGAACTGCGAGGTCGAGGTGCAGAAGGTCAAGGTGGGACACGCCTTCTCGGTCGATCCCTCGCATCCCGCGATAGCTGCGGCGGAGGCCGCGCTCGCGGACGCCTACGGAGCGCCGGTCGAGAACATCGGCAGCGGTGCCTCCATCCCGCTGGTGGCCTCGCTCAAGACGGTGTCTCCGGATGCGGCGATCCTGCTCTGGGGCGCGGAAGACACCGCACAGTCCCGCATCCACGCCTCCGACGAATCGGTCGATCCCGCAGAGATCGAGCGGATGATCACCGCCCAGACGCTCTTCATCCGGAACTTCGCCGATTCGACGCGGTCCTGACGAACACGAGAGCGAGGGGAGGGAAGCCGGCGACCGCGCTCGCCCTCGTCGCGATCGTAGTCATCGCGGTCGTCGTCGACGTCAGCTGGAAGGCGGCCGCCCGTCGTTCAGCTCACCCCACGCCCTCGTGAGCCGCACGCGCAGGGATCTCGTCGACTGACCGATAGACCGGCAGGCCCCGCTCGAGTGCGATCTCGACGTCCTTGTCGGCACCGGACGAGTCGCCGGGCAGGCGCAGCACCGCATCGCAGTGCTGCAGCAGGCGGTGCGCCGTCTCGTACATGACGTCGCCCCCGGCGGCATCCGTCTCGTCCATGCCTCGAAGGATCGGCAGGGCGACCCATTCGCCGATCATCGGCACATGGCCGAGTCGGTGGATGGGGGCCGCGGCCTCTTCGAGGATCTCGAGGTTTCGGGCGATCAGGGCGGGGTCTCCGCCGGTGCCCGAACGGTAGGGGCCGGCGATCAGGATCAGCAGTGGTGTGTTCATGGAGAAGACTGTAACGTTAACCGTGCACAAACGTGCAACTTCGTGAATGAATGGGATGAGGAGCATCGGATGCTGAGTGCGCAGCGGAAGGATCATCTGCGGCAGATCCTGCGCAGAGACGGTCGCGTGGTGGCGAAGGACGTCGCCACCGATCTCGGCGTCTCCGAGGATTCCATCCGCCGCGATCTGCGCGAGCTCGCCGACGCGGGCGAGCTCGTCCGGGTCTACGGCGGTGCCCTGCCGCTTCCGCCGGCCGACCGCCCCGTCGACCAGCGGGCGACGCTGGCCACCGAGAGCAAGGAGCGGGTCGCCCGCCGCGCCGTCGACCTGATCCGGCCGAGTTCGACGATCGTGCTGGATGCCGGAACCACGACTCTGGCGATGACCCGGATACTGCCGCACGGGGCCGACCTGACCGTGATCACCCCGAGCCCCGCGATCGCCCTCGCCGTCGCTGAGCACTCGGACACCCGCGTCGTGATCATCGGAGGCGAACTCGCCCGCTTCTCGATGGTCACGAGCGGCCCCCTCGCAATGGAGGCCGTGCAGCACCTCGCCGCAGACCTGTTCTTCCTGGGGGTGACGGGCATCGATCCCGGGCACGGCCTGACCACCGGCAACCTCGACGACGCTGCGACCAAACGCGCCATCTCCGCGCGCTGCGCCCAGACCTACGTGCTCGGCAGCGAGGAGAAGATCGGCGCGACCTCGCGCTACCCGGTGCTCGATCTCGACGACGTCTCCGGGCTCGTCGTCGACCCCCTCGACACGAACCCCGTCATCGACGCCCTCGCAGAACGTGTGTCCGTGCTGCGCTGACGGCGCTGCTGCGCCGACCGGCGTCAGGTGATGGTCGCGGCGACGATCGTCGGCGTCATGATCGCCACCATCGCAGCTGTGATCGCATCGTTGACGGCCTTGGCGACGGCATCCCCCGCCTGCGACCCTGCCGTGAGCTGCTCGATCCGCTTCTTGAGGTCGCGCGAGGAGAGCCCGCCGCTCTCCTCGCGCAGGATCGCGTGCGCGGCGTTGAGATTCTGCAGGATCGCGAGAAGCGCCAGGTCGGCCTGTGTCGGAGCGCCGGTTCCGGCGAGCACCGCGGCGAGCCGCGCCCGCACCGCCTGCTCGGGCGTGGAATCGGATTCGGGGGTGCGCGCCGAACCCCAGCCGAAGAATCCTCGCTCGCCTCTGACGAGCACGCCCTGCACGATGAGCGACTCGACCACGATCTCGAGAGGATCGAGCTTGGGCCGCACCACGAGCGACTGCAGCCGCTTGCCGCGCAACGGCACCAGGCGCTGCAGCGTCGTGTCGAGGATCGGGTTGCCGGTCGGCTCCGTCGACACGATCTCGACGACGGGGTTCTTCTCGTCCGACACCGAGATGCGTCCGTGCAGGGCGAGGTCGACGATGACGGCCGCGACCTCGCCATACAGCCGGTTCACGCTCACCACGCTCTCGAGGCGGCCGTCAGGCCGGAGAAGCAGCATGTGGAGTTCCTCGACGATCAGCATGCATCCACGCTATGACGGGCCGTGTGACGGTGGCATCCCCCGGACGGATGATTTCCGAGCGAGCTGTCAACCCCGTCGCCACATCATCGCGGTTGTCCGTAGGTTTCGAGGATGACTTCCGACACTGCCACGACGCCGGAGGAACCCACTCGGCTGCGTCGTGCCATCACCGGCCCCCTCCTGTTCGCCTTCATCCTGGGCGACGTGCTCGGCGCTGGGATCTACGCCCTGATGGGAGTGCTCTCCGAGAAGGTCGGCGGGATGCTGTGGGCCCCGCTGCTCCTCGCACTCCTGCTCGCACTCCTGACCGCGGGGTCGTACGCCGAGCTGGTGACCAAGTATCCGCGCGCCGGCGGGGCATCCGTCTTCGCGGAGCGCGCCTTCCACAGCCCCGTGGTCTCGTTCCTGGTCGGGTTCAGCATGCTCGCGGCCGGCGTGACGAGCGCCGCGGGCCTGGCGATCGCGTTCGCCGGGGACTATCTGGGCACGTTCTTCGACCTGCCGACCATTCCCGTCGCGATCGTGTTCCTCGCCATCGTCGGAGCACTGAACGCCCGCGGCATCCGTGAGTCGCTCGGCGCGAACCTGGTGATGACGGCGATCGAGCTGAGCGGTCTGGTGATCGTGATCGTGGTGGTCGGCGCCTTCGTGATCGGCGGCGGCGGCGACGCCTCGCGGCTCACTCAGACTCCCGAGGGGACGCCCGTCGCCCTGGCCGTCCTGTCGGGAGCGGTGATCGCCTACTACTCCTTCGTCGGCTTCGAGACCTCCGCGAACATGATCGAAGAGGTCAAGAACCCGCGGCGCACGTACCCGCGGGCCCTCTTCGGCGCACTCTTCACCGCCGGCGCGGTGTACGTGCTCGTCGGCGTCGCGAGCTCCATCGCGCTGCCTGCATCCGAGCTGCAGGAGTCGAGCGGACCGCTGCTGTCGGTCGTCGAGGCCGCGGGCGCCAGCATCCCCTCCTGGCTGTTCAGCCTGATCGCCCTGATCGCGGTGGCCAACGGCGCACTGCTCACGATGATCATGGTGAGCCGGCTGACCTACGGGATGGCCGAGCAGAACCTGCTGCCCGCGGCCCTCGGCCGGGTCCTGCCGAATCGCAAGACCCCGTGGGTGGCGATCCTCACCACGACCCTCGTCGCGATGGGACTCACCCTGGTCGGCGATCTGGCGACGCTCGCCGAGACCGTCGTGCTGCTGCTGCTCTTCGTCTTCCTCAGCGTCAACGTCTCGGTGCTCGTGCTGCGACGCGACCGGGTCGAGCACGATCACTTCCGCATCTGGACGGTCATCCCGGTGCTGGGCATCGCCTCGTGCATCCTGCTGCTCACCCAGCAGCGTGGGGTCGTCTGGCTGTTCGGCGCGATCCTGCTGGCGGTCGGCGCCGTGCTGTACCTGCTCGCCCGCTGGGGCCGGAACCGCTCCGACCGACGCGAACACGACGGAGCCCCGTCATCCACCACCACGAAGGAGAACAATGAGCACGCCTGACTTCACCCCCGACGCCGACGACGCCATGACGAGCGAAGAGAAGCGCCACGACCAGCTGACCGCGGCGCCCGATGCCACCGAGGCGGATGCCGCGCCGCGCATCGAGGTCTCGGAGCACGACGGCAACACCCGCATCGACATCCTTCCGGATGCTGCGGTTCGGCCGGGCCCCGGCCCGGGGGTCGAGATCGACGACGAACCCGAGCAGTAGGGGAGCAGCGGCGGGTCCACGCCGGTCGCGGTCACACATCGCGGCAGATGATCGTGGGCGGCGCGGACCGACCGGCTACAGCCACCCCTTGCGCTTGAACGCCCAGTAGAGCCCGGCGCCCATCGCCAGCATCAGAGCGACCGCCATGGGGTAGCCGAGCGCCCAATGCAGCTCGGGCATGTGATCGAAGTTCATGCCGTACACCGTGCCGACGAGCGTCGGGGCGAACAGGATCGCGGCCCAGCCCGAGATCTTCTTGACCTCGTCGTTCTGACGGATGCTCAGCTCGGTCATCCGCCGCATCTCCTCGTTCTGCCGCCGCGCCACGATCGTGGACTCGACGGTCAGTGCGTTGTCGAGCACCGTGCGGAAGGTGTTCGCGCGCTCCGACACGCGCAGGGTGTGGTCGAGCACGTCGCGCAGGTACCGCTGCAGCTCCTCGTCGACCTCGTATTTCGTCGAGCCACGCAGCAGCGAGTCGAGCATGCCCGCGAGGGGCTGCACCGCACGCTGGAAGTCGATCACCTCGCGACCCAGCTCGTAGATGCGCTGCGTCGCGTCGACCTCGTCCTCGAAGAGCTGGCTCTCGATCTCGTCGATGTCGTTCTCGAGCCCCGAGAGCACCGGTGCGTACTCGTCGACGACCTCGTCGAGGATCGCGTAGAGCACCGCCTCCGGACCGAGCTTCAGCAGACCAGGGTCGTCTTCGAGTCGGCGCCGCACCCGCCCGAGGTCGGGAGACTCCGCGTGGCGGATCGTCACCACGAAGTCCGGCCCGACGAGCACATGGATCTCACCGAACTCGACCTCCTCCGCGGCATCCAGATACCGGGCGGAGCGCAGCACCATGAACAGCACGTCTCCGTACCGCTCGAGCTTCGACCGCTGGTGCCCCGAGAGCGCGTCCTCGACGACGAGAGCGTGGATGCCGAACTCGTCGGCGACCTCGCGGACCTCCGCCTCGCTCGGCCGGTACAGACCGATCCAGCTCATGCCCCCGCGCGCGCGCAGCACCTCGAATGTCTCGCTCAGACTCGCCGGATTGTCTGTGCGGACGCCGTCGACATAGATCGCGTTGTCGATGATCGCCATCGGCGTTCCCTTCGTCGGTATGCCGCGGCGGTCGTACGCCGGGCGTCAGGCGGCCGGCGGTGCGACGCAGGGGATCGCGGAGTCCGTGATCGCCTGGTGGTACTGCTCGGCCGTGAACGGCAGCCCGAACTCGGGAGCGGTCTCTCCGGCGGCTGCCGGCACCTTGGACGCGATCGCGGCCAGCTCCCAGGCCAGGTACATCGCGGTCGTCCCGCCGGTGGTCGAGTTGTTCAGCGACACCGCGACCGTGAAGCCCGTCTCAGGGTCGGAGAACGCCGAGGTCTGGTATCCGGGGGTCCAGCCCGACTGGCCGACCATCGATCCGACCAGCAGAGCCCCGCCCGTGGCCTGGAGCCAGGAGGGAGCCTGCGGATCCTGCGGCAGAGGGGCGCCGAAGCGGTTCGGCTCGTCCTTGGTCCGCAGCTTCTGCGCGGCTTCTGCCTGCGCGTACCGACCGAGGTCCTCGATCGTCGACACGACGCCGGAGTCGGTGTACCCGGTGCTCGACGAGAGCGTGGTGATGTCGACCGGGGCCGCGCAGTCATACCCGCCTTCGACGGGTGTCAGGTAGTGCCCGTTCATGACCGGTCCGTCAGAGGGCGCCGCCGGGGCAGGCGAGGGCAGCGACGTCGCTGACAGACCCAGCGGCCGGGTCACGTACTCGGCGATCAGCTCGGATGCCGTGAGGCCGGACGCCCGCTCGAGCGCGAGCCCGAGCAGCAGGTAGCCGGCATCCGAGTTCGTGTAGGTCGTCTTCGGAGTGGTGCGCGGAGCGCCGAGGCCGTACGCCGCGAGCTCGAGGGGTGCCCATACGCGCTCCGGAGTCGTGAACCATGCGGCCTGCGCCGTCGCCTCGGACGAGCCGACTCCGCTCGTGCTGTTGCACAGGTCGAGCAGCGTGACGTCCGTCATGTCTGCGACGCCCGAGACGTGGTCCGTCACAGGGTCGTCGAGGTCGACCACGCCGTCATCGACCAGACCGTAGAGCACGTCGCACGTCATGAGGCGGGTCATGTCCGCGATCCGGAAAGCCATGTCGGTGCTGATCTCTTCGTCCCCGCCAGGGGTCTGGGTGCCGATGCCGGTCACCCAGCTGCCGCTCCACGGAGCCCACACGCCCACGACGGCACCCGAGGCACCCGAGGCGGCGAGCGCGTTGGTGACGGCCTCCGCCATGGCGGCGACCGTGTCGTCGGGCAGAGGACCGTCGACCTGGGACGGAGGCTGGTAGCTGAACTCCGGCTCGGCCGTGCAGCCGGTGAGGAAGAGCCCGAGCGCGGCTGCGCCGGCCACTGCTGCGCGGAACGAGCGCGACGAGAGAAGCTGCATGAAAGGGGACCCCCGGAAGACGTGTCTCCCGAGTCTAGAACGCCCATCCTGAAAGAAAGGCATCGCCGAACCCCCTTTAGGGTGATCAGCATGCCCCACATCTTCGATGCCGACGTCGTCTCCGCGATCCTGCGCCACATGAACGGCGACCACACCGGTGACAATCTGCTCATCACCCGCGCGTTCGCGCCGGCCGGAGGGTTTCGATCGGACGAGATCACCGACGCCGAGATGACGGACCTCGACGGTGACGGCGGAGTCTGGACGGTCACGCACTCCGGCGGGACATCGGAGCTGCGCATCGCCTGGCCGTCCGGTCCGATCACCGAGCGGCCCGCCGTGCGCCGCGAGGTCGTCGCGCTCTACGATCTCGCCTGCGAGAAGCTCGGGGTCGAGCCGCGTCCGCACGCGTGACGCTCTGCGAATCGAAGGGTTTCATTTCAGGTTAGGTGACCCTTACACTGGGCACATGTCCGAGATCCTCTCCTTCTCCGCAGCCCTCCGTGAGCGCTCCTCCGGTTCGCACTCGCGCAGCGAGGGTGCGGGCTTCATGTCCGACCTGCTCAAGGGCGAAGGATCGCGCGCGGACTACATCGCACTCGTCGCGCAGCACTACTTCATCTACGAGGCTCTCGAGGGCGCGGGCGAGCGCATGCGCCAGGACCCCGTGGCCTCCGTCTTCCTCAGCGACAAGCTCACCCGCCTGCCTGCGCTCGAGGCCGACCTCGAGTTCCTCCTCGGGGCGCACTGGCGCGAGGTGATCGTCGCACTGCCGACGACGCAGCGCTACGTCGAGCGCATCCGCCAGGTCGGAGCGACGTGGGCGGGGGGCTTCGTCGCGCACCACTACACGCGCTACCTCGGCGATCTCTCGGGCGGCATTTTCATCGGACGCGTCATGGCACGCCGCTTCGGCTTCGAGACCAACGGCATCGGCTTCTACCTGTTCGACGACATCGCCGACCCTGCGGCCTTCAAGGACGTCTACCGCGAGCAGCTCGACGCCGCCCCGTGGGACGACGCCGAACGCGAGCGCGTCATCGACGAGGTGCTGCTCGCCTACCGGTTCAACACCGAGCTGTTCGACGACCTCGACCGCGCGCGCATCGCGGCCTGACGGCAGGCGTGCTCAGCCCTTCCCGACCTCGGGAGTGGATGCCGCGAGCCACGCATCGCGCATGAAGCGGCGCACATCCTCGTCCACGCGGATGTCGCTCGGCCGAAGCGCTCTCGACAGGTAGAGCCCGTCGAGAGACGTGAGCCGAGACAGCGCCACATAGGTCTGGCCCGGTGCGAAGGCGCCGGAGCCCAGATCGATGATCGCGCGGTCGTAGGTCTTGCCCTGCGACTTGTGGATCGTGACGGCCCACGCGAGGCGCAGCGGGAACTGGGTGAACTCGGCCACGACGTCGCGGCTCAGCTTCTTGGTGCTCGGCTCGTACGAGTAACGGAAGCGTTCCCAGACCGCGGGCTCGACGTCGACCTCTTCGCCGTCGATCTCGACGCGCACGGTCTCTCCGAGGATCCGCACGACCGTGCCGATCGTGCCGTTCACCCACCGCGGCGGCTCCCCCGACATCGAGGTGTCGTTGCGGAGGAACATCACCTGCGCGCCGATCTTGAGCTTGAGCTCCGATTCGGCCGGCAGCGACGCCTCGCCCTTGCCGAACTCGCCGCTGACCTCTGCGCGGGCAGTCTGCTCCTTGCCCGGGAGCGCTGCGAGATGCCGGCTGTTGATGGTGTTGACGATGTCGTTGCGGGTCGCGAGGGTGATCATCGGCACCTCGCCTGGCTCCGGATCCGGGGGCGTGCGCGCGCCCTGGGTGTTCAGCACCCCCGCGATCTCCGCGGTGACCCGCCCATAGCGCACGGCGTTGAGCATCGCCTTGAAGCCGTCATCCGACTGCCGGTGGATCTGCACGAGCTCGCGCACATGCAGCTCGGCCCGGGTGTCGACGGCGAACAGTCCCCCGTCGTCATCGTCGCCCTCACCGCCGGCGGGACCCGCCCAGACCTTGGCATCGAAGAACCAGAACGAGCGGTAGTGGTCCTTCACGTAGCGCAGCTCGTCGCCGCGCGGCGGCACGGGAGCCAGCTGATACGGATCGCCGAACATCACGATCTGCACTCCGCCGAAGGGGATGCCGCGCTTGCCCCGAGCCTGACGGAGCGAGCGGTCGATCGCATCCATCAGGTCGGCGTTGACCATCGAGATCTCGTCGATCACGAGCGTCTCGATGGCGTTGAGGATGCGCCTCGTGTTGTCGTTCTGGTCGATGTCCGAATCGCCGATCAGACCGATCGGCAGTCGGAACAGGGAGTGGATCGTCTGGCCCTCGACGTTGAGCGCGGCGACGCCGGTCGGTGCGCAGATGGCGATCTGCTTCTTGGTGTTCCACGAGAAGTACTGCAGCAGGGTCGACTTGCCGGTGCCCGCTCGACCGGTGATGAAGACGTGCTCGCTGGTGTCCTCGATCAGCCGGAACAGCTCTTGCTGCTCTTCGGACAGGGCGGGAAGCGACACGGTTCTCTCACACGGATGGAGGCGGGAACGCACGGCGAGACCGTGCCTCCCCATGCTACGTGGCGGCAGCGCCAGGCATCCCATGAACACAGCGATCGCGCCCGACGCACACCGACGCACGCACGGCGTCGTCCCAGGCCACGCTTCTAGACTGACGCCATGCAGCAGGTCGAGACGAAGGCGCCCCGGCGCTCGCGCCTCGCTGCCGATCTCGCGCTTCTCGCGGTCGTCGGCCTCGTGCTCGTCGCCGCTCTCGGTGCAGGTGGGGCCACCCTGTACCAGCAGTTCTACGGGCCGTCGGCGTTCGTCGTGCGCTACCTCGATCTGCTCTCGGACGGGCGAGCGGCTGACGCACTGCGCGTGCCCGGAGTCGCGATCGATCGGGAGACCCTCGCGATCGCCGGCATCGGAGCCACGGCATCGGAGGCCCTGCTGAGACACTCCGCCCTCGCACCGCTCACCGACGTCGAGGTGCTGTCGGAGCAGGCCGACGACTCCGGCAAGACCGAGGTGACGGTGTCGTACGAGGCGAGCGGGCACGCCGGCACCACCACCTTCACCGTCGAGCAGGACGGCTGGGCGGGCGTCACCCCCAACTGGCGCTTCACGACGAGTCCGCTTGCCGTGATCGAGCTGACGGTGCGCGGCGCCGACCAGTTCGCCGTGAACGGGTTCGAGATGGATCGCCGCCAGGTGTCATCCGCAGGAGCGCAGGCCGCCCCTCTCGATCCGCTGCCGCTGCTGGTCTTCACTCCTGGGCTGTACTCGGTCACCGTCGACACCGCGATCGCGGAGTCCGAGGGCATCGGCGTGCTCGCCGACACTCCACTCGCCACCACGCCCGTCGATGTGCAGACCGAGCCCACCGCCGACTTCGTCGCCGTCGTGCAGCAGCGGGTCGAGGAGTTCCTCACGGCCTGCACGACGCAGGAGGTGCTGCAGCCCACCGCATGCCCGTTCGGCCTCGAGGTCTACAACCGCCTCGCCTCGCTGCCGAAGTGGTCGATCACCGCGCAGCCGCAGGTGAGCGTCGTTCCCGACGGCGGGCATTGGAAGATCCCCCCGACGGATGCCGTCGCGCACGTCGACGTCGAGATCCGCTCGCTCTTCGACGGCTCGGTTCAGGAGCGGTCGGAGGACGTCCCGTTCCAGGTGAACGGGTCGATCACGATCCTCCCGGACGGAAAGGTGTCGATCCGGGTCGGTTCCCCCGAGGAGGAGTCGACGGGCTGACGACCGCCCGGCCGACGGTCAGCGCGCGTCGCGCTCGGCCTGACGCAGATCGCGCTCTGCGAGAGCCGCGAGCTTCTGGTTGTACTCCTCGAGCTCGGCCTCGCCGGTGCGGTCGGCGTGCCGGTCACGACGCTTCTGCAGCTTGGTGTCGCTGCGGCTCCACTGGATCGCCACGGTGATCGCGAGGATCAGAGTCGGTATCTCTCCGATCGACCACGCGATGCCGCCGCCGATGTACTGGTCTTCGATCGGTGTCGGCCCCCAGGTGCGACCCATCGACCCGAACCAGTCGGCGACCATGAGCCCCTCCTGCATCATGATCGCGACGCCGAAGAAGGCGTGCATGGCCATGATGGCGATCAGGGTGATGAGGCGCCCCGGGTAGGGCAGACGGTACGGCACCGGGTCGGCGCCGACCAGGCTCAGCACGAAGAGGTATCCGGAGATGAGGAAGTGCGCGACCATCCACTCGTGGCCGAGGTGCTCGAACATGGACCACCGCACGAGGTCGGTGAAGTAGAAGGCCCACAGCGACAGGATGAAGATGCCCGCCGCGACGAACGGGTGGGTGACGACCTTCGAGAACGGCGAGTGCACCGCCCACATGATCCATTCGCGGCCACCGCGGGTGCCGTCGTCACGCTTGTGGATCGCTCGAAGGGCCAGCGTGACGGGTGCGCCCGACACCAGCAGCAGCGGGATCGCCATCGACAGCATCATGTGCCCCAGCATGTGCACGCTGAAGAGGTACTCCTGGTACGCGTTGATGGGGCCGCCTGTGACCCAGAGCAGCATCAGCATGCCCAGCACCCAGAACACCGTGCGGTGGATCGGCCAGGAGTCGCCACGGAGCCGCAGTCGGCGCACGCCTGCGAGGTAGAGGAAGAGGCCGAACCCGGCGGCCACCAGCCAGAGCACGTCGATGTCCCACGCCGTGAACCAGCGGTCGATCGTGAACTCCGGTGGCAGGGGCGAGCGAGTGAGGTTCTCGGCGGGGGTCTGCACGAACGCCGCCTCCTCGCCGGTGGGCGGGGGCGTGCGCGCGAGCGCCGCGGCCGCCCCCGAGGCCAGTCCCATGAGAGCGACCTCGCACAGCACCAGCATCCAGAACCAGCGTGCGGCTCCGTCGTCGTCGAGACGGGGGATCAGGCGGGCGCGATACCAGGCGCCCAGCATTCCCATCGCCACCAGGAACACGACCTTCGCGAGCAGAATGGTGCCGTACGGCGTCCAGAGCTGCGAGATGTCGCCGAACGAGACGACGGAGCGAGCGAGCCCCGAGATCGCGACCACGGCGAACGCGGCGATCGCGAGACTCGAATAGCGGCTGACCAGCTGCGTCGTACCCACGCCAGAACGGTCGCGCAGGATCACGACGAGCAGCAGGCCGCCGAGCCATACCGCCGCGCCGATCGTGTGCAGCAGGATCGAGTTCACCGCGATGTTGTGACCGGCGAGCTCGCCCGAGTGCCCCTGGGTCGCCAGCGGGAGGAAGGATGCCGCGGCGAGGAGCGCCGTGAGCAGGACGGGCGTCCACGTGCGCCACGCGAAGGCGAGCACGGTGATCATCGAGCCCATGATCGTGGTGATCAGCCACGACTGACCGAGCGGCAGCTGCAGCAGGAATCGTCCGAGCTGCTCACCGAACTCGCGTTCGGCGCTCAACTGCGGGTTGAAGGCCGCCATGAACGTGAAGAATCCGCTGATGCCCGCGGTCACCGTGAAGACGGCCGCCCCGGCCGAGGCCGTGTTGAGGGCCGTGTCGAACGACTTCTCCTCGCTGCGCAGCGCGAACAGCGCCAGCACGAGCGAGCCCAGCATCGCCGCGGCCGCGAGGTTCATCACGAGCTTGACGATGGGGGTGGCCCAGCGCACGAACGGACCCGGATCCTGCAGCAGCAGCGGCGCCGCGCCTCCGCCGATCACGAGGGCGAAGATCACGGCGATCAGTCCGGTCGCGAGCAGGATGCCGATGCCGGCCGCGCGATACGCGGAGCGGGTCGGGGTCTGCACGGCGCGGGCACTCACCCCTCCAGCCTAAGCCGCGTAACCGGGGAGGGAGCGCGAAGGCCGCCCCCGACGGATCGGGAGCGGCCTTCGAAGAGGTGCGGTCTTACTTGACGGCAGCCTTGAGCTTGGAACCAGCGGTCACCTTGACGCGGTGGCCGGCCGGGATCTTGATCTCGGCGCCGGTCTGCGGGTTGCGGCCCGTGCGAGCTGCGGTCGCAACCTGCTCGAACGAGATCCAGCCCGGGATCGAGACCTTGCTGCCCTTGGCAACAGCGTCGGAGACCGAGGAGAACAGCGCGTCGAGGACACCCGAGACGGTGGCCTGGCTCTGGCCGGTGGCAGAAGCGATGCTCGCGACGAGCTCGGTCTTGGTGATGGACTTGTCAGCCATGTCATCCTCCAGCGACGAGGTTCCCGTCGCATCGTTGTGGTTCAGAGGGCTGCTGCCCTCCGTTGGTCGAGTGACCGCCTTGAATGTACCAACCACCACCCCCATTTCCGCGTCATTTCGCGGGTTTTGGGCTTTTCGGCGGCGTGTCGTGGTGCAGAAGTGACGAATGTGACTCGTGAGGCACCGATTTCATGGGACACGCGACCGCCCGTGCACCGCGCCGTGGGGAGGAGATCTCGCGATCCCTCGTCGGACGTCAGAGCGGGCGATGGGCCGCGACGACCGACCGTGCGGTGCGCTCGAACGCCGGTGTGACCCTCTCGTCTCCGTCGAGGTAGCCGCCCACGAGCGCGGCGTCGCGCAGCAGCACGAGAGACGCCGCGACATCGGCCGGACTCTCGAGACCGGCCTGCTCGGCGACGGCCTGCAGTGTCGAGCGGAACCACTCCCGGTGCTCGTCGATCAGCTGCCGGACGGGGCCGTCCGCCTCGGGGTACTCGGCTGCCGCGTTGATGAACGGGCAGCCACGTGTGTGCCGGAGGCGGATGTCGGCGGCGATGCCCTCGATCACGGCGTCGACCAGCTGCGCCGGATCCGTCACCGCCTCCCCGGCCTCGGCGAACAGCGCGCGCAGCATCTCGTCCTCGTTGCGCAGATACGCGAGGACGAGGTTCTCCTTGCCGCCGAACTGGTTGTAGAGCGTCGCCCTCGTGACCGCGGCCTCGTCGATGATGCGGTCGACGCCGACCGCATGGATCCCCTCCTCGTAGAAGAGCCTGGTGGCGGCGTCGATCAGCCGGGTGCGGGCTGCGCTGGGCCGCTTCGGAGCCGTCGTCGGGGTCGCGCTGGAAGTCGTGGTCTTCATAGTGATCCCTCTCATCGTGTCATCCGATTCCGGATTCCGGGAATAGATTGCAATAGATAGAACGTTCGGTCTACTATCAGCGTAACGCACCCGCACCGAGTGGGGCAGACACAGGAGAAGAAATCATGACCAGCACCGACAAGACCCCGATCGTCCTGATCCACGGCCTCTGGATGACCCCGAAGAGCTGGAACACGTGGGCCGAGCGCTTCCGCGCCCAGGGCCACGAGGTGATCATTCCGGGATGGCCCGGAATCGACGACCGCTCCGTCGAGGACATCCGCCGCGACCCGTCAGCCCTCAAGGGAATCGGCCTGAAGCAGATCGCCGACAACTACGAGCGCATCATCCGTGCGCTTCCGGTCAAGCCGATCATCATGGGCCACTCGTTCGGCGGCGTGCTCACGCAGATGCTGGCCGACCGCGGCCTCGGCGCCGCTTACGTGGGCGTGGCCCCGGGACAGACAGCCGGCGTCACCGCACTCCCCCTCTCGACGCTCTGGACGGGAACGCCGATCCTCTCGAACCCCTTCGGTCGCAACGGCGCCAAGCCGCTGTCGAAGCGCCACTTCCACTTCACGTTCGGCAACGACCTCTCGCGCGCGGCATCCGATGCCCTGTGGGAGGAGTACGCCGTGAACTCCTACAACAGGGTCTTCTTCGAAGGCGTCACCTCGGTGCTCAACGAGAAGGGCGGAGTCACCCGCGTCGACTACGCACGGGCCGACCGCGCCCCGCTGCTCGTCATCACCGGTGAGATCGACCACGTGGCGCCCCCCGCCATCGGACGCGCGATCGTCAAGAAGTACCGCTCGTCCGGCAGTCCCGCCACCGTCGACTACAAGGAGTACCCCGGCCGCACCCACCGTCTCGTCAGCCAGGACGGCTGGGAGGAGATCGCCGATTACGCGCTCACCTGGGCGGTGGCGCACGCGACAGCATCCGTCTGATGCATGGGCGCTGCGCTGCCCTGCTCCTGCCCCTCGCCCTTCCCGCCCCTCGCCCCTTTCGGGAGGAGAACTGCGCGTTCACGAAGCGACGTGAAGTCGCTGCCCGATGGCTGTCAGGATCACCTGCTGCACCTGCGCCCACTGACCCATCAGCTGGTCGTAGCCGATGCGGATCACGTGATAGCCGTTCAGCTTCAGCAGTGCGTCGTGGGCGATGTCGCTCGTGCGCTGTCGACCGACATGGTGCCCGCCGTCGATCTGGATGACCAGCCGTTCGCCGATGACGAAGTCGACTCGATGGCCGAGTATCCAGACCTGTGGAACGACGGGGATTCCCAACCACCGAAGCCGCGTCTGGAAGATGCTCTCCGCGCCGGAGTCCGCGAACGGACGAGCGTCGGCGAGGAGCCCTCGGGCCTTCGGCGGAAGCGGAGCTCGCTCGAGCACCCCCGGGCTCACGAGATTCTGTCGCATCGCCGATTCCCACGTCGCCAGTGCGCTTTCATTCGGCTGACAGCCCGCGACCAGGATCAGTGCATTCTCGAGTGAGTCCTCGCGTGAATCCGGGTTCCTGGGGAACACTGGCTCGTTCCAATGGATGGTCCCGCGCGAGACGGCCACATGACCTGACCTCGGCGGTGCAGAGACATGCGGTTCAGAGGCGTCGAGCACCCACAGCACTCTCCGCGCCGCGAGCGTGACGCAACTCAGAATCACCCCGCGGCGCGCGGCGGCATCCGAGTTCCGAGCAGGACTCGCGAATCGTGCATCGCACCAATCGACCCACGCCGCGTGCAGAAGAAGTGGCGCGGCCACGTGGCACCTCGCCGTGCGTCTCGGTGCGCGCCTCGGGAGGAGAACTGCGCTTCGGGAGGACAGAAGCACGGCAGTCCTCCTCCCGAGGGCAAGTTCTCCTCCCGGGGATGCGAGAGCGGACGCAGCTGGCCCGGAGACAGCGAAAGGGGCGAGGATCCGAAGATCCTCGCCCCTTTCGTCTGCTGAGACTTACCAGCTCGACTTGGTGACACCGGGCAGCTCGCCACGGTGTGCCATGTCACGGAAGCGGACGCGCGAGACGCCGAACTTCGTGAGGACACCGCGGGGGCGGCCGTCGATGACGTCGCGCGAACGC
>JAZBLP010000077.1:0-19342 GCA_037033305.1 Actinomycetota bacterium | reverse complement strand
GGTAGGCGGCGTCGACGGAGCGGCCGGCGGAGCACCGGTGGTCGACGGCGCCGCGGGCGGCACGTATCCGGGCTGGGCGGGCGGAGCGTAGCCGGGCTGCGCGGGCGGCGCATATCCCTGCGGGGCAGGAGGTGCGTAACCCTGCTGAGGAGCACCGTAGCCCTGCGGGGCGCCGTAGCCGGGGCCTGCTGCCGGACGCGGCTGCACGGGAACGCCGTCCCAGACGGTGGAGTCCGCGAGGAAGCTGTTTCCTGCCCATGGTGCCGGAACGATGTTCGGGTTCCAGCGCGACTTGTCGAAGGCGTTGATGCCGTACCAGACGATCGAGAGCAGAACGAACAGGACGACCCAGACGGCATCCTTCTGCAGCTTCAGTCCGACCCGCCATGCGGCCAGAGCGAGCACCACTGCCAGAGCGATGCCAGTCAGGAAGTTGAGGTACGGGATGAACGAGAGCCCGATGCCGATGAGGACGACCCACGGCGAGATGTCTCCGAGCTTTGCGAAGATCATCGTGTTGTACACGGGCACCCACGCGCGCCACTTGCCCTGCACGCCGGCCTTTTCGAAGATCTTCATGAGGAAGATCGACGAGATCACATAGAACGCCAGCGCGAAGAGCAGACTGATCAAGAAGACGACGAGCAGACCGGCGATAGCCGCCCCGTTGTCGTAATAGTCGTTGTACATGATCCCCTCCGGATCCGATGGAGCGGACGCTGTGCGCGCCGCGACACCCACCATATCGGTGTGGTGATATTCGAGGCAACGACACACGCAGCAGGAACGCAGCGCCCGTCGTGCGCTGTCATTCCGCGACGACGAGCTCCTCGACCCCGGGGTCGTCGGCGGGTCGAAGGACGAGACCCCGGCTCGCCGCCCATGTCCTGAGCGTTCGAAGCGACCGCACTCGCGGGCGGGCCTCTGCCAGAGCACGCACGAGAAGACCCTTCGACTTCTTATTGAAGTGATTGAGGGCGCGTCCGTGCTCGGTGACGACCCGCACATAGGCGGAGGGCACGGGTTCCGGCACGGGGCCGAGCGCGACGTACGCCTCACTGCGCAGATCGAGAACGAAGTCGGGGTCCTCCCCCGCCATCGCAGCCGTGGTCGCGTCCGCCCAATGCCTGCGCAGCGCAGCCACGCCAGGCAACGAAGTCCCTGCGGCGAGCCGGTACGACGGAATGAGGTCGAGGGCCCCGATCGGACCCAGCGGCGCCGAGTGGATCCACACGTGCGAACCGAGCCAGCGACGAGACGCCGGGCTGAGACTGCTCGCATCGAGCGCGTCGTACAGAACACCGGTGTAGCGGTCGACGGCGGGCATGGTCGCGGACGACCGCAGCATCCGATTGTGCTCGACATCCCCGGCCTGCTTCGCGCTCAGCTTGAGCACTCTGCGCGCTTCGTCCTCGTCCTGCGCCAGATCGACGAGCGCGTCGACCACTGCTCGGCGCTCGGCGATCAGACCGGGGAGCGCGAGCGAGCTCTCGTCGAGAGGCGCACCGCGCCCTCCGGGTCGCTTGGTCTCCGACGGGGGCAGCAGAATCTTCATGAGACCTCCGGATACAGACGCGTCCGCCCCGACCCCACAGGGGCCGAGGCGGACGCGATGAACTGAACTGATCAGGCGATGAGAGCCGCGTTGCCTGCCACGATCGTCAGGACGTCGCTCTCCATCGAGAGGAATCCGTCCTGTGCGTTGGCGAGCACCTTGGTGCCATCCGTCTGCGTGATCCGGACCTCGCCCTGGGCAAGGATCGCCAGGACCGGCTCGTGGCCGGCCATGAATCCGATCTCGCCCTCGACGGTCTTGGCGACCACGAGGCTCGCCTCTCCCGTCCAGACCTCCGCATCCGCGGAGACGAGGCTGACATGCAGCGCCATGATCAGCCGTTCTCCTTCTGGATCTTCGCCCACTGCTCTTCGACATCGGAGATGCCACCGACGTTGAAGAAGGCCTGCTCAGCGACGTGGTCGAAGTCACCGCGGGTGATCGCATCGAACGACTCGATGGTCTCCTTGAGCGGGACGGTCGAACCCTCGACACCCGTGAACTTCTTCGCCATGTAGGTGTTCTGCGAGAGGAACTGCTGGATACGACGTGCACGCGACACGACGATCTTGTCTTCCTCGGAGAGCTCGTCGACACCGAGGATGGCGATGATCTCCTGCAGTTCCTTGTTCTTCTGGAGGATCTGCTTGACCGTGGTGGCGACGCGGTAGTGGTCCTCGCCCAAGTAGCGGGGGTCCATGATGCGCGACGTCGAGGTCAGCGGGTCGATGGCCGGGTACAGACCCTTCGACGCGATCTCACGCGAGAGCTCCGTGGTGGCGTCGAGGTGGGCGAACGTGGTCGCCGGGGCCGGGTCGGTGTAGTCATCGGCGGGCACGTAGATCGCCTGCAGCGAGGTGATCGAGTGGCCACGCGTCGACGTGATGCGCTCCTGGAGGAGGCCCATCTCGTCGGCGAGGTTCGGCTGGTACCCCACGGCGGAGGGCATGCGGCCCAGCAGCGTGGAGACCTCGGAACCGGCCTGCGTGAAGCGGAAGATGTTGTCGATGAAGAGCAGCACGTCCTGCTTCTGCACGTCGCGGAAGTACTCCGCCATCGTCAGAGCCGAGAGGGCGACGCGCAGACGCGTTCCCGGCGGCTCGTCCATCTGGCCGAACACGAGGGCCGTCTTGTCGAAGACACCGGCCTCTTCCATCTCGTGGATGAGGTCGTTGCCCTCACGGGTGCGCTCACCGACACCGGCGAACACCGACACACCACCGTGGTCCTGCGCGACGCGCTGGATCATCTCCTGGATGAGGACGGTCTTTCCGACACCGGCGCCACCGAACAGACCGATCTTTCCGCCGAGCACGTACGGCGTCAGAAGGTCGATCGACTTGATGCCGGTCTCGAACATGGTGGTCTTCGACTCGAGCTGGTCGAAGTTCGGAGCCTTGCGGTGGATCGGCCAGCGCTCGGTGACCTCGATGGTCTCGCCGGGCTCGAGGTTCAGGACCTCGCCGATCACGTTGAAGACCTTGCCCTTGGTGACGTCACCGACGGGGACCGAGATGGCCTCTCCGGTGTCGCGCACTTCCTGGCCACGCACGATGCCGTCCGTGGGCTTCAGCGCGATCGCTCGCACCAGGTCGTCGCCGAGGTGCTGAGCGACCTCGAGCGTGATCTCCGTCGACTCCTCGCCGATGGCGATCGTGGTCTTCAGAGCGTTGTAGATGTCCGGGATCGAGTCGTGCGGGAACTCGATGTCGACAACCGGACCGTTGACGCGTGCGACGCGCCCGACGACCGCGGTCGCCGGCTGGTCAGCCGTGGCGGTGGTGGTCATTTTCGTCTCTTTCCTGATGGTCTATTTGCTCGACGAGAGTGCGTCGGCGCCGCCGACGATCTCCGCGATCTGCTGCGTGATCTCCGCCTGACGCGCGTTGTTGCGCAGACGGGTGTAGTCGGTGATGAGCTTGTCGGCGTTGTCGCTGGCCGACTTCATCGCCTTCTGCGTCGCAGCCTGCTTGGCAGCAGACGACTGCAGGAGAGCGTTGAAGACACGGCTCTGGATGTACACCGGCAGGATCGCGTCGAGGACTGTCTCGGCATCCGGCTCGAACTCGTACAGCGGGTAGACGGCGCTTCCCGCTTCCGAGTCATCGGCTTCCGCGATCTCCAGCGGAAGCAGGCGCACGGATTCCGGCGACTGCGTCATCATGCTGACGAAGCGGTTGTATACGAGGTGGATCTCGTCGACGCCGCCTTCGTCCGCACCACGCGAGAAGTCCTCGAGCAGCGTGGCCGAGATCTCCTCCGCCGTGTGGAACGACGGGGTGTCGGTGTCGCCGGTCCACTCCGCAGCAGCCGCGATACGGCGGAACTGGAAGTAGCCGACAGCCTTGCGTCCGACGAGGTAGAACACCGGCTCCTTGCCCTGCCCACGAAGGAGCTCAGCCACTTCGAGGCCCTCACGGAGGATCTGCGAGTTGAAGGCTCCGGCGAGACCGCGGTCCGACGAGAAGATCACGACCGCAGAGCGGCGGATCGTCTCAGGCTCGCGGGTGAGCGGGTGGTCGACGTTCGAGTGCGTCGCGACGGCGGACACGGCCCTCGTCACGGCCCGCGCGAAGGGGCTGGACGCTTTGACGCGTGCCATGGCCTTCTGAATGCGCGAAGCCGCGATGAGTTCCATCGCCTTCGTGATCTTCTTGGTCGTCTGAGCAGAAGAGATCTTCTGCTTGTAGACCCTGAGTTGAGCGCCCATGAAATCAGTTCCTCACGCGATTACGCGCGACGACCCTTGACGATCTTCTCCTGGTTGACGTCATCAGCCTCGGCTGCAGCGTGCTCCTCGTGGCCCGGGGCGCCGATGGCCTGCCCCTTGCCGCTCTGGAACTCCAGGAGGAAGGCGTCGGTGTGCTTGTCGAGCTCAGCCACCGTGTCGTCGTCGAGGACGTTGGTCTCGCGCAGGGTGTCGAGGACCTTCGTGTTGCGACGGAGGTAGTCGAGCAGCTCGCGCTCGAAGCGCAGCACGTCGGAGACCTCGAGCGTGTCGAGCTTGCCCTTCGTGCCGGCCCAGATCGAGACGACCTGCTCCTCGACGGGGTACGGCGAGTACTGCGGCTGCTTGAGCAGCTCGGTCAGGCGCGCACCACGCGAGAGCTGACGACGCGAGGCCGCGTCGAGGTCGGACGCGAACATCGCGAACGCCTCGAGGGAGCGGTACTGCGCGAGCTCCAGCTTCAACGTTCCGGAGACCTTCTTGATCGACTTGACCTGAGCGTCACCGCCGACTCGCGAGACCGAGATACCCACGTCGACCGCCGGACGCTGGTTGGCGTTGAAGAGATCGGACTGGAGGAAGATCTGGCCGTCGGTGATCGAGATCACGTTGGTCGGGATGTACGCCGAGACGTCGTTCGCCTTGGTCTCGATGATCGGAAGGCCGGTCATCGAACCCGCACCGAGCTCGTCGGAGAGCTTTGCGCAACGCTCCAGCAGACGGGAGTGCAGGTAGAAGACGTCACCCGGGTATGCCTCGCGGCCCGGCGGGCGGCGCAGCAGGAGCGACACGGCGCGGTAGGCCTCGGCCTGCTTCGACAGGTCGTCGAAGATGATGAGGACGTGCTTGCCGCCGTACATCCAGTGCTGGCCGATGGCCGAACCCGTGTACGGAGCGAGGTACTTGAAGCCGGCAGGGTCGGATGCCGGAGCCGCCACGATCGTGGTGTACTCCAGGGCGCCGGCCTCTTCGAGCGCGCCCTTCACCGAAGCGATGGTCGAGCCCTTCTGACCGATCGCGACGTAGATGCAGCGCACCTGCTTGTTGACGTCGCCGGACTCCCAGTTGGCCTTCTGGTTGATGATCGTGTCGATCGCGATCGCCGTCTTGCCGGTCTGGCGGTCACCGATGATCAGCTGACGCTGACCGCGGCCGACGGGGATCATCGCGTCGATGGCCTTGATGCCGGTCTGCATCGGCTCGTGCACCGACTTGCGCTGCATGACGCCAGGCGCCTGCAGCTCGAGCTCGCGCACGCCCTCGGTCGCGATGGAGCCGAGACCGTCGATCGGGTTTCCCAGCGGGTCGACCACGCGGCCGAGGTAGCCGTCGCCGACGGGGACGGAGAGGACCTCACCCGTGCGGGTGACTTCCTGTCCAGCCTCGATGCCGGTGAAGTCTCCGAGGATGACGACACCGATCTGGTTCTCGTCGAGGTTGAGCGCAAGGCCCTTGGTGCCGTCCGCGAAGGCGACGAGCTCGTTCGCCATGACGCCCGGCAGTCCTTCGACATGCGCGATGCCGTCGGCGGCGTCAATGACGGTGCCGACCTCGGTCGCCGCTGCGCCCGAGGGCTCGTATGCTGCGGCGAAGTCCTTCAGCGCGTCACGGATGACGTCGGGGCTGATCGATAGTTCTGCCATTGTCTTCCCTTTGTATCTGGGTGCGCGGTTCCCCGCGCGAAGTCGTGTTAGCCGGCGAGCTTCTGGCGAAGATCGGCGAGACGGGCGGAGATGCTGCCGTCGATGACGTCATCGGCGATCTGCACGCGCAGGCCTCCGACGACGGCGGGGTCGAGGACCTCGTTGAGCGACACCGTGCCGTCGTAGCGCTGCGAGAGCGCTGCGCTGAGACGGGTGCGCTGAGCGTCGGTGAGAGGCTTCGCGGTGTGCACCGTCGCGACGACGCGCTCGCCCTGGCTGGCGACGATCCGCGTTGCGCGAGTCAGCATCTGACGGATGCGGCGGTCGCGAGGCTGACGCACCAGTGACGACACGATCAGCGACGTGGCGTCGCTGACGCCGCCCGCGAGCAGCTTCTCGACGAGCGCGGCCTTGGCGTCCTCTCCTCCGAGTCGGCTCCCGAGCGCGAGCTCGAGCTCCGGATTCGCAGCTATGACGCGGGAGAAACCGAAGAGCTCTCCCCCGATGTCCGTCTGCGGAGCGGCGATGGCCGCGACACGGATGGCGAGTTCCTCGACACCGTCGACGAGCTCGGACGCGGAAGACCACCGCTCGGCGACGACGGCTCTCAGAATGCTCTGGGCATCCTGAGAGAACCCGCCGAACACCGCTGCGACGACGTTCTGTCGCGCCACGGCCGGAGCCGCGGGGTCGGCGAGCGCGCCGCTCAGCTGGGACGACTCGGCCACGGCACGGGCGGCTGCCAACAGCTCTCGGGCCGTGTCGAGTGTGACGTCCTTCGCTGCGGCAAGCGCCTGAGTGGATGCCGCGAGTGCCTGAGTGGTCGCGCTGCCCATTACTGAGCCGCCTTCTCGGATGCTTCGAGGTCGGCGAGGAAGCGGTCGACGACCGCGGTCGCACGTGCATCGTCGGAGAGCGTCTCGCCGACGACGCCGCCGGCGAGGTCGATGGCGAGCGAGCCCACCTCGCTGCGCAGCGAGACGAGAGCGGTCTGACGCTCGGCCTCGATCTGCGTGTGCGCGGTCGCGGTGATGCGGGCAGCCTCCGTCGAAGCCGCGTCCTTGGCCTCGGCGACGATCTTCTTGCCGTCCTCACGGGCGGCTTCGCGGATCTCACCGGCCTCGGTGCGTGCTTCGGCGAGCTGACGGGTGTACTCCTCGAGCGCGGCCTCAGCCTGCTTCTGTGCTTCGTCGGCCTTGGCGATGTTGCCCTCGATGGCGGCTGACCGCTTGTCGAGCATGGCCGTGAACTTCGGAAGGGCGACCTTCCACACGACGACGAGGATGACGAGGAACCACAGACCCGACCAGATGATGTCGTACCACGCAGGGATCAGCGGGTTGTGTGTTTCACCCTCTGCTGCGAGGTTCGTGACAAGAGCGTTCAGCATCCTGTCTCCTTCAGAAGTCGGTTCGGATTACGGGAAGGGGATGAATCCGACGGCGATGCCGACGAATGCAAGCGCCTCGGTGAAGGCGATACCGATCCACATGAGGACCTGGAGGCGGCCGGCCAGCTCGGGCTGACGAGCGACACCCTCGATGGTCTTGCCGACGACGATACCCACGCCGATGGCCGGACCGATCGCAGCGAGGCCGTAGCCGACCGATGCGAGGTGACCGTTGATGTCTGCGAGAACCGTAGTAGCGTCCACGGGTTTTTCCTTTCGTTGGGTGGGACGGCAGTTGCCGACCCGCTCAGTGCTCTTCTGCGACCGCGAGCTGGATGTAGACCGCGGTGAGGACGGTGAAGACGTATGCCTGGAGAACGGCGACCAGGATCTCGAAGAGAGTGAAGGCGCCGCCGAAGGCGAGGGTTCCGACACCGAGGGCGGCCCAGCCGCCACCTGCGGTGAAGAAGAAGAACTGGGTGGCTGCGAAGCACAGCACCAGGAGCATGTGGCCGACGACCATGTTCATCAGGAGTCGGAGCATCAGCGTGACGGGACGGATGATGAAGGTCGAGAGGAACTCGATCGGCGTCACGATGATGTAGACCGGCCACGGCACGCCTGCCGGGAACAGCGCGTTCTTGAAGAAGCCGACGGGGCTCTTCTTGATGCCCGCGTAGATGAAGGTGATGTAGCTCACCAGCGCGAGCGTCAGCGGCACGGCGGCGATGCTCGTACCGGCGATGTTCAGGAACGGGATGATTCCCGTGATGTTCATGAACAGCACCATGAAGAAGATCGTGGTGAGGATCGGCAGGAATCGGTTTCCGTCCTTGCGCCCGAGGAGGTCGTGCGCGATGTTGGAACGGACGAAGTCCAGCCCCATCTCGACGACGCTCTGGAAGCGACCGGGGACGATCTTCATGCGGCGGGTTCCGAGAACCAGGATCAGCACGACGGCGACCACTGCGATGAACTGGACGAGGTGGATTCGATGGACGGGGATACCCGCCACAGTGAAGAGGATCTCCGGGAAGAACTCGTCGATCGAAGGTCCGTGGAACTCGCCGTCAGAGGCGAGTTTGGGCATCAGGGTCGCAGCAAGATTGAACAGCGCGGGCTCCAGCTTCGGGGCACCGGTCAGAACCGGGGCGACGATGGTCGGTGTGCTTCAAGCGCAAGCGCTCGCGGGCGAGCGGCGGGCACGTCTCAACACTATCAGAATAAGAGGGTGTCCTAAGACCGAGGGGGCTGTTCGCCGGGCCCTTCCTCCCCCTGAGGTTCGGGCACGATGTGGTGGCGACCCGGGGCACGATCCTCCGGCACCACGGTCGGCAGCTCCACCCCCGGCGCGCGGTCGGTCGGCGCCTCGGACGGAAGGGACGCGTCGCTCACGTTCGGGAGTCGCATCCGCGTGATGACGATCACGTCGATGACGAGGGTCGCGACCACGCCGGTCACGATCGAGAGGAAGAACACCATCGGCTCGATCCAGGGCTGACCGCTCAGGACGATCATGATCACGACGAAGAGACCGAGCTTGAGAAGCCACCCGCCGAGCACGATCGCGAAGAACAGCTGCACGTAGAGCGGATCGCCGAACCAGCGGTTGGCGATCAGGATGCTGAGCGCGGTGATGCCGAGGAACAGCATCGCGAGCACGACGCCCAACAGGCCGCTCACGAGCCCCTCCGTGCCCCCGACGAGAAGACCGATCGCGCCGGCGACGATCGCGAGGACCGCCATCGAGACCGCGGACCAGATCAGCGTCCTCCGCAGGATCGGATTGCTGGAAACGGGGCTCGGGCTCACGGGGACTCCACGGGTGTCGGATCGGACTCAGCAGACGCCGCGGGCTTCCGTCGGCGCAGGGGATTCAGGGTGATGACGAGGCACGCGGCGATTCCGACCAGGCCGAACACGACCCCGAGGAGGTACTGGCCGGGCCAGTCCTCACGCGCACCCACGTACATGAGGAGGACGGCCAGCGAGATGACCGCGGTCCAGGCGTAGAAGATGAGCACGGCATCGCGGTCACGGTGGCCGAGATCGAGCATGCGGTGATGCAGATGCTTGCGGTCGGGTGAGAACGGCGACTTCCCCGCATTCATCCGGCGCAGCACAGCGAGGCCGAAATCGAGGAGCGGCAGCAGCACCACCAGCAGTGGGAGGAGGATCGGGATGAACGCGCCGAGGAGCTGCGATCGCCCGAGTCGTTCGGGATCGAGGGCCGACGGCTCGAGCTGCCCCGTCACTGCGATCGCGGATGTCGCCATCAGCAGACCGATCACGAGCGCTCCCGAATCGCCCATGAAGAGCTTCGCGGGGCTCCAGTTGAACGGGAGGAAGCCGAGGCAGGCGCCGATCAGAACCGCCGCCAGGAAGGATGCGAGGTTGAAGTAGCTCGATGCGCCGGTGTCACGCGTCAGGATGTAGGAGTAGGCGAAGAAGACGCCGTTGGCGATCAGACAGACACCGGCCACGAGCCCGTCGAGGCCGTCGATGAAGTTGACGGCGTTCATCACGATGACGATCGCGAACATCGTGATGGTGATGCTCAGCCAGCTGGAGAAGACGATCAGGTCGCCGAACGGCAGGGAGAGGATCTGCAGCCCGCCGCCGACCGTGATGATCCCGGCGGCGAGGAACTGTGCGCCGAGCTTGATCATCCAGTCGAGATCCCACAGATCGTCGACGACGCCGATGACCGCGATCAGCAGGGATGCGGCGAGAATCGACCACATCGTCTGCGGCGGCATCCACATGGTGGTGAAGAACGGGTTCAGAGCCGAGACCCCGATCGCCGCGGCGATGCCGAGGAAGATCGCGACCCCGCCGAGACGGGGAGTGGGAGTCGTGTGCACGTCCCGCTCTCGGATGCCGGGGTACAGCTTGTAGCGCAGGCTCAGCTTCCAGACCGCCCAGGTCAACGCGAAGGTGATCGCGGCGGTGAGGATGATCGTGAGGAGGTACTGCTTCACGAATCCCCGTCCGACTCCGGCGACGGCGCCTCGGGTTCGAGCAGGTCGCCGAGCACCGCTTCCAGCCGTTCGCGGCTGACGGCGCCGGCCCGGAGGATCCGCACCCCGCCGGCGACGGGTTCGGCTCCCCGGGGAACCAGGGACGTCGCATCGACGATCGTCGATGCGATCCCGTCGCGACTGACGCCGTCTGCGAGATACACGGACACGCTGTCGCCGAGCATCCGCTCGGCATCGTACGCCGAGATCGCCGACTCACGACCGGTGCGGTTCGCGCTGGACACGGCCAGCGGTCCGGTCTCTGCAAGGAGCTCCAACGCGACGCGCCCCTCGGGCATCCTGACGGCGACGGTTCCCTCCGTATCGCCCAGATCCCAGACGAGAGAGGGCTGGGCGGGGAGCACGATGGTCAGGCCGCCGGGCCAGAACGCGTCAACGAGTCGTTGGACGGGCTCGGGAACAGACTCCGCCAGCGCGTGCAGCGTCTCCTTGGTGCCGATGAGCACGGGAGGCGGCTGGTTGCGCCCTCGCCCCTTGGCGTCGAGGAGGCGTTGTACCGCAGCAGGTGAGAACGCGTCGGCCGCGACGCCGTACACCGTGTCGGTGGGCATGACGATGAGTTCCCCGCGGGCGATGGCCTGACGGGCGTGGCGCATGCCGGCGAGGAGTTGGGCCTCGTCGCCGCAATCGAAGATGGAGGACATGACGCTCCGATTCTAGTCGGCGATGTCTGTGCGCTTCGTGTCTGTGCGTCAGGGACGCAGAGCGGTCGTCGCTCGGTCCCGCGACGTGAGGTCGCGGTGCGTCGCTGCGGCTCGCCAGCCGTCGCGCGTGAGGATGCTGCGGATCTCCTCTCCCTGGAGCTCGCCGTGCTCTATCACCAGCAGACCGCCCGGATGCAGCAGCTCGAGCGCACGCACGCTGAGCACGCGCACGATGTCGAGGCCGTCCTCTCCCCCGTACAGCGCCATCGACGGATCGAACAGTCGCACCTCAGGGTCCCGAGGCACTGCGGCGTCGGGAACGTACGGCGGGTTCGAGATCACGACGGATGCAGTGCCGTCGAGCTCCGCGAACGCGTGCGCCAGGTCGTCGTTCACCAGGGTGAGGTTGGCCACCCCCGCGGTGTTCCGCGCCGCCCACGGGTAGGCGTCGGGTGAGAGCTCGGTGGCGAAGATGCGCGAATGGGGCACCTCGGTGGCCATGGCGAGAGCGATCGCTCCGCTTCCGGTGCCGAGGTCGACGCCGATCGGGTCGGGCAGCGCGGATCCCAGAAGCGCGTCGATCGCGTACTGCACCACCGTCTCGGTCTCCGGTCGCGGGACGAAGACCCCTGGCCCGACCGCGAGCTCGAGGTGCCGGAAGGGCGCCGTTCCGGTGATGTGCTGCAGAGGCTCCCTCGTGGCGCGACGAGCGACCAGCGCCCGCAGCGCGTCGGCATCCGTCTCGTCCACCGCATCTCCGCGGATGATCGACGCCTGCACTTCTCCACGCCTCGCGCCGAGGACGTGACCGGCGAGAAGCTCCGCGTCGACGAGAGGATCCGCGACGCCCGCCTCGGCGAGCTGTCGGGCCGCCGCATGAACGGCGGAGGCGAGGGAGAGATCGGGCATGCATCAAGCGTAGGGCGCGGCAGGCGTCATATTGCCCACCCCTCGAGGGCTCTCGCATAGGCTGGAGCGCGCAGTCCCCCGTACAGGAAGGCTCTCCCCATGCCCGGTATCCACTCCGACATCACCTCCGCTTTCGGCAACACTCCCCTGGTTCGCCTGAACCGGGTCACCGAGGGCCTCGGCGCGACAGTGCTCGCGAAGCTCGAGTTCTACAACCCGGCCTCGAGCGTCAAGGACCGGCTCGGCATCGCGATCGTCGACGCTGCAGAGGCCTCGGGCGAGCTGAAGCCCGGAGGCACGATCGTGGAGGCGACCAGCGGCAACACCGGTATCGCACTGGCCATGGTCGGTGCGGCGCGCGGATACAAGGTGATCCTCACGATGCCGGCGTCGATGTCGAAGGAGCGGCGCCTCCTGCTCAGGGCGTTCGGCGCCGAGCTCATCCTCACCGACCCGACCAAAGGCATGACGAACGCGATCGCCGAGGCCGAGGCCATCGCTGCCCGCACGCCGGGTGCGATTCTCGCGAAGCAGTTCGCCAACGAGGCGAACCCCGCGATCCATCGCCTGACCACGGCCGAAGAGATCCTCCGCGACACCGAGGGCTCCGTCGACTACCTCGTCGCAGGCATCGGCACCGGCGGAACCATCACCGGCGTCGGTCAGGTTCTGAAGGAGCGCGTCCCGGGAGTGCAGATCGTCGCGGTGGAACCCAAGGATTCCCCCATTCTCACCGAGGGACACCCGGGGCCGCACAAGATCCAGGGCATCGGACCGAACTTCGTGCCCCCCATCCTCGATCGTGACGTCCTCGACGAGGTCATCGACGTCACCTTCGACGACGCCATCCGTGTCGCGCGTGAGACCGCGAGCCGGGAGGGCATCCTCGTCGGCATGTCGAGCGGGGCCGCGATCTGGGCCGCGCTGCAGGTCGCCCAGCGCCCGGAGGCTGCGGGAAAGACGATCGTCGTCATCATCCCGTCGTTCGGCGAGCGTTATCTCTCGACGGCGCTCTACGAGGATCTGCGCGAGGCCTGAACCACCCGATGGACATGATCGGCCGAATACGCGAGGACATCGCGGCAGCGCGTCTTCGCGACCCCGCCGCGCGCAGCGGCGCCGAAGTGGCACTGCTGTATCCGGGGCTGCACGCGATCTGGGTCCACCGGATCTCGCACGCGCTGTGGCGCCGTCGGCTGCGACTGCTCGCCCGAGCGACCTCCCAGGTGTCACGGTGGCTCACCGGGATCGAGATCCACCCCGGCGCGCGGATCGGTCGACGCTTCTTCATCGACCACGGCATGGGCGTGGTCATCGGCGAGACGGCAGAAGTCGGGGACGACGTGATGCTGTATCACGGGGTCACCCTCGGCGGACGCACGCGCGACGCCGGGAAGCGGCACCCCACGCTCGGCGACGGCGTCGCTGTGGGAGCCGGGGCGAAGATCCTCGGGCCGATCACCATCGGCGACGGTTCCGTGGTCGGAGCGAACGCCGTGGTCACCCGCGACGCCCCGGCTGACAGCATCCTCGTCGGCGTGCCGGCCAAGCCCCGTGCACGGGTCGTGGGTGAGGACACCCGCGCGGTTCTCACCGCCCCCGACTACTCGATCTGACGCGCCAGCGCTCTCAGGCCACCCCTCGGCGCGTCCTCACCTTGTCGACCTTCTTGCGAAGGAAGATCAGCGGCAGCAGCACGCTCCCGACCGCGGTGATCAGCCAGACGATGACCGATCCGAGCAGCCAGCCCGCGAGATCGACGATGCGCAGTCCTCCGATAGGCAGCAGGACGACGACCACGAGGGCGATGAGCGTCGAGAAGATTCCGATGCCCCCCATCAGGACCGGCGCGTAGCGATCTGCGATCTTGCTGACCCACGGCGAGAGCACGCTCTGCAGCAGCGCGAAGATCAGGATGCAGAGCACGAACCCCCACCACTGGTCCCATTGGATCTGGAATCCCTCGAGCGCGAGGTCGGCCACGATGAGACCGAGACCGGCCGAGATGACGTACATCAGCGCGCGGAAGAGGAAGGTGATCACGCGCCGAGCCTATCGCCCTCACTGGGCGACGAAGAAGGGGATCGCGCCCGACAGGATGCCGACGGCGAGCATCACGAGCGAGACGATCACCGCGCGCCACAGCACCTTCCGGTGGTGGTCGCCCAGGTTGACGCCGGCCAGCGAGACGAGCAGGAGGATCGCCGGCACGAGCGGGCTCTGCAGGCGCACCGGCTGACCGATGATCGATGCCCTCGCCATCTCGACGGGGTCGATGCCGAACGTCGCCGCGCTCTGCGAGAGCACCGGCAGGATGCCGAAGTAGAAGGCATCGTTCGACATGAAGAACGTGAACGGGATCGACAGGACCCCGGTGATGGGTGCGAGGAAGGGGCCGAGTGCGGGCGGCAGCACGTCGGTGATCCAGGTCGCCATCGCATCGACCATCCCGGTGCCGGTCAGCACTCCGACCAGCACTCCGGCCGCGATGACCATCGAGACGACACCGACGATGCTGGGGGCATGGGCGACGATCTCGGAGGCCTGGTCCTTGATCCCTCGGAAGTTGACCAGCAGCGCGACGGCGGCGCCGACCATGAACACGTAGGGAAGCGGCATGATGTCGAGCACGAGCAGCACCATGACGGCGAGCGTGAGTGCGAAGTTGAACCAGATCAGCCGTGGCCGCAGCGTGGGACGTGCGGGGTCGAGCATGGTGTCCGCCATGGCGGTGTCGGTCGGGTCGACGCTCGCCGCGGCGACGGGACCTCGTCCACCCGCGACGACGACGATGTTGCCGGTGCGCAGCGCCGCACGCGCGCCGGGCTTCGGTCCGGCACCGCGGAAGATCTTCGGCACGGTCGACAGAGCTCCACCGTCGGCGCCCGTCAGCAGCGCTTCGGAGTCGAGGCGCCCGAGTCGGCGGCGCTCCCCCAGCCCGAGCATCCAGGCGAAGGCCAGCGTCACGACGATGCCGACGCCGAGAGCCGGCAGCATGGGGACGAAGATGTCTGTCGGCTGGAGTCCGAGGGCGGTTGCCGCGCGCACGGTCGGCCCGCCCCACGGAACGATGTTCAGAGTGCCGTTCATCAACCCGGCGACGCACGTGAGCACGACCGGACTCATGCCGAGACGGAGGTAGATCGGCAGCATCGCCGACGTCGTGATGATGAACGTCGTCGAGCCGTCGCCGTCGAGCGACACGGCCCCGGCGAGGATCGCCGTGCCCAGCACGACCTTCGCGGGGTCATCGCCCAGAACTCGTGTGATCAGACGGATCAGCGGGTCGAACAGACCGACGTCGATCATGATGCCGAAGAACATGATCGCGAACATCAGCAGCGCGGCCGTCGGGGCCATGGTGGCGATCGAGTCGAGGATCATGTCGCCCATGCCGAGCCCCGCGCCGGCGAACAGACCGAACACGGTCGGCACGAGGATCAAGGCCACCATCGGCGTCAGTCGTCTGGTCATGATCAGCGTCATGAACGCCAGAACCATGGTGAATCCGAGGAGGACGAGGACCCACTCCGGCGGCACGAAAGCCACGTCGTACGTGGGTGCCTCTTCTGCGGCCATGGACAGGCCGGTGAGCGCATCGAGCATGCTGTGACTCCTTCGTCGAAGCTCCGTCGACTGCGACGGATCCTCACGAGATTAGGCAATCCCACTCCCCAGGGCGCGGTATGCCGCATTCCCGGATGTTGTGCGCGTAGCGTGAGTTCTGCGCATATTGCGCGAAGGGGCTCAGGAAGGATCACGGTGTCGACGACGATGACGACGCGACCGCGGTTCGCGACCCGCACCCTGCTGCTCCACCTCGCCACGGTCGCGCTGGTCGTCGTGCTGTGCACCGGGGTGTACCTCGTTCTGGCCGTGCAGCAGCTCCGCACCGAGGCCGAGTCCACCGCCCTCGGCATCGCCAGGACGCTCGCCGAGGATCCGCAGGTCCGCGACGAGGTCGCACGCATCTCGGCGGCCGATGAGGTGCCGGACGCGGACGACCTGAGGAGCGGTGACCTGCAGCGCCTCGCATCGGACGTCTCGGAGCGCACTGGCGCACTCTTCGTCGTCATCGCCGACGACGACGGCACCCGACTCGCCCATCCGACCCCCTCGCGCATCGGCCAGATGGTCAGCACGCCGTTCGAGGAGGTGCTCGCCGGGAACGAGGTGGTCGATTGGCAGACCGGAACCCTCGGAGAGTCGGCTCGGGCCAAGGTTCCCGTGCTCGACGGGGCGGGGACCCCGGTCGGCGAGGTCAGCGTCGGGTTCGAGCGCACAGGCGTCTTCGATGACCTGCCTCCCCTGCTCGCGGTGATCGGCGCCTCCGCCGCCGGAGCGCTGGCGCTGGCACTTCTGGCGTTCCTGTTGCTGCGCCGTCGCTGGGAGCGCCTGACCCTGGGCGTGCAGCCCGAAGAGCTGGTGGCGCTCGTGCAGAACCAGACAGCGGTGCTGAACGGAGTCGATGACGGGGTCTTGGCCGTCGACACGGCCGGTGTCGTGCGGGTGAGCAACGATGCGGCCGACCGGATGCTCGGTCTGAACGCCGCTGTCGGACGACCGCTGTCGGAGCTCGCGCTGCCGACCGCCGTCGTCGAGACCGCGACGGGAGCGTCCACGACGTCGAGCAGCGTCGTCGACCACCGCGTGCTCTACCTCGATTCGCGACCGGTCGTCCGCGACGGAAGGCCGCTCGGGCACGTGCTGATCATCCGCGACCGCACCGACCTCATCGCGCTCACGGAGCGGCTGGAGACCGTGCGAGCCGTGACCGCGGCCCTGCGCGTGCAGCGTCACGAGTTCGCGAACCGGATGCACGTGGTCGCCGGTCTCATCGACGCGGCCAGGATCGCTGACGCCAGGGGCTTCCTCGACGAGCTCGTCGAGCGCGGATCGGTCGCGTTCCCCGTCTCCGGACTCGACCTGCTCACCGACCCTTTTCTGCACTCCTTCCTGGGCGCCAAGGGTATCGAGGCAGGAGAACGCGGCGTCTCGCTGCGCGTCGCGGACGAGAGCCAGCTGATCGGCAGTGTGGCGGAGCCGGAGGACGTCGCCGCCGTCGTCGGCAACCTCGTCGACAACGCGGTGACGGCGGCCGTCTCGGGCGCGCGGATCCCGCGGTGGGTAGAGGTCGCCGTTCTCGGCGACGGCGATGCTCTCGTCGTGACGGTCGCGGACTCCGGTCCAGGACTCGAGGGGATCGACCCGATGGCGCCGCGCACCCGGGGTAAGGACGACTCCGATCGCGTTCACGGCCGCGGCCTCGGCATCCCGTTGGCTCGAGACATCGCGCGCCGCAGCGGCGGGGACCTCTGGGTCATCGACGGCGGCGGCGAAGACCACGGTGCGGTGTTCGCCGCGCGGCTGAGAGGCGCTGTGACCCGCACACCGACGACAGAGGAGAACCGATGACCGACCCCCTGCGCGTTCTGATCCTCGACGACGACTTCCGCGTCGGTCGACTGCACCAGAGCATCATCGATGACCAGCCAGGGTTCTCGGCGTTGGAGCCCGTACGTTCCCTCGCCGAGGCACGTGACGGCATCCGCTCGTCGCGCCCGGACCTCCTTCTGGCGGACGTCTTCCTCCCGGACGGAGACGGCATCGCCCTCGTGCGCGAGAGCGGCGTGGATGCGATCCTCATCTCGGCCGCTGACGACGCACCGACGATTCGACGTGCGCTCAGATCAGGTGCCGTCGGATACCTGCTGAAGCCCTTCGATCGTCGCGCGCTCGTCGGCCTGCTCGAGCGCTACATGCGCTACCGCAACCTGCTCGCCGGAGACCGACCGCTTCGACAGGAGGACACCGACCGTGCCCTGGCGATCCTCCACGGATCCGCAGAACCCGTGTCGGTCTCGCGATCGGCCACCGAGCAGCTGGTTCTCGCCGCTCTCGGAGACGGGGAGGCATCAGCGGCCGAGGTCGGAGAACGCGTCGGGATCTCGCGCGCCACAGCCCAGCGTCACCTCGCCGCTCTCGCCGCTCGCGCCGTCGTGGAGGTCCGCCTGCGCTACGGAGCGACAGGACGGCCGGAGCACCGGTACGCTGCCCGGACCTGACCAGGCGCCGCAGCGCAGAGCCGCGGCGTCAGCTCAGGAGTCGGAGCCGACCGCGGCGAGTCGCGCCTCTTCGTCGGCCTGGATCGCGCTCTCGATGATCGGCTCGAGCGCCCCGTCCATCACCTGATCGAGGTTGTATGCCTTGAATCCCGTGCGGTGGTCGGCGATGCGGTTCTCGGGGAAGTTGTAGGTACGGATGCGCTCGGATCGGTCCATGCCGCGGATCTGCGACTTGCGCGCATCGGACGCCGCGGCATCCAACTCCTCCTGCTGCTTCGCCAGCAGCCTCGCGCGGAGCACGCGCATCGCGGCCTCGCGGTTCTGCAGCTGAGACTTCTCGTTCTGCATCGACACGACGATCCCGCTGGGCACGTGCGTGATGCGCACGGCCGAGTCGGTCGTGTTGACGGACTGGCCGCCCGGGCCCGAGGACCGGAAGACGTCGATCTTCAGATCGTTCTGGTTGATCGCGATCTCGTCGGGCTCGTCGACCTCGGGGAACACCAGCACGCCGGTGGTCGAGGTGTGGATGCGGCCCTGCGACTCGGTGGCCGGCACCCGCTGCACCCGGTGCACGCCGCCTTCGTACTTCAGGTGCGCCCAGACGCCCTGCGCGGGGTCCGTGGACGATCCCTTGATGGCGACCTGGACGTCCTTGTAGCCGCCGAGATCGGACTCGTTGCGCTCGAGGAGCTCGGTCTTCCAGCCCTTGGAGGCCGCGTACTGGATGTACATGCGCAGCAGATCGGCAGCGAACAGCGCAGATTCGGCGCCACCCTCCCCCGCCTTGATCTCCATGATGACGTCACGCGCATCATCGGGATCGCGTGGGATGAGCAGCCGGCGCAGCTTCTCCTGCGACGACTGCACACCCTCTTCGAGAGTCGGGATCTCGGCGGCGAACGCCTCGTCCTCGCGGGCGAGCTCCCTCGCGGCGTCGAGGTCGTCGGATGCCGCCACCCACGCCTCGTAAGCGGCGACGATCCTCGACAGCTCGGCGTAGCGACGGTTGACGCGCTTCGCCCGAGCAGCATCGGCGTGCACCGCCGGGTCGGAGAGTTCCTCCTGGACCCGGCGATGCTCGTCGATCAGAGTCTGGACGGACTCGAACACCCCGGCTCCGCTCAGCGGATGTTGTTGTCGTGTCCGTGCGCACCCGAGGGGAGCGTCGGAATCGACTTCTGCATCTGCACGAGGAACTCGACGTTCGAGTGGGTCTCCTTGAGCTTGCCCAGGACGACCTCGAGCGCCTGCTGCTGGTCGAGGCCCGCGAGGGCGCGACGCAGCTTCCAGGTGATCTTGACCTCGTCGGTCGACAGCAGCATCTCTTCGCGGCGGGTGCTCGACGCGTTGACGTCGACGGCCGG
>JAZBLP010000076.1:0-19673 GCA_037033305.1 Actinomycetota bacterium | reverse complement strand
CTCTCTCTGTCAGAACGTCGTCAGTGTGCAGCCCGCTGTGGGCTGCGCGGCTTCAGCGCGCAGCGCTGCCGTCGACGTAGTCTTCGTCCTGCTGCTTCCATGCGAAGAGCGAGCGCAGCTCCTTGCCGGTCGCCTCGATCGGGTGCGTCTCCTCCTTGGCACGCAGTGCCAGGAACTCCTCGGCGCCGTTGTCCTGGTCGTCGATGAAACGCTTCGCGAAGTTGCCGTTCTGGATGTCCGCGAGGATCGCCTTCATCGACTCCTTGACCTCGGGGGTGACGACGCGGGGACCCGAGACGTAATCGCCGTACTCGGCCGTGTCGGAGACCGACCAACGCTGCTTCGCGATGCCACCCTCCCACATCAGGTCGACGATGAGCTTCAGCTCGTGAAGCACCTCGAAGTACGCGATCTGCGGCTGGTATCCCGCTTCGGTGAGGGTCTCGAAGCCGGCCTGCACGAGGTGGCTGACGCCGCCGCACAGCACGGCCTGCTCGCCGAACAGGTCGGTCTCGGTCTCCTCGGTGAAGGTCGTCTTGATGACGCCGGCGCGCGTGCCGCCGATCGCCTTGGCGTACGACAGCGCGGTCGCCCAGGCGTTGCCCGACGCGTCACGCTCGACGGCGATGATGTCGGGGATGCCGCGGCCCGCGACGAACTCGCGACGGACCGTGTGTCCCGGCGCCTTCGGGGCGACGAGGATCACGTCGACGCCCTCAGGAGCGTCGATGTAGCCGAAGCGGATGTTGAAGCCGTGTGCGAAGGCGAGCGTCTTGCCTTCGGTGAGGTTCGGGGCGATGGACTCGCTGTAGATCGTGCGCTGGTGCTGGTCGGGCGCGAGGATCATGATGAGGTCGGCCCACTGCGTGGCGTCCGCGACGGTCTTGACCGCGAATCCGGCCTCCTCCGCCTTCGGCGCCGACTTCGACCCCTCCTTCAGAGCGATCGCGACCTCGACACCCGAGTCGCGAAGGTTCTGCGCGTGCGCGTGACCCTGCGAGCCGTAGCCGACGATCGCGACCTTCTTGCCCTGGATGATCGACAGATCGGCGTCTGCGTCGTAGAAGATCTCGGTGCTCACTGGTTACTCTCCTTGATTGATGTTCGTGTACGTGTGTGAAAGCTGATCAGCCGCGCAGGACGCGCTCGGTGATGCTCTTGCCGCCGCGGCCGATGGCGAGGAGGCCCGACTGCGCGATCTCCTTGATGCCGAACGGCTCGAGGGCACGGAGCATCGCATCGACCTTGCCCCGATCACCGGTGACCTCGATCACCAGCGCGTCGGAGGCGTAGTCCACCACCGAGGCGCGGAACAGGTTCGCGACCTCGATGACGTTCGACCTGGTCGCGTTGTCCGTGCGGACCTTGACGAGCATGTGCTCGCGCTGCACCGACGTCGGGAAGTCCAGCTCGACGATCTTGATGACGTTGATCAGCTTGTTGAGCTGCTTCGTCACCTGCTCGAGCGGAAGGTCCTCGAGGTCGACGACCACGGTGATGCGCGAGATGCCAGGCACCTCGGTTACGCCCACCGCGAGCGAGTCGATGTTGAAGCCGCGGCGGGCGAAGAGCCCCGCGACGCGGGTCAGCAGACCCGGGGTGTTCTCCACGAGGAGGCTCAGCACGTGAGTCGACATGGTCAGTCCTCCTCGTCGAATGCGGGCGCGTGCTCGCGGGCGTACTGGACGTAGCTGTTGCTCACGCCCTGGGGAACCATCGGCCAGACCATGGAGTCCGCGCTGACGACGAAGTCGATGACCACAGGGCGGTCGTTCGTCTCGAGAGCCAGCTTGATCGCGGCATCGACCTCCTCTTCCTTCTCCACGCGGATGGCGAGGCAGCCGTATGCTTCAGCGAGCTTCACGAAGTCGGGGATGCGGATGGTGCCGTGACCGGTGTTGAGGTCCGTGTTCGAGTGACGCCCGTCGTAGAACAGCGTCTGCCACTGGCGCACCATGCCCAACGAAGAGTTGTTGATGATCGCGACCTTGATCGGGATGTTGTTGATCGAGCAGGTCGCGAGCTCCTGATTGGTCATCTGGAAGCAGCCGTCGCCGTCGATGGCCCACACGACTCGTTCGGGCTCGGCCACCTTCGCGCCCATGGCCGCAGGAACGGAGTAGCCCATCGTGCCTGCTCCCCCGGAGTTCAGCCAGGCGTTCGGACGCTCGTACTTGATGAACTGGGCGGCCCACATCTGGTGCTGTCCCACGCCTGCGGCGTAGATGCCCTCCGGACCCGTCAGCTCGCCGATCCGCTGGATCACGTACTGCGGGGCCAGCAGGCCGTCGGTCGTCGGAGCATAGCCGAGAGGGAACTCGTTGCGCAGTCCGTCGAGGTACGACCACCACTCCTCGGTGTCGGGGGTCGTGGTGCTCGCCGCTGTGCGGAACGCCGACTCGAGGTCGACCAGCACGTCGCGGACGTCGCCGACGATCGGCACATCGGCCGTGCGGATCTTGGAGATCTCGGCAGGGTCGATGTCGACGTGCACGACCTTGGCGTTCGGTGCGAAGAGCGCGGCCTTGCCGGTCACGCGGTCGTCGAAACGGGCGCCGAGAGAGACGATGAGGTCGGCCTCCTGCAGCGCGAGCACCGCGGGAACGGTGCCGTGCATGCCCGGCATGCCCAGGTGCTGCTGGTGCGAGTCGGGGAAGGCTCCCCGCGCCATGAGGGTGGTCACGACCGGCGCATTCGTCGTCTCGGCCAGAGCGAGCAGCTCAGCCGATGCCCGACCGCGGATCACACCGCCGCCGACGTACAGCACGGGCTTCTTCGCCTCGGCGAGGAGCGCGGCCGCCGCCTGGATCTGCTTGCCGTGCGCCTTCGTGACGGGCCGGTAGCCCGGCAGGTCGTACTTCGGCGGCCAGGCGAACGGCGCCATGGCCTGCTGGGCATCCTTGGTGATGTCGACGAGCACGGGACCGGGTCGACCGGTCGACGCGATCTCGTAGGCCGCGGCGATGGCTCCGGGGATCTCGGACGCATCCTTCACGAGGAACGAGTGCTTCGTCACCGGCATCGTGATTCCCACGATGTCGGCTTCCTGGAACGCATCCGTGCCCATCAGCGTCGAGAAGACCTGTCCGGTGATCGCGAGCAGCGGCACCGAGTCCATGTAGGCATCGGCGATCGCGGTGACGAGGTTGGTCGCCCCGGGTCCGGATGTCGCGATGCAGACGCCGACCTTGCCGGACGACGATGCGTACCCCTCGGCGGCGTGGCCGGCGCCCTGCTCGTGGCGCACCAGGATGTGCCGCAGCTCGGCGGCGTCCATGAGCGGGTCGTAGACGGGCAGGATGGCGCCGCCGGGAAGGCCGAAGACGTCCTTGACGCCGAGGAGCTCGAGCGAGCGGACGACGGCCTCCGCGCCGGAGATCTCCGGCGCGGCGGACTTGGGTGCGGGCGGCCTCGGCACAGCCGAGACGGTGTCAGCAGTCATGACACTCCTTCTGATGGTCTGTAGGCGACGTCGGAGGCGGGAAGCCGGAGCCGACGCGGATCAGCCGGTCGTCGCGCCCTCGGCGGCGGACCGCACGAGACGCGAGTACTTGGCAAGAACGCCACGGGTATAGCGCGGGGGTAGCGGCTCCCAGCCAGAGCGGCGGGAGGCGAGCTCCGCCTCGTCGACGAGTAGGTCGAGAGAGCGAGCTGCGATATCGACCCGTATCAGATCACCATCGCGCACGAAGGCGATAGGACCTGCGTCCACCGCTTCGGGTGCTATGTGGCCGATGCACAGGCCGGTTGTGCCGCCTGAGAATCGTCCGTCAGTCAAGAGTAGTACATCTTTTCCGAGCCCCGCGCCCTTGATGGCCGCGGTGATCGCGAGCATCTCGCGCATACCCGGTCCGCCCTTGGGGCCTTCGTAGCGGATGACGATGACGGTGCCGGCCTCGATCTCGCCGTTCGCCACGGCATCCATGGCCGCGCGCTCGCGCTCGAACACCCGGGCAGAGCCCTCGAACACGGCCGCGTCGAATCCCGCGGTCTTCACGACGGCCCCCTCGGGGGCGAGCGAACCGTGCAGGATCGTCAGCCCGCCTGTCGCGTGGATCGGGTTGTCGAACGTGTGGATGACCTCGCCGTCGATCGGCTGAGGATCGAGGTCGGCGAGGTTCTCGGCGAGCGTCTTGCCGGTCACGGTGAGCGCGTCGCCGTGCAGCAGGCCCTCGTCGAGCATCGCCTTCATGATCACCGGGATGCCGCCGTGGCGGTCGACGTCGTTCATGACGTACTTGCCGAAGGGCTTCATGTCGGCGACGTGCGGCACCTTGTCGCCGATGCGGTTGAAGTCGTGCAGGCTGAGCTCGACCTCGGCCTCACGGGCGATCGCGAGCAGGTGCAGCACGACGTTGGTCGAGCCGCCCAGGGCCATCGCGAGGGCGATCGCGTTCTCGAACGCCTCCTTGGTGAGGATGTCGCGGGTCGTGATGCCCTGGCGGAGCAGGTTGACGACGGCCTCGCCGGAGCGATGCGCGAAGTAGTCACGACGACGATCTGCGGCGGGCGGAGCTGCGGAGCCGGGGAGGCTCAGTCCCAGGGCCTCGGCGACCGATGCCATCGTGTTCGCCGTGTACATGCCACCGCAAGCGCCCTCGCCCGGCGCGATCGCGCATTCGATGCGCTTGAGGTCCTCTTCGCTCATGAGACCGGCACGGCACGCGCCGACGGCCTCGAACGAGTCGATGATGGTGACGTCCTTCTCGGTGCCGTCCGAGAGCTTGACCCAGCCCGGTGCGATGGAGCCGGCGTAGAGGAACACGCTCGACAGATCGAGCCGGGCGCTGGCCATGAGCATTCCGGGGATCGACTTGTCGCATCCGGCGAGCAGCACCGATCCGTCGAGTCGCTCGGCCATCATCACGGTCTCGACCGAGTCGGCGATGACCTCACGCGACACGAGCGAGAAGTGCATCCCCTCATGACCCATCGAGATGCCGTCCGAGACCGAGATCGTGCCGAACTGCAGCGGGTAACCACCACCGGAGTGCACGCCCTCCTTGGCACCCTGCGCGAGCCGGTCGAGGCTCAGGTTGCAGGGTGTGATCTCGTTCCAGCTGGACGCGATGCCGATCTGCGGTTTGTCCCAGTCGGCGTCGCCCATGCCGACGGCACGGAGCATGCCTCGGGAGGTCGTCGCCTCGATGCCGTCGGTGACGACTCGGCTGCGGGGCTTGATGTCGATGGGCGCGCTGGTGGAGGGATCATGCGAGGACATGACGGAAGTCTATTCCCGCCGAGAGGCACGCTCGTCCGCGAGCGCCTCCAGAAGCAGGGCGATCTGTTGTGGGTTCTCCACACGAAGCTCGGCGGCGCTCTCCCCCGGGCCCACGCGCACGCCGAGATCGTCGCCGGTGAGCACGCGCATGGCGTCCTCGTCCGTGACGTCGTCGCCCGCGAACAGGATCGCGGTGGCATCGAAATGCTCGCGCAGCGCGCTCATCGCGGCATCCTTGCCCTCGTTCCGCGAGGAGAACTCGAGCACGCGGTGCCCCGCACGCCGTCGCCAGTGCGGGAAACGCTCCGCGACGAGTGCGTCGATCTCGGCGAACACCGCTTTCTCGACCTCGGGAGTGGCGGTGCGGGTGTGCACCCCCATTCCGAACGTCTTGGGCTCGAGCTCCGCACCCTCGTAGCGATCGATGATCGGCCGCGCAGCCTCCCACAGCTCCTCGCGCGATCCCTCGGCGGTGTCGCCGTCGGCCTCGTTCGCGCCAACTCCGGGATACCAGTACTGGGCTCCGTGGGAGCCTGCCAGAGCGATCAGCGAATCATCCGTGTGCTCCGTGATCACCCGGAGATCGTGCATGCTGCGACCGGAGACGTAGGCCACGACCGTGTCCGGAAGCGCCGCGAGACGGTCGACCTGCTCGGCGACTTCGGGAAGCGCCCTGGCGGCCATCGGATCGGGGACGAGCGGAGACGCCGTACCGTCGAAGTCCAGGGCGACGATCAGTCTGGGTGTGGCGGCGATGGCGCTCAGCGCCGGGTCTGCGGCTCCGGGGGTCCAGCTACGGGTCACAGGGTCTCCAATCGAGGCGGTGTCCAACCAGTATCACCCGACGGAGCGGTGCGACCCCGCCGATCAGCGCCCGCGGACGTCGGCGAGTGCGCGGAGGAACGACGAGGACCACGCGTTCACGTCGTTCTCCAGCACGCGACGTCGCAGCGACCGCATCCGCTTGCCCTGCTCGGCGGGAGTCATGGTGACCGCCGTCATGATCGCGTCCTTCAATCCGGCGATGTCGTGCGGGTTGACGCGCACCGCCTGCCGCAGCTCATCGGCGGCGCCCGTGAACTCGCTCAGCACGAGCACGCCGCGATTGTCGGCGCGCGTCGCGACGTACTCCTTCGCCACGAGGTTCATGCCGTCGCGCAGGGCGGTCACGAGCATGACGTCGGCGGCGAGGTACAGCGCCACCATCTCCTCGCGCGGGTAGCCCTGGTGAAGGTAGCGGATCGCGGTGTGACCCATGGTGTCGTGATCGCCGTTGATGCGTCCGACCGCGAGCTCGATCTCGTCGCGAAGATGCACGTAGGCATCGACGCGCTCTCGGCTCGGGCTGGCGACCTGCACGAACGTGACATCGTCGACGCTCAGCTGGCCGTCTTCGAGGAGCTCGCCGTACGCCTTGATGCGATGCCGGATTCCCTTGGTGTAGTCGAGGCGGTCCACGCCCAGCAGGATCTTCTTCGGGTTGCCGAGGCTCGCTCTGATCTCGGCCGCGCGCGCGCGGACATCGGGGCGGGCAGCGAGCTCGAGGTACGGGGCGGTGTCGATCGAGATGGGAAAGGCCCGGGCGACGGCGGTGCGCGTGCCGCCCCCCTCGGTCGGGATCGTGACGGCCGACCCCTTCACCTCATGACGCAGGCGACGACGCACCGCGGTGAGGAAGTACGTGGCGTCCTGCGCGCGCTGGAAGCCGATGACATCGGCGCCGAGCAGACCCGTGAGCACCTGATCGCGCCACGGAAGCTGCGCGTAGAGTCCGTGCGCGGGGAACGGGATGTGGTGGAAGTAGCCGATCGTGACGTCGGGTCTCAGCTCGCGGATCATCTGCGGCACCAGCTGCAGCTGATAGTCGTGCACCCACACCGTGCCGTCCTGCGCGACCACTGCCGCGGCGGCTTCCGCGAATCGGCGGTTGACCTTGACATAGGCCTCCCACCATTCGCGGTGATATTGCGGCGGGGCGATGACGTCGTGATACAGCGGCCAGATCGTGTCGTTCGCGAAGCCCTCGTAGTAGTCGGCGATCTCCTCGGCGCTGAGCGGCACCGGGATCAGGTCGATGCCGTTGATCTCGAAGCGGTCCAGCTCGACGTCCGGCTGGCCGGCCCATCCCACCCAGGCTCCCCGTGCGCTGCGCATCATCGGCTCGAGCGCGGCGACCAGGCCGCCCGGGGACGTCCGCCACTCCTCGTCTCCGTCAGGACCCACGACCCGGTCGACGGGAAGTCGGTTGGCGACGACGACGAAATCTGCGACTGACATGGGTGAGTGCTCCTGACGATGCAGTGGGGGTGCTCCTCAGGCTACAGAAGCTCAGACCGAGGCTACGCGAGGTCGCGTGCGACTCAGCCACCAGTTGACAAGCCCGGCCACGAAGGCTATCGCCGCAGCGATGATCGGCAGCACGAGCGCGCTGGCCGTTCCTGCGCCCTCGGCGAGCTCTCCTGCCACCGCCGCCCCGAGGGACTGGCCGACCACGATCCCCGAGCCGAGCATCGTCATCACCGTCGCCGAGCGGCCGAGCGGGCTGCGCGCGGCGCCGAAGCTGTACTGGGTGACGAGAGTCGGGCCGATGCCGATCCCCATGATCGCGAGAGCGATCATCATGGTCGCGGGTGAGTCGACGAGGAGCAGCAGCAGGCTCCCGGCGAGCAGGATGCCGGAGAACACCAACCAGCGCGCGCGAAGCGAGAACCGCACCGGGAGCCACGCGACCCCGAGCGCGAGGATCGCTGACCCGATTCCCATGACGCCGTACAGGAGACCCGCCTGCTCTGCCGCACCGCGGTCCGCCATGAATGAGGTGAGCGACGTCAGCATCGTCCCGAAGAACACGCCGACGCCGAGGATGCCGACGACGACGATCAGCACACGCGGGCTGAAGAGTTCGGTCACGGCCGAGGGCGCTCGCCCGCCTTCGCCCCGGTGCACGGAGACGGCACGCGCGCTCGGATGCAGGGCGAACGCGCCGACGAAGACCACCGTGAGCACCGCCGCGCCGATGAGCGGGGCCCATGGCGCGATGGCCGAGGCGAGGATGCCGACGATGAACGGTCCGAACACGAACACGGTCTCGTCGGCGGCGGACTCGTACGCCATGGTTCCCGAGACGGTGCGCGTGCGCGTGGCCTCCGGCATCCGGTCGGTGATCAGGGTGACGAGCCTGGATCGCGACATCGGAGCGACCTGCGGAGCTGTGGCGCCGATGCCGTACGCGGATATCAGCACCAGCGCGTCCGATCCGCCCGTGTAGACGACGACGGTGAACAGCACCAGCATCGCCCCATTGGCGATCGCCAGGATCAGCAGCACCGTGCGCTGTCCGAAGCGATCGGCTGCGGCGCCCAGCAGGGGTCCGAAGCATGCCGTTCCCAGTCCGACGGCCGCAGAGGTGAGTCCGCCGAGCGAGAGCGAGCCGCGGGCCGAGACGACGACCGTGAGGACTCCGACCACCATCATGGCGAACGGGAGCCGGGCGATGAAGGCGATGACGAAATACGGGAGCCCCGCGATGCGGAGCAGTCCTCGCTCGTCAGCGTCCGGCGAAGCGACAGGGTGCTCGGGAGTGGGAGTTGCGTGTGTCATGGGCTCTCGCGCGTCCACGGACGCGGGGTCGGGTGCCGCCGCTGTCCGCCGGGAAGCCGGCGGCCGGTAGATACACGGATTGCGGCCGCGGGCCAGCCGCGACCCCTCCATGGTAGCGCGGTGGGCGGGGCGGCGCCTGGAAGCCCCTCGACCGCCCGCCCGCAACTGCCCTGGCTCTGACAGAATCCGCACCGCGTTGTCAAGGCGGGGCGCGACGCGGCCGTCGACAGGTAGCGTGAAGCCATGAACTACCTCTCGGGCACCGGAATCGTCGGCGCGATCATGACGGGCGTCACCCTGCTCCGCGGATCCCGCGACACCAAGCTCACCTGGCGCTCCGCGCTCGCGTGGGTGAGCTGGGGCATCACGCTCGCTCTGTCGATCGGCGCCGTCGTCGACACGCGTCGGGCGAAGCAGGGGCGCTCTGTCTCCCCGGACTCCCCCGTGTATGCGAAGCAGCAGAAGGAACGCGAGAAGGAAGCCAAGAAGCAGCGCTCCCAGGGCGTCAAGCCCATCAAGCGCTGAGTCTCAGCGGGTGAGGATCAGCGCCTCTCCCTGACCACCTCCGCCGCACAGTCCCACCGCCGCGACCCCGCCTCCTCTGCGTGCGAGCTCGTGTGCCATGTGAACGACCAGACGCGCGCCTGACGCGCCGATCGGATGACCGATCGCGATGCCCCCGCCATGGACGTTCACGATGTCGCTGGAGAGCCCGAGCTCGAGCTGCGACCGGGCGACAACCGCGCCGAATGCCTCATTGATCTCGACGAGATCGAGATCGGCGGGTGCGATGCCCTGCTTCGCGCAGGCACGTTCGATGGCCCGCGCCGGCTGGGCCTGCAGCGAGTTGTCCGGCCCTGCGGTCTGGCCGCTGGCCCCCACGGTGACGAGCACCGGCCACCCCCTGGCGACCGCCGTGGCGCGGATGGTCACGACGACCGCTGACGCGCCGTCGGAGATCTGCGACGAGTTGCCCGCCGTGATCGAGCCCCCTTCGGCGAAAGCGGCGCGAAGCCCCGCGAGCGACTCGACCGTCGTGTCGGGCCTGATGCCCTCGTCAGCGGCGACGAGCAGCGGCTCCCCCCGGCGCTGGGGAACGGCGACGGACACGATCTCGTCGTCGAACACGCCAGCGGCTCGAGCCGCCGCAGCACGCTGGTGCGACAGTGCTGCCACCTCGTCCTGAGCCGGGCGAGTCAGCTCGTAGCGGGCATTGTGGCGCTCGGTGGACGCACCCATGCTCTCTTTGTCGTACGCGTCGGTGAGGCCGTCGTGAGCCATGTGGTCGAGGACCTCGACGCTGCCGTAGGTCCATCCGTCCCGCGAGCCCATGAGCAGGTGCGGGGCCCTGGTCATGGATTCCATGCCGGCCGCGACGACGACCGCTGCGTCTCCCGTTCGGATCATCCGAGACGCATCGATGATCGCCGTGAGACCCGAGAGGCACACCTTGTTGACCGAATGTGCGGGAACATCCCAGCCGATACCGGCTCCGATCGCCGCTTGCCTGGCGGCGTTCTGTCCGGATCCGGCGGCGAGGACCTGACCGACGATGACTGCGTCGACGTCCGACGGATCGACGGATCCCTGCTCGAGGGCACCTCGGATCGCGATCGCGCCGAGCTCGGGGGCGCTGAAGCTCGCCAGCTGTCCCTTGAGCCGCCCCTGGGGAGTGCGTGCTGCGGCGACGATGACGACGTCCGCCTCGTTCGAGTGATCTTGGGCGTTCATCTGCGCCCCTCCGTTCTGTGCGTTCATCGGTCGTGCAGTTCTTCGGGGATCGTGAGCGCCGGCTCCGTCGCCGCCACCACCTGCTCCACGGTCACGCCCGGTGCGAGTTCGACGAGCGAGAGACCGTCCGGTGTGACGTCGATCACCGCCAGGTCGGTGATGATTCGATCGACGACTCCGCGGCCTGTGAGAGGAAGCGAGCAGTCGTGCACGATCTTCGCGGATCCGTCCTTCGCCGTGTGCTCCATCAGCACGATGACCCGCGCAGCACCATGCACCAGGTCCATCGCGCCGCCGGGTCCCTTCACCATCTTGCCCGGGATCATCCAGTTCGCGAGGTCGCCGGTGGCGGACACCTGCATGGCGCCGAGGATCGCGGCGTCGATCTTGCCGCCCCGGATCATGCCGAAACTCACCGCGGAGTCGAAGTACGCGGCACCCGAAAGCACCGTGACGGTCTCTTTGCCTGCGTTGATCAGGTCCGGATCCACCGAACCCTCACGCGGATATGGTCCGACGCCGAGGATGCCGTTCTCGGACTGCAGCACGACCGTCACCCCGTCCGGCACGTGGTTCGGCACGAGCGTGGGCAGACCGATGCCGAGATTGACGTAGGACCCGTCCCGCAGTTCTGCGGCGGCTCGAGCGGCCATCTCATCGCGTGTGAGCGCCATGTCACACCCCTTCCGGCGTCACGGTTCGACGTTCGATGCGCTTCGGGATGTCTGTGCCGACCTCGACGACGCGGTGCACGAAGACACCCGGCAGATGGACGCGGTCCGGGTCCAGCTCCCCCGGTTCGACGAGTTGCTCCACCTGCGCGATGCAGACCCGTCCGGCCATCGCGGCGAGCGGGTTGAAATTCCGCGCCGCCTTGTTGAAGATCAGGTTTCCGTGCCTGTCACCCGCCAGCGCATGCACCAGCGCGAAATCGGTCGTGATCGCCTCTTCGAGCACATACTCCCGTGGCCCTGCCGGGGTGTCGAAGACGCGCACGTCCTTGGCCGGCGACGCCGCCGCGATGGTGCCATCGGGGTTGTAGCGCCGCGGGAGCCCACCTTCTGCGACCTGCGTCCCGACGCCGGTCTGCGTGAAGAATGCCGCGATCCCCGACCCCCCTGCCCTGAGCTTCTCGGCGAGCGTTCCCTGGGGCGTCAACTCGAGTTCGAGCTCGCCGGAGAGGAACTGCCGCTCGAACTCCTTGTTCTCCCCCACGTACGACGAGGTCATCTTGCGGATGCGATGGGCAGCGAGCAGGATGCCGAGACCCCAGTCGTCCACTCCGCAGTTGTTGCTCACGATGCTGAGCCCGCCGGTACCCTGGGCCAGGAGCGCGTCGATGAGCGCTGTCGGGTTCCCGGACAGCCCGAATCCTCCGACGGCGAGAGACGCGCCGTCTGCTATGTCTGCGACCGCCTGTTCGGCCGTCGCCACCTGTTTGTCGATCACGCATGCTCCTTCGGATGACGCTCGTTCCTCCAGCATCCGCGCTGCTGCCGCCCGAGGAAAGAACCCTCTTGCGATGTGGACATATCACCCCATAACGTCCACATTATGGAAAGCACCCCCGCCGTCCCCGGAACACAAGCGATCGCCCGCGCCGCGAAGCTTCTGAGGCTGGTGACCTCCAGCGGACACGATGGCGCATCCCTCCAGGAGCTGTCCGCGTCGGCCCACCTGTCACGCTCCACCGCGCATCGTCTGCTGTCCGCCCTCCGCGCCGAGGGCCTGGTCGACCGCGACGAGTCGAACACCCACTGGATGCCCGGCCCGGAGCTCTACCTCATGGGGTCCGTCGCGGCAGCCCGCTACGACGTGACTGTACTGGGGCGTGACATCGTCCGCTCGCTCGCGGTCAAGACAGAGGAGAGCGCCTTCCTCTCGGTGCGCCGCGCGGATGAGACGGTGTGCCTGGTCCGCGAAGAGGGCTCCTTCCCGATCCGTTCGTTCGTGCTGAGCGAGGGCGTGCGCTTTCCGCTCGGCGTGGCCAGCGCCGGACTCGCCATCCTGGCTTTTCTGCCTGACCACGATGTGGACGCCTACCTCGAACGTCACCCCGAGCTCGAGACCGACTGGGGAAAACCCCACAGCCTGGCACCCTTGCGAACACGGCTGGCTGAGACGAAGGAACGAGGCTATGCGGTGAACCCGGGGCTGATCGTCGAGGGCAGCTGGGGCCTCGGCGCCGCCGTGTTCGACCGTTCGGGGCGCCCGGAATGGGCTCTGAGCCTGACCGGCGTGGGGTTCCGCTTCGGCCCTGATCGGATCGGCGAGCTCGGCAGAACGCTCCTCGCCCATGCGCACCAGCTCTCGGCTCGGATCGCGGGCTCTCGACGCTGACGTGAAGCTATTCATACCAGCAGGTATATACTTGGTGGTATGAATCGTCAGGACGTCATCCCCTCGCTGGTTCTCTCAGGGTATGCGCTCGGCAGGATCGCCGCGCAGGACGCGGGCAACGACGCACCCGCCGCGCAGTGGAGGGTGCTGAGCCTGCTCGAGCAGTCCGGGCCGAAACGGGTCGGAGAGCTCGCCGCAGCCGCGCGCACGACACAGCCAGGGATGACGCGACTCATCGGGAATCTCGAGCGCGAGGGTCTCGTGCTCCGCTCCGCCGTCGCCGAGGACTCGCGAGCGACAGCCGTCGCGATCACCTCGGCCGGATCGCATGCCCTGCAGGCGTGGCGCGAGGAGTTCCGCGACACGCTCGCGCCCCGTTTCGCTGACCTGGATGGCGACGAATGGAGCATCCTGACGCGCGCCGCAGAGATCCTTGCAGCGCACACCACCACCGACTCGACAGGAGCAGCAGCGTGAACACCCCCGCCACCTCAGTGTGGAAGCAACCAGCCCAGGTCTGGGCCGTCGCCTTCGCGTGCGTCGTCGCGTTCATGGGGATCGGCCTCGTGGATCCGATCCTGCCCGCGATCGCCGAATCGCTGAAGGCGACGCCTTTCGAGACGGAGCTGCTGTTCACGAGCTATCTTGCGGTGACAGGCCTCGCGATGCTGGTGACCAGCTGGATCTCGAGCCGGATCGGCGCGAAGAAGACCCTTCTGATCGGGCTGGCGCTCATCGTGGTGTTCGCCCTGCTCTGCGCCCTGAGCGGCAGCGTCGACGCGGTCATCGGCTTCCGCGCAGGGTGGGGCCTGGGCAATGCCCTGTTCATCTCGACCGCTCTCGCCACGATCGTGGGCGCGGCGTCCGGGGGCAGCTCGGCAGCGATCATCCTCTACGAGGCGGCCCTCGGGCTCGGCATCGCCATCGGCCCGCTTCTGGGCGGCCTGCTGGGCGAGCAGAGCTGGCGCGCGCCGTTCTTCGGAGTGGTGGTGCTCATGGCGATCGCCTTCCTCGCCGTCCTCGTGCTTCTGCGAGGCCCCGAGGGGAAGCGCACACCCGTCGCGTTCTCGGCGCCCTTCAAGGCGCTCGGTCGTCCTGCTCTCGCAATCCTCGCGGTCGCGGCATTCTTCTACAACATCGGCTTCTTCATCCTGCTGGCGTTCTCGCCGTTCCCTCTCGGATTCGGGGCAATGGGCATCGGCTTCACGTTCTTCGGCTGGGGTCTCGCGCTCGCCATCACGAGTGTCTGGGTCGCTCCCCTGCTCATGCGCCGCATGTCCCGCACGAGCGTGATCCTCACCGTCCTGCCTCTTCTCGCCGTGGATCTGATCGTCGCCGGCCTTCTCGTCGAATCCGCGACCGCACTCGTCGTGTGCATCGTCATCGGCGGACTGCTGCTCGGTGTGATGAACACCGTGCTCACGGAAGCAGTGATGGAGGCCACCGACCTGCCCCGCTCGGTCGCATCGTCGGCGTACTCCTCCGTGAGGTTCCTCGGCGGTGCCATCGCGCCGCCGCTCGCCGCGGCCCTCTGGCACGCGTTCAACGCGACGGTCCCGTACCTCGTCGCCGCCCTCGCCGTGCTCATCGCCGCGGCGACGATCTTCGTCGGCAGGAGGATCCTCGCCCACATCGACGACGAGCCTGATGACGCCGTGATCGAGGACGCGCAGGCGATCCTGCTCGGCGACGCCGCGTGACACGACAGCCTGCTGCGGCTGAGCTGTCACCGCTGCCGCCTGATCGATCTACTTGACGGTGACCGTGATCTCGGCGGTCTTCTGATCTTCGAGGTCTTCGGGAACGGACCCGCGGAACCGGTATTCGAACTGGATCACGGTGGTTCCCTCACCCGCGGGCGCGAATCGGTAGGTGAGCTGGCTCGGTGCGCCGGTCTCGCCCTCCTCACCCAGGTACCTCGACCGCTCGTCCCCCGGTCCGAGAACCGCCGGATCGGGCTCCCGAGTGAGAACCCACTCCTCGCCGACCGTGGGGTTGATGTCGCCGAATTCGACGACGAGGGCTTCATCCGGTGCCAGCGTGACCGATGAGGCCGTGTACGCGATGGTCGTCTCGAGCCCAGCCGAGCACCCGGTCAGCTGCAGACTGCAAAAGGCCACGATGACACCGAATGCGAGTCTCGTCCCCCGTGTGCGCATCGCCACCCCTTAGCGTTTGCATCAAACTAGCGCACGGGGAGCGTTGTCGACGGCATCACAGAGACGCAGAAAAGCCCCGATGACTGGCGAGAGTCATCAGGGCTGATCCGTGCACCCCCTCGGACTTGAACCGAGAACCCACTGATTAAGAGTCAGTTGCTCTGCCGATTGAGCTAGAGGTGCGTGGCGCGGTATTCCCCGGCCGAGGAATTACATTACCAGCCCGGCGCCTTCGTGCGAAATCGAGTCGGCTCTGCGATGTTCGCCGCGCGTGTCGCCTCATTTCGAGACCTCTCAGGATGCCCATTCGGGCGGTTATCCTGGAGAGGTGACCGCCTCCCCCCGCGTCGACGACTTCTCTCGCGACCTCGCACTCGCCCTTCGACTCGCCGACGCTGCAGACGCGCAGTCACTCCCCCGGTTCGACAGCTCCGACCTGGAGATCTCGACCAAAGCCGACAATTCGCATGTGACCGACGCCGACCTCGCCACCGAGCGAGCGATCCGCGCCCTGCTGTCGACCGAGCGACCCGACGACGGCATCTTCGGCGAGGAGTTCGGAGCCGAGGGCAGCACCCACCGGCAGTGGATCATCGATCCCATCGACGGCACCGCGAACTTCCTTCGCGGAGTGCCCCTGTGGGGCACGATGATCGCCCTTGCGGTCGACGGCGTACCGCAGGTAGGTGTGGTCAGCATGCCTGCCATCGGACGCCGCTGGTGGGCGGCCGCGGGGTCGGGTGCATGGACGGCGACGGATGCCGAGCCGCGCCGCGTTACGGCATCCTCCGTGTCCTCTCTCGACGACGCGAGCGTGAGCTTCCAGAGCATCACCCAGTGGGCCGAGTCCGGTCACATCGACCAGCTGCTGAAGCTGGCCGACCGGGTATGGCGTGATCGCGCGTACGGCGACGTCTACGCATACATGCTCCTGGCCGAGGGGCGGATCGACATGGTCGCGGAGTTCGGTGTCAAGGAGTACGACGTCGCGGCCGCAGTCCCGATCGTGCGCGAGGCGGGCGGTCGGATGACCGGTTTCGATGGCGAAGAGACGATCTCCGACCTCTCGGCTCTGGCCACCAACGGCATCCTCCACGACGCGTTCCTCGCACTTCTGCACGATTGACCCCCGATGAAGGCACATGCGATGACCCGCTTCACCTCCGCCGCACTCGGTGCGCTCCTGCTCACCGTGGCGCTGGTCTCCTGCGCCGCGACTCCCCAGGACGCGCCTTCACCCACCCCTGACTCCCCCCAGCCGTCCCCCACGGCGACCGCCGATACCGCAGCCACTCCGACCCCCTCGGCAGCGACAGAGCCGGCCTGCGACACGATCGTCTCTGCCGGAACCGTGAAGGCGCTCACCGATCAGGGCTGGAGCTTCGAGGAGAAGGAGTTCGTGGTGGGCGGCGTCACGCTCGCAGACGGGCTTCTCTGTTTCTGGGCGGATTACAGCGTCGCCTCCGACCACGGTCAGCTCTACGGGTGGTCGACGATCAGCGCCGAGGACGCCACTGCCGCGCAGGCCTCCCTCCTCGGAGAAGGCTGGAGCCGCGAGGACGGCGCCGACGGCATCTACATCACCGAGAACCCGGAGTTCGCGATGGGCACCGACGAAGACGGATACGGGATGACCTATCTGTTCGGCGACGGATGGGTGAAGTTCGCCGACACGCGCCAAGGCCTCATCCTGATCGAGTGGGCCGGCTGACGCTCACTCCTCCAGAGAATCGATCACCTCGTCGACCAGGAGGATGCCGCCTGTCGAGTTCGCCGACTGCATCAGATCGTCGATCCACCGCCCGTTCAGCTGAGGCTGCTCCGGCTCGTCGAAGGTGAAGCGCAGGGGGATCGATGGATGGATCCAGATGGTGGACCGTCCGCCGGACTCCTGCTCGGGGTGACGCCATGACAGGGTGAAGCTCTCCTGACGGCGGAGTTTGGTCGCGATGACGACCTTCAGATGCGCGAGTGCTCGATCCTCGATGCGAATCGGAACATCCGATGCGCCATAGAACAGCGTTGCCATGAGAACCAGAATACTGGCCACGTCGCGGGAGCTGCGCAGCCGACTCGGCACCGAGGAGCCCATCTCCCGCGGTGTATCGTCGCACGCATGGCCTCCCCGCTCGCCGACATCGCAGTAGCGCTCTATACGGGGTCCCCCACGGATTTCATCGCCGCACGCAACGCTCGCGCTGCCGAGGTCGACGACGCCGACCTCGCCGTGCAGATCCGCGAGTTGAAGAAGCCGTCGGTCGCCGCCTGGGTGGTCAACGTCTTCGCGCACGAGCGCGCCGCGCAGCTCGGAGAGGCGCTTCAGCTCGCCGAGGAGCTGCGTGAAGCTCAGGCGGATCTGGATGCTCGGGCCCTCGCGCAGCTCGGTCGCGACCGCCGAGCCCTCACGAGCCGACTTGCGTCAGACGCCGCTGAGCTCGCTGAATCCCGCGGACAGCGCATCACCGCTTCGACGAGAGAGGCGGTTCAGCAGACCATCAGCGCGGCCTTCTTCGATCCCACTGCCGCCGCCGCCGTCGCCTCCGCGAGGCTCGTGCGCGAACTGGAGCCCGCCGGCACATTCACCGACATCGTCGACACCATCGTGGGTGGCGGCGCGCCCGCACCGTCCGTGCTCGCCTCCCAGCCTCGCGACGAAGTCGCGGCACGCAGAGAGCGGCGCGATGCCGAACGAGCGGTCAGAGAAGCCCAGAAGGCTCACGACAGCGCGGCGCGGCAAGCGGCGACGGCCGACCGAACTCTCCGCGACACCGCGGCGAAGATCGAAGACCTCGCACGCCGTGAGCGTGAACTCGAAGCTGAGCTGGCGAAGGTCCGACACGAAGCGAAGCGCGCGCGCGACGATACGCGCCAAGCGGAGGCGGAACAGAAATCGCTCGCGGAAAGAGTGCGCGAATCGGAGGACCGCCTTCGCACCGCGCAGGAAGCTCACGACCGGCTCACCGCCGACTGACGACAGACGAGCAAGCACGTCGCCGGCGATCGCACGCGCTGTCGAAGGGCCTGAACAGAGTATCGGTATTCTGTATGTATCCTGAGCGCGGAGGCTCCATGGCGGAGCCGATCTCACAGGGAGTGGCATGCGCAATCGAGTCCTGGGTGCCGCGCTCGTGGCGGCCGCTGTCACGGCGGCATCGCTGACTCCGGGGGCGGCCTCGGCATCGCCTCCGGCATCGGAGGAGTGGATCCTCGTCGCCACGCTTCTCGACCAGCTGCGCGTCGAGGCTCCGTCCACCGTGAAGTACAACCGCGACCTGTTCTTCGAAAGCGCGGATCTGGACGGCGACGGATGCCGCACCCGCCAGGAGGTGCTCCTCGAGGAGACGGACATCCCCGCGACCGTCACCGACACGTGCACCGTCACGGCCGGACAATGGCTGTCGTACTACGACAACGTCACGCACGTCGACCCGGCCGCAATCGAGATGGATCATCTGGTCGCGCTCAAGGAGGCATGGGCGTCCGGAGCCTGGGCGTGGACGGACGCACAGCGGCAGGGATATGCCAACGACGTCGATGACTACCGCACTCTGACCATGGTCACCGCCGCCGTGAACACCACCAAGGCCGACAAGGATCCTGCATCCTGGTTGCCGTCTTACGGCGCCGCGCGGTGCACCTACATCGCGGAATGGGTCGCCGTGAAATGGCGCTGGAACCTCTCCGTCGATCCCGTAGAGAAGAGCGCCATCCAGACACTCCTCACAGAGTGCGGCGCGCAATGGTGGGACACCCAGCTCCCTGCGATGCCGACCGTCGGGCAGCCGTCCGCACCGCCGATACCTGAACCCGTCGGTGTGTACCGGTTCTGGAGCCCCGTCTACCAGGGGCACTTCTTCACCACCGACCCGACCGAGCGAGATCAGATCATCGCCCGATGGCCGAGTGTGTGGACCTATGAGGGGCAACGGTACACAGCCTTCAAGACGCAGGTCGCCGGCACCATCCCGCTCTACAGATTCTGGAGCAGCACCTACTCGGGGCACTTCTACACCGCGGATCCCGCCGAGCGTGCGGCGGTGATCGCGAAGTGGCCGAACATCTGGAAGGACGAAGGGGTCGCGTACTACGTCTACCCCGCCGACTCCACGCAGGCCGACACCGTCCCGGTGGCGCGGTTCTGGTCGAACTCCGCGGCGCACCACTTCTACACCGCCGACGCGGCGGAACGAGACGCGGTCCTTGCCAAGTGGTGGACGGTGTGGGTGTACGAAGGAGCGAACTTCCGCGTGCCGGCAGCGGGCGTCCCCGTCCCCCAGCCGCCCCATCCGACTCAGCCGCCGCAGCAGCCCCAGCCGACTCAGCCGCCGTCGAACCCTGGCGACACGAGGAACTGCACCGACTTCACGACCTACGCCGCGGCGAAGGAATGGTTCGACCGGTACTACCCGCACTACGGCGACGTCGCGAAGCTCGACTTCGACAACGATGGCATACCCTGCGAGACGCTGCCAGGAGCCCCGTAGGGCAAAGCCTGGGCCGCGATCCATGATCTCACAGGAAAAGGCCCGCCTCCCCGGTGAGCACCGGGGAGGCGGGCCTCCTTGCTTGTGACAGCGACCTGGTGGAGCTGGGGGGAATCGAACCCCCGTCCAACGCTGAGT
>JAZBLP010000075.1:0-19875 GCA_037033305.1 Actinomycetota bacterium | reverse complement strand
GCCGACCGGCTAGCTGACGGCATCCGGAGCAGGCTCCGTCAGTGCCTCCGGCACCGGCTCGTCGAGCGGATCAGGCGGCGCCGCCTGCACCGCTGCGTCCTCCTCCGGCCGCCGCAGCAGTTCGATCAGGAGCAGGAGAATCAACAGACCGACCCCCGCTCCGATGACCGCCCCGAATGTCACTGGTCTCATGACGATCAGCAGCGTCATCGCCGCGAGCGCACCGACGATGAAGATCGGGCCTCGGAAACGGTCGACCCCACGCCCGAAGGCGCCGGTCGAGAGGCCCCGTCGCTCGGCGGCGCGGCGCACTGCCGAGAATCCGCTCTCGACAAGGCCCCGGAACGCGACAGCGGTTCGGGCGGAGCCGGCGAGCCATGCCCAGATCGCGATGAGCACGCCGACCAGGGCGAGCGCGGCGATCGTGCCCGCGAGCAGGGATGTCAGCTGCTCGAAGAGCGCCGCCGCGGCATCGGCTGACATGACCGACGGGCTCACCGCCCGGATGAACACCCCTCGACCGATCCCCATCCCTCCCGCGAAGAGCAGGAAGACGAGAGCGAAGGCGGCGCTCGACCAGAAGATCGCTCGTGGGCGATCCCGCATCAACAGCACCCCGGCGACGAAGAGGCCGAGCACGAGCCAGGGCAGCCAGAAGCCGCCGATGTCGGCCACCTGGTACACCGTGCGGACGAGCACGAGACCATCCGCCTGGGCGACGGGGATGGATCTGTCGATCTCGGGGATCATGTCCGCCAACCCGATCCCCCGGTCCGACATCGCCTCCTTGACCCGGTCGACCACCACGCCCAGCTCGATCGTCACCGCACCGTCATCGCCGAGCTGCACAGCCGTGTCGGGGTCGTTCTGCAGGATCGCCGTGGCCCGCTCATGCGTGAAGCGCAGCGACTGAGACCAGACGTCGGCGAACTGCTCGGACTGCACCACATCGTGCACCACGCCGTCGATGAGCGAGGCGGCCCCGTTCGCGGCAGGGCCCTCGAGCAGGGTGAGCGCCGCATCGGCCCTGGGCGGAAGCCCGAGTGAGCGGATGCCGTCGAACACCTCGCCGACGATCGCCGACACGTCGACCCTCTCGTGGATCGCGGTGCTCACCTGCTCGGCGACGAAATCCTGCACATCGGGGTCGGACGCCAGCGGCGCGAATGTCGCGACGAATCGATCGGTGTCGACCAGCTGCAGCCGCGCCCACGTGCCCATGGCCGCGATCGGCGCAAGAACCACGGCCACCACGAGCAGGATCGCGCCGACGAGGCTCTTCCCGCGGAAGCGTCGCCTCTTCGGTGAGCGGAGTGTGTCGTTCTCGCGCTCGAGCAGGAGCACGCGCTCCCGAAGCTCGTCCAGTTCACTCATTCGAGTTCCCTCCATCTCGCACCCCTCAACCGAACGCGGCGATGCCCTTTCCGATGATGACCACGCCCAGCACGAGGAGAAGAACGGTCATGATGACGGCGTTCTCGGCTTGCAGCCAGTCGCGCAATCTGCCCAGCGGAGACCGGAGTCTGTCCGATGCGAGCAGGAATCCGACGACCGGGATCAGGACGGTCGATGACGCGATGACGGTGTAGACGACCATCACGACGACCTGTTCTGCCGTGTCGATGCCCGCCGCGCCCAGAGTCACGCCCGCACTCGCCCCGAGCAGCAGATTCTTCGGATTGAGGGCAGCGAGCAGCAGACCGAGCCCGAGCGCGGCGGCGAACGACATGCCGTCGATCTGCGTCATCCACTTCGGCATCTCGACCCGGGCGCCCGGCTTCGGTCGCCCCCGCCACTGTCGCACGCCCAGGACCAGCAGCAGCACACCGAACACGAGCTGCACCGCGCCCAGGATCGGGGTCGCCTCGTCACCGGACGTCTCGGGGAGGATCGACGACAGCGCGGCGAAGAGCACGGCGACGACGACGATCCCCGCCAGCCATCCGACGAGAAAACCCACTCCCGTCGATCGCGCTCGTGGTGACATCAGCATCAGGATGCCCGCGATCACGGGCAGCGGGCTGATCGCAATGCCCACTGCGAGCGGCAGCAGCTGACCGATCACCTGACCCATCGCACGTCTCCGTCCTCGATCCGCCGACTACGCCAGCAGCTTCTGCTTCGCTGCGGCGAACTCGTCGTCTGACAGCACTCCTGACCCGTGAAGCGATGCCAGCTGCCGGAGCTGGGCGATCATGTCGTCAGCAGCCCCGGCGGCTGGAGCCGGGGGCGCTGCCGGGGCATACCGGGCCGCGGCGCTCCGTGCGGCGGCATCCACCTGCGCCTGCTGCTGAGCCGCCTCGTACTGCTGCTGTTCGTACTGTTCCTCTGCCCGTTGCTGCTGGTGGCGCATCGACGCGCCTGACACCGCGGAAGCGGTTCCCGCGACGACGGCCGTTCTCGCGGCGAGTCCGATCAATCCCGGACGGCCGAATCTCCTCAGAGGCATGTCACTCTCCTTCCTGTTCGAGGATGTCCATCACGGCGTTGACGACCGGAGCGGGTATGCGGTCCGTCCGCATCACCTCTCCCCCCGCCTGCGCGAGCTTCTCGGCGAGCGCCCTCGCGAAGGCGAGCTCGAGCACGACGATCGCGGCGGAGCGGCCCGCAGGCACGAGCTCGGCGAGCGTCTCGATGTCCTCGTCACCGGCCAGGCCGGCGGCGAGCGGGTCGAGATCGCCGAGTCCGGGAACCTCACCGGAATCGAGGTCGAGGACCTCGATCTCACCGTCGTCTGATCTGGCGATGATCACGACGTCGAGCAGTCGTACCGTCCCCGCCTCTCTGAGATCGTCGAGCGCGTCGAAGAGCCTCGGGTCCGGATGCCTGCCCTCGAATCCGACGAGGTAGTACTCCACGGGCCCGTAGCGGAAATCATTCATCTCGCACTCCCCTCTCCGCCGGCGCAGGCTGGCGGAGCTCTTCGATCGCGGCACGGTTGGTGTCGAAGACCCGCTGATCGTCGAGGACTCCCAGCTTTCGCAGGCGGGCGACCGCGCCCGCGCGCAGCCGGCTGAACGACACCGTCACGTCGCGGGCGCGCATGGATTCCATCAGGCTCTCGAAGGACTCCGCCGCCGTCACGTCGGCGTCGGTGACCGCTTCCATGTCGATGACGACGTGTCGCACGGCGCCGGCGCCGGGGGCGTCGACTGCTGAGCGGACCGCGGTCGCGAAGGTGTCTCCGTTCGCGAAGAACAGCGGAGCGGCCATACGCACGACGACGATCCCGGGTGCTGTCATCGTGCCCGGCTGTGCGGCGTCGAGCAGCGATGCCGTCGGACGATCGTCGGCGGCGAGCACATCGATCGCGGGATTCGATGCGCGCCGGGCCAGGTTGATGAGGGCGAGCACGAAGGCGATGAGGATGCCAGGGATCGAGCCGACGAACAGCGTCACCACAAAGCAGACGGCGCCGATGGCGAACTCGAACCGATCGATCCGCCAGAGCGCCGCGAACTCCTTCACGCCCAGCAGCGGGAGGATCGCCACTGCGACGATCGCCCCGATGGCCGGTGATGGGATGTCCTCGAGCAGGCCGGTTCCGAACAGAAGCAGCAGAAGCGTCCCCGCCGCCAGCACGAGTGAGGGCAGCTGGGTGCGCGAGCCCGCCTGATCCATCGCCGCGGTTCGGCTCGTCGACGAACCGACCGCGAAGCTGCCCTGCGCACCGGCGGCGATGTTCGCGACTCCGAAGGCGAGGAGGTCGCGATTCGGCGACGTACGGTAATGCCGCTTCTCCCCGTACGAACGCGAGACCAGGAGCCCCTCGGCGGTCGTCACGAGGGTGAGGGCCATCGCCGACGGCACGAGCAGCAGCCAGGTCTGCCAGTCGAGCACGGGCCACGTGGGCGTCGGCGCTCCGGCGGGGACCTCGCCGAGCACGGCCACCCCGCGATCGGCGAGGCCGGCTGCGAGAACGAGAAGGGTTGCAGCCACCATCACGAGAAGGGCCCAGGGCACCGCGCGGAGAAGGCTGCGGCCCACCAGCAGTACGGCCACGGATGCGACCGATATGGCCAGAGACCACGGGTTCGTGGTTCCGAGTCCCACGATGAGCCCCGCGACCTTGTCGACGAACTCCCCGCCGGAATCGATCGAGACGCCGAGCATCTTGGCGATCTGCGAGACGAGGATGTCGAGGGCGAGACCTCCGACGAACCCGACGAGGATCGGCTTGGAGAGGAAGTTCGCGAGGAATCCCAGTTTGAAGACCGCGAGCAGCGCGAACATGACGCCGCAGATCATCGCCTGCGCGAGTGCCATCGTGACGTAGTCGTCGGAGCCTGCTGCGGCGAGGCCCCCGATCGAGGACGCGACGAGGGCTGCTGCTGCGGCATCCGGCGAGGCGACGAGCTGCCGGGACGACACGACGAGCACGTAGAGGACCGTGGGGACGACCAGCGCGTAGAGCCCCGCTGTCGGCGGCAGGCCGGCGATCTGGGCATAGCCGATGTTCAGCGGAATCGCGATGGCAAGAAGTGTGACGCCGGCGAGCATCTCTTGCACGACGTTGTGACGGGTAACGCCGACCAGCGGTCTCTGCACTTCGTCACCTCCGCGCCCGCGCCCACTGTGCGGGGCGATGCGCCCCATGCTGACACCGGCGATCCGAGCCCGCGCCCGTCGCTCACCCCTAGGGGGTGAAGGTGACGCTCACCGGGGCCGCGGCAGCGCGTCTGCGCGCTCGCCCCATCCGGGTGAGGGCCGGCCGACGTCGAGCATCCACGGTGCGACCATCACCAGTGACAGAAACGCAACGAGAGGAGTCTGCTGTGTCCATATGGGATAGCTTCTGGTCCATCATCTGGTGGTTCGTGTGGGCTTTCGTATTCATCTCCTACCTGATGGTGCTCTTCAACATCATCGCCGACCTCTTCCGCGACCACGCGCTGAACGGGTGGCTCAAAGCGCTGTGGATCATCTTCCTGATCTTCGTGCCGTTCCTGACCGCACTCGTGTATCTCATCGCGCGCGGGCAGGGAATGGCGGAGAGAGCCGCGTCGACGATTCAGGCTCAGCAGCAGGCGGCGGACACCTACATCCGCAACGTGGCGCGCAGCAGCCCGAGCGACGAGATCGACAAGGCAGCCAAGCTCCTGGCTTCCGGAACGATCACCGATGCGGAGTTCGCGGCCATCAAGGCCAGGGCCCTGGCCTGACGCCGCGGACTGGGGCGGTCGGACGAATGCCTCGCGAGCTCGGGGATGTGCAGATCCTCGTCGTGAGGATCGGCACCGACCGACCCAGTCCTGCGCTGCTCGAATCGCTGCTCCGGCAGGTCGAGGCGAGCACCTTTCAGCTCCTGGACTTCTTCCTCGTGCACCGGCGAAGCGCGAGAGGCTTCGACCTGACCGAAGTCGACGAAGCGCAGTTCGCGCTCGCCGGACTCTCTCTGCAGGTTCCTGGTCTCGTCGGAACCGACGATGCGCGGCGCATCGCCATGGAGTTGCCGCTGGATGCCTGGGCGGCCGTCATCCTCGTGGAGCCGATGTGGTTCGTCCGGCTCTCCGCGGACCTCGCACGCCTCGGTCACCCGCTGATCGACAGCTTCTCCGTGACAGCGCCCGACGCCAACGCTGTCTGGGATCGTGCGCGCCGTCGCACGTGATCTGCGCTCTGGCGAGACCCGGCTCAGAGGGTGGTCCGTATCGCCTCGCGACGTGACGACACATCCAGCTTGCGATAGATCGAGCGCTGGTGCGTCTTGACCGTATTGATCGACAACCCCAGCTCCTGCGCGATCTCGGGGAGAGTCCGAGAGGTCTGCAGCTGCCGGAAGACATCTCTCTCGCGCTCCGACAGCGATCCCGAGGCGGGGCTTGCGGTGTCTGAGGCCAGGCAACGACCGATGAAGTCCTCGAACTCGGTGCCGTGATGGACGTGCTCGCTCAGGAGCCGCCGCACGACCGTCTCCCTGTGCCCGAACGGCAGACGCACATTCTCCCCCGACGCCACCGCCACCGCCGCTTCACACAGGTCATGGGCCCTGTCGACATCACCGACCACCCGGCGCATGACTGCGGCGGTGATCAGGGTCGACGATTTCACGTACGACACCTCGGCGAATATCCGCAGGGAGCGGAGCATCTCGAGCGCGGCGGCGTAGTCGCCCGCGCGTCGGAGCACCCCGGCGAGCGCGACGCCGATGAGAGGAAGGTCGGGAATCGCGAGGTGTCGGCGCGCGATGCGCAGGGCACGGTCGCTGTTTCCGACGGCCTCTTCGAGCAGCGCGATGGCCGACTCGCGGAACACGGGCCAGGAGACTCCGTGGAGCATCTCGAGCGGGATGTCCTGGATGCCGATCGCGGCCCGTCTGCACGCGGCGGTCTCGCCTCCGTCCGCGGCGGCGTACGCCAGCATCATCCGTGCGATGGCCGTGAACGACGGGTCGTGACTGCTGGTCTGCAGAACCGTCTCGAAATGGCGCATGGCGCCGTCGGTCTCGCCCGCCCAGTAGGCGACCAGACCGGCCGCTGCGGAGGTGCTTCCGCCGGCATAGCCGACGGCGGCGGACAGCGCCGGGCCGGGAGCATCGATCTCCGCGAGTGTCGAGGCGGCATCCACGAAGCGGCCCTCCCACGTCTGACCGAAGGCGAGATGCCCGAGCGCTCGCTTCCAGAGCCCGACATCGCCTGAGGCCTCGACCTCTCTGGCCGCTGCGGCGAAGTACTCGGCGGGGAGTGTCGGATTCGTGGGATGCCGGATCTCCGACCAGCCGATCAGGTAGTTGACGGCGGCACGATCGCTCATGAGCTCGTCCGAACTGACGAGCAGCGAGCGCAGCGTGGATCCCGCGGAGATCGCGTGCTCGCGGTCGTCGGCGACGAAGAGCTGCGCGATGGCGAGCGTCGTGGAGCAGCCGCCGCCTGCTCGCGCGTGAGCGGCCTCGGCTCGATCGATCAGCTCGCGCGCGAGATGGTGCTCGCCGAGCACATCGGTCGCGCACGCTCGGACCGCGAGGATCTCCGCGTCGTCCGGGTGGTAGCCCAGCAGAACCGTCGCAACGCGCTCGACTTCCGCCGCGCTCGCGCCCATGACCAGCCGCATCCACTGGCGCATGAACGTGAGTTTGGCCTGTTCCGGGTCCTGCGCCCGCAGCGAATGCGCGACCGAGGCGAGAGGATCGCTCGACTGCAGGAACTCAGCGACACGTCGATGCCGCTCGGCGCTGCGCTCCGGATCCTTCCGCGCGATCTCGATGCACTGCCGAGCGAACGAGCCATGCCAGCGGTAGACGACCCCCTGCGGCCCCTCGAACCGATCGAGGAAGAGGCCGAGTCTGACGCACTCGTCGAGCAGCGAGCCGGCGTCGGAGCGTCCGGTCACGGCGACAGCGAGCTCGGGGGTGAGTTCGTGGCAGATGGTCGCGTCGAGGACGAACTCGACGGTGTCCTGCGGAAGAGCACTCAGCACGTGATCGCGGACATAGTCGCCGAGGAAGGCCGCGGCCGTCACGGCATCGGATGACGGACGCGCCCCTCCGATGGCCACGAGCTTGACGGCGATCGGCCATCCTTGCGTTTCCCGGAGGATGGTCTCGGCATCGAGACCCCGTGCACCCACGCCGTCGATCCGCTCGATCTCACTCCGCGTGAAGCGGAGTATCTCGGGCCCGACGAACGCCCCGGGGTCCATCACATGCTCACGGGAGAGCGTGATATCGAGCAGGGTCGTCCCCACCAGCACCAGGTGAAGATTTTCCGGCGGCTGTTCGGCCAGCATTCCGAGGAGCCCGTCACGCCAGTGCTCGCCCGCGCGCTGCGCGTCGTCGACGACGAGATGCACGACCCCGTCGACGCCGTCGAGCGCATCGCAGATCTCGGCGTATGCGCGAACCGGATCGACGATGCCGCGCGTGAGCGGGAAAGAGCGGCTGATCCGCTCCCCGCCGACGATCAGCGAATCGACCACGCCCTGTGCGAGAACACCGGCATCGGCGTCCGCAGCGTTGAGCGCGAGCCAGGCAAGCACATCGGCGCCCGATGCCCACTCGGCGACCGCGGTCGTCTTGCCGTAGCCGCTCGGGGCGCTGACGATGCTGAGCTGCCGCCCCCTCGCCGCTTCACTGAGCGCGTCGTTCACGCGCCCTCGTCGCACACCTCCCGGCTGTCGATCCGGCGGGCGGAATCGCACAGCGGGCACAGGACGAGACAGGCGCGTGGGGGAGGCCATGCCCTCAACCTAGCCATGGCCGGTATATCGGACAAGGGCCGCTTCCTCGCCTTCCCATACGCGCGTAGGAGCGTCCCCCCTCCATGCTCCGAACATCACCCGGAGGGGGTGAGAGCCGCGCCATCCGCCTCGCCGCCGGTGCACTCTGAGACCAGCACGCCGATCGGGCGGCCGCGACAGTCGGGGTCCGTGCCCCGAGAGATGGAGGAGGCAGACATGGTCCGTGAGTTCCAGGGGAAGATCGAGCTCGACGTCCGCGATTCGCAGGCGGACTGGGACGCCTTCCTCCCCTCGACCCCACCGCAGGGGGCGCCGAACGTGCTCGTGGTGCTCTACGACGACACCGGGATGGCCGCATGGTCTCCCTACGGCGGCAGGATCAACATGCCGACCATGGACAGGCTCGCGCAGAACGGTCTGACCTATTCGCAGTGGCACACGACCGCACTCTGCTCCCCCACACGCTCGACCTTCCTCACGGGCCGGAACCACCACCAGAACGGGTTCGCCACGATCTCGGAGTCGTCGACCGGGTTCCCGGGATACAACTCGCACATCCCCGAGTCGAACGCGACGATGGCGCACGTCCTCCGCGACGCAGGATGGGCGACTTTCTGGGTCGGTAAGAACCACAACGTCCCCATCGACGAGTGGACGGCGGGGGCATCGAAGAAGCACTGGCCGTTGGCTCAGGGCTACGACCGGTTCTACGGGTTCATCGGCGGTGAGACCAACAACTGGTATCCCTCCCTCGCCGAGGACAATCACTACATCGACCAGCCGTACCTGCCCGAACAGGGCTATCACCTGTCGAAGGACCTCGCCGATCAGGCGCTGCGGATGATCCGCGACGTCAAGCAGACCGAGCCCGAGAAGCCCTGGTATCTGTGGTTCTGCCCCGGGGCGAACCACGCACCCCACCACGCTCCGCAGGAGTACATCGACAAGTACAAGGGGCAGTTCGATGACGGGTACGAGGCGTATCGGGAATGGGTGCTGGCCCGCATGATCGAGCGTGGCATCCTGCCCGCAGACACCGCGCTCAACGACCTCAATCCGATGCCCGAGGGCACGTTCTCCGCCACCGACGAAGTTCGACCGTGGGGCGACCTGAACGATGAGGAGAAGGCGATGTTCTCGCGCATGGCCGAGGTCTACGCGGGCTTCAGCGAGTACACCGATGCGCAGGTGGGGCGGATCGTCGACTACCTCGAGGAATCGGGTCAGCTCGACAACACCCTGATCATCTACTGCGCCGACAACGGCGCGTCCGGCGAGGGCAGCCCGAACGGCTCGGTGAACGAGGGGAAGATCTTCGGCGGCTACCCCGACGACGAGGCCGAGAACCTCAAGATGGTCGACAAGCTCGGCTCTCCCGACACCTACAACCACTACCCGACCGGGTGGGCGACCGCGTTCTCGACGCCCTACAAGATGTTCAAGCGATACACCTACCAGGGCGGTGTGTGCGATCCGCTGGTGATCCACTGGCCCGCGGGAATGAGGGCCCGAGGCGAGGTGCGCCACCAGTATCACCACTCGACCGACATCGTCCCCACGATCCTCGAGGCGTGCGGCGTGGAGTTCCCCGACGTCTACAACGGCGTGGACCAGACGCCCCTGTCCGGCGTGTCGATGGCCTACTCGTTCGACGCCGCCCCCGACGCCCCGACGACGAAACGGACCCAGTACTACGAGATGTTCGGGCAGCGCGGCATCTGGCACGACGGGTGGAAGGCCGTCACGGTCCACGGGCCGGTCAGCGGAAAAGGGCGCTTCGACGAGGACCAGTGGGAGCTCTACCACTCGGATGTCGACCGCGCCGAGTCTCACGACCTCGCCGCGGAGCACCCTGAGAAGCTCGACGAGCTCAAGGAGCTCTGGATGCAGGAGGCGAAGGCGAACCTGGTGCTGCCGCTCAACGACCTCCAGGTCCTCGGCAACCCGAAGGACTTCGAGACCTTCGTCGCGATGGAGTTCCACCAGCCGGCGCCCCCCTCCGGTCGCTTCATCTACTACCCCGACACGAGCGAGGTGCCCGAGCGCTCGGCGGCGAACGTGCACGGCGTCTCGTACAAGATCGCGGCGGAGGTCGAGTTCACTCCTGAGACCGAGGGCGTCATCTTCGCGCACGGCTCTCGATTCGGAGGGCACGCGCTCGTCGTGAAGGACGGGCAGGTGCACTATCTGTACAACTTCCTCGGCATCCCGCCGGAGGATCGCGTCTCCGCGCCGGCGCCGACCTCGGGACGACACATCGTCGGCGTGGAATTCATCAAGGAGGGCATGGGCGAGTATCGCGAAGGCGTCGGTCCGCTGAAGCTCTACATCGACGAGGAGCAGGTCGGTGAGAAGAGGATCCGCACCGTGCTGGGTCATTTCTCCCTCTGCGGCGAGGGCCTGACGATCGGGCGCGACAGCGCTGATCCCGTGTCGTCTCTGTACGGCTACGGATTCGATTTCACCGGTGGCGAGATCGCTCAGGTGGTGTTCGACATCGCCGATGACGCCTACCTCGATCTCGAGGCGCACCTCGCGGCGGCGATGGCGCGGGACTGACGGCGCGCGCATCCGGGAACTTCGCATCCCGGGTGCGCTTTCCCGTCAATCAAATTGTGCACAATCTAATTGCGTGCAATACTCAAGGCATGGCCGTGACCGATGAGATGGTGTGCTTCTCGCTGTACTCCGCCGCCCGCGCGACGACGCAGGCGTACCGCGCACTCCTGGCGCCGTGGGGCCTGACCTACCCGCAGTACCTCGTGCTCGTCATCCTCTGGATGGAGGGCGAGCAGACCATCGGCTCGCTGGGCGACGCCATGCAGCTCGACTCGGGCACCCTCTCCCCCCTGGTCCGGCGCCTCGAGCAGGCGGGCTACGTCGCACGAGCCCGCAGCTCAGCCGATGAGCGTGTCGTCACGGTGGGCTTGACCGCGGCTGGCGCAGCCCTTCGCACCGAGGTCGCTCCGGTCCACACGAAGATCGCCGCCCTCGCCGGCATGCAGGACGACGACCAGCGTCACCGCCTGATCACCGAGCTGCAGCAGCTCACCGCACGCCTGCAGCTCGCCGACTGACCCCAACCCGGAAGGAGTCCACACGATGGACGCTCTCTACACCGCAGAAGCACTCGCCACCGGAGCCGGACGAAACGGCCGCGTCACCACGGGCGAAGGCCGACTCGATCTCGGCCTCGCCATCCCGAAGGAGATGGGCGGCAGCGGCGACGGCGCCAACCCCGAGCAGCTGTTCGCGGCCGGCTACGCCGCCTGCTTCCACTCCGCACTGCAGACCGTCGCACGTGCGCAGAAGGTGAAGATCACCGATTCGTCGGTCGGCGCCCGAGTGCAGATCGGGTCGAACGGCGACGGCGGCTTCGGCCTGGCCGTGCAGCTCGAGGTCGTCCTCCCCGACCTCCCTCACGAGCAGGCGCAGTCGCTCGCGGACGCAGCCCACCAGGTCTGCCCGTATTCCAACGCGACCCGCGGCAACATCGACGTCACGATCACCGTCACCGACGACTGATCCGATCCCGAACCGACCACGACCGATCCCACAAGGAGAACATCATGCGCGCCCTCACTCACGACACCTTCGGCGAACCCGAAGAGGTCCTCACCGTCACCGAGCGTCCCACCCCGGAGCCCGGCCCCGGCCAGGTCCGACTGCGGATCATCCTCTCCCCCATTCACAACCACGATCTGTGGACGATCCGCGGCACCTACGGCTTCAAGCCGGAGCTTCCGGCAGCATCGGGCACCGAGGCTCTGGGAATCGTGGATGCCGTCGGCGAGGGCGTCGAGAACCTCTCCGTCGGTCAGCGCGTCGCGACGGGCGGAACCTTCGGAGCGTGGGCGGAGTACGTCGTCGCGAACGCCGCCGGCCTCATCCCCGTGCCGGAATCGCTCAGCGACGAGAGCGCCGCGCAGCTGGTCTCGATGCCGTTCAGCACCATCAGCCTGCTGCAGTTCCTGGGCGCCGAGAAGGGCGACTGGATCGTGCAGAACGCCGCGAACGGCGCGGTCGGTCGCATGCTGGCACAGCTCGGCGCTGCTCGTGGCGTCAACGTCATCGGGCTCGTGCGGCGCTCGGCCGGAGTCGATGAACTGCGCGAGCAGGGCATCGAGAACGTCGTCTCCACGGATGCGGACGGCTGGCGCGACAAGGTCGCCGAGATCACCGGCGGCGCGCACATCGCGTTCGGAATCGACTCCGTGGGCGGCTCGTCGGCCGGGGACGTGCTGTCGCTCCTCGGCGAGGGCGGCACTCTCGTCGCGTTCGGCGCGATGAATTCCCCCACGATGGAGATCGCCTCGGGCGATGTCATCTTCAAGCAGGCGACCGTCAAGGGCTTCTGGGGCAGCAAGGTGATCCAGACCATGGATGCCGGCACGCGCGGTGCCCTGTTCGGCGAACTGATCCAGCGTGTCAGCGACGGCACGCTGACCCTGCCCGCCGCCGGGGTCTTCGATGCGGCGGACGCCGCCGAGGCCGTCCGCGCGAGCAACACCGCTGGGCGCGTGGGCAAGGTGCTTCTGCAGTTCTGACGCCGGGGTGCACCCGGCCGCGGCGATGTCCGCCCCCGGGTGCACACTCGACAGATGGAGATCACACTCGCACAGCCGGCGGGACTCGTCGTGAGTCCCGCCTTCAGTCATGTCGCCGTCGTCCCTCCCGGGGCGACGACGATCCACGTGGGCGGCCAGAACGGCGTCGACGAGACCGGCGCGCTCGTCTCGACGGATGCCGCTGAGCAGTCGCTCCGAGCGGTGCAGAACGCCCGCATCGCGCTCGAGTCGGCGGGCGCGAGCCTCGACGACGTCATCAGTTGGACGATCTACATCCACCAGGATGCCGACCTCCGTGCCGCCTACGGTGCCGTCGCAGCGCTGCTCGCCCGCGACGGCGCGCCTCCGCTCGTGACGGCGGCCCTCGTGTCGGGTCTCGGCGTCCCAGGGGCGCTGATCGAGGTGAGCGCGATCGCAGCGGTCATCCGCGAATGATCGCGGCGCGGCGACTCAGATCCTTCCGCGCACCGGCGTCCGCTCAGCCGAGTCACCGCCGTCGGGCATCGTCATCTCCGCGCGGACGCCGAGCAGCCTGACCTCCCGGTCGTGGTCGAGCGTGGCACCGAGCGCCAGCGCCGTCTCGATCACCGTCGACCTCCGGGTGGTCGGCTCGGGCAGCTTACGGCCGAAGGTCTTGGTCTCGAACGGCGCATATCGCACTTTCAGATGCACGCGGACGACCGGGCGGCCCTCCGCCACGCAGTCGTCGAACGCCTGACCCGCCAGTTCGGTCAATGCTGCCCGGACCTCTGCGGTCGTCGTGAGGTTCTGCTGATAGGTCGTCTCGCGACTGTGGCTGCGCGCCACCCAGGGGGTGCTGTCGACGACGGTCGGCCCGAGACCCGACCCCAGACCGTGATACCAGACGCCCATTCTCGGTCCGAACTCCGCCACGAGCTCGGCCTCGTCCGCGTGAGCGAGCTCCTGGACCGTCGCGATGCCGTGAGCGGCGAGCCGCTTCTGAACCTTGGGCCCGACTCCCCACAGGTCCCGGGTCGGCCGGTCGCCCATCACGTCGAACCAGTTCTGCGCAGTGAGCCGGAAGACACCCCGCGGTTTGCCGAACTCCGTGGCGATCTTGGCTCGCACCTTGTTGTCGCCGATACCGACCGAGCAGTGCAGCGCGGTCGACTCGAACACCGCGTTCTGCGCGCTGCGCGCCGTCTTCTCGGGGTCGTCCGTGGTGATGCCGAGAAAGCACTCGTCCCAGCCGACGACCTCGAGCTCGACCCCGGGCAGCGCGCGCAATGTCGACATCACCTCGGTCGACGCCGACTCGTATGCCTCGTGGTCCACGGGGAGGAACACGGCGTTCTCGGGCGCCTTGCGCGCCGCGATCTTCAACGGCATCCCGGATCCGATGCCGAACTTCCGCGCCTCGTACGACGCCGTCGAGACGACGGCGCGCTCGGTCGGGTCGCCCCGTCCGCCGACGATCACCGGGAGTCCTGCGAGCTCCGGTCGACGCAGCACCTCGACCGCAGCGATGAACTGATCCATGTCGACGTGCAGCACCCAGGCGGTCATGCACCGAGTGTGGCCCGTGCCGCGCGAGATGTCACCCCTCGGACACGATCAGCGCATAGCGGAGATCAGCCGAGGGAGACGGCGATGGCGGTCGCGATCACGGCCAGAAGCGGCAGAGTGCCCTGCATCGCCGCGGCGCGCGCCTTCGTGGGATCGGAGAGGACCAGCACCAGTGCGGCAGCGAGCATCATCCCTGTGCCCGCGAAGACGAGAGTCAGTCCCACCGTGGTGAAGCCGATGATCACGAAGCCGATGCCGAGCAGCGCGGTGAGCGCGAGGAACAGGTTGTAGAACCCCTGGTTGAAGGCGAGCGCCTTCGTCGTGAGGGCGTCCGCCTCGCTCGCGACGCCGAAGATCTTCCTCGTCTCGGGTTCGGTCCACTTCAGCGACTCGAGCGCGAAGATGAAGACGTGGAAGGCGGCGGCGGCCGCGGCGAGGACGAGTCCGACGATGAGCATGACTCGATCGTATCGATGTCCGCTCGCGCTAGATCAGGAAGATCGGCAGAAGCCCGGGGTTGTGGGCATGCACGAGCACCCCGAACACCACCGCGTCGAACAGCAGATGCACCGTGACGACATAGGCCAGCGAGTGGGTGCGCATGAAGATGAAGCCCTGCAGGAGGGCGAACGGGATGGTCAGCAGCGGCCCCCACTCGCGGTAGCCGAGCTCCCACAGGAACGAGACGAACACGATCATCTGCAGCACGTTGGCGAGGGCGTCGGGGAAATGCCGGCGCAGCAGGGCGAACACGGTGCAGATGAAGAACAGCTCGTCCCAGATGCCGACGGCTCCGACGCCGACGAACAGCCGTGCGATGAGGTCGGGCGAGTCCACCACCGGCCAGTTCTGGTAGACGCCACTGGTGATGAAGTAGAACGGCAGGATCAGCCAGCCGAGCACCAGGACGGCGACGAGCCAGCCCCATTGCAGGCGACCCCACCGCCTGTGCGCACGCCAGGGGAACCCGATCGCCCGGTCGCGGAACACGAAGCGCGAGACGACATACGGAACAGCGACCGCGCCGCCCAGCGCGAGCGTGAACCGCAGCATCGCGAGGTTGTCGAGTTCTGCGGCGAGCGGGATCACGCTGACGATGAGCATGCCGAGGGCTATCAGGGAGAGATCCCTGGTGAGCGAGGGCGGACGGCTCGTCTCGACGGCGTCTCGCTCGACGGGCCGACGCCGCTCGACGAGCCACGCGCCTCCCACGCCTGATGCGAGCAGCGCCCAGCCGAGCCACGGGACCTGCACCACGAAGAAGGCCGGCGCCGCAGCGCACACGAGCAGCGCCGCGACGACCGCCGGCCAGGACGGCGAGGTGCGCTGCGCGGCGATCACGCGCGCGACTTCCGCCGATACACGAGGTCGCGGATGTCGCGCCCCTTGGCGATCCCCTTGCGCTCGAATGCCGTCATGACACGTCCGTCGAACCGCTCCGCCCAGTCACCGTCGAAGGCGCGCTCCAACAGCGGCTCCGCATCGAGCACCTCGCGCATCTGCAGGGCGTAGTCCTCCCAGTCGGTCGCGAGCCGGAGCAGGCCTCCGTCGCGAAGCGCACGAGCGGCGGTGTCGGCGAAACCCTGGCGGACGAGACGACGCTTGGTGTGCTTCTTCTTGTGCCACGGATCGGGGAAGAAGATCCAGACTTCCGCAGCCGCGGCCTCAGGCAGGTACGACGAGAGGACCTCCGGCGCATTCGCCTCGACCACGCGGACATTGCGAGCGCCTTCGCGATCTGCGTCGAGCATCGTCCTGGCGAGGCCGGCACGGAAGACCTCGACCGCGAGGAAGTCGTCGTCGGGGCGGGACGATGCGGCAGCGACGATGGCGTGCCCCTGTCCGGAGCCGATCTCGACGTACAGGTCCGCATCCCGCCCGTACTCAAAAGCAGGATCGAGACGCGCCTCCGGGTGCACCGAGGTCCAGGCGACGTCGCGGGGCACGTCGAGGAGGTAGTGCGGTCCGAGCTCTTCGAACGCGCGCTCCTGCGCGTCGGACATCCGGCCGCTGCGGCGTACGAAGGAGACCGGTTCGTCGCGGAAGGTGCGGGGTTCGGGCATTCTTCCAGGGTAGTCGGCGGCGATGAACGCCACGGACCGCGGATCAGGAGGCGGGTGCCGTCACGAAGTCGATCAGCTCCTCCACCCGACCGAGGAGCGCCGGCTCGAGATCCCGGTAGGTGTGCACCTTCGACAGGATGTGCTGCCAGGCGCGCCCCGTGTCGGCCTGCGTCTCGTGCGGCCACCCGAATGCGCGGCAGACGCCGGTCTTCCAATCCGTCCCCCGAGGGATCTCCGGCCATCTCGGGATGCCGAGAGCCCGAGGGGTGACGCACTGCCAGACATCCACGAACGGGTGGCCGACGATCTTCACGTGACGCCCGTGCGGCCCTCGGGCGACGGCATCCGCGATGCGCGACTCCTTCGAACCGGGCACGAGGTGATCCACGAGCACCCCGTAGCGACGTGATGCGCTGGGAGGCTCTGCGGCGAGGAGCTCGTCGAGCAGGTCTACTCCCTGCAGGAACTCGACGACCACGCCCTCGACCCGCAGGTCCGCTCCCCACACCTTCTCGACCAGCTCGGCGTCGTGCTTGCCCTCGACCAGGATCCGACTGGGCAGCGCTACCCTTGCTCGTTGATCTGCTGCGACGAACGATCCGGACGCCGTGCGGCGAAGGCCCTGCTCCTTGGCGGCGGGGGCTCCGAGTCGCACGGGCGCCCCATCGATCAGGAACCCGCCTCCGAGCGGGAAGAGGCGCTTGCGCCCCTTCCAGTCCTCGAGTTCGACGTTGCCGCCCTGCACCCGCGTGACCGCTCCGCAGAATCCGTCGAGCGCCACCTCGACGACGAGATCGAGCTCGGCGGGAACCTGCGGTACCGGCTTGGCTGCGCGTTCCCTCCAGCCGGCAGCGAGCACATCCGATCCGTACCTGTCGTCCATGCCATCCAGCGTATGTGTCTCCGCTGAGGGCGAACGTCTATCCCCTCTCGGAAGGTGTCGCGTGTCGGCCTCTGTGCATAGACTCGTGCCATGGGGCTCGGCTGCCGGTCGGAGGGAACACGATGAAGACACGGTGGCTGGCGCTGGCCGCACTGACGGCGGCGGCTTCGGCAGCCGTGTTCTCCGCATCCGCTGCCTCCGCGACCGATCCCGTCACACTCGACTCGGGATATGTGACCGACGACGCGGACGTCCTCAGCCCGAGCCAGGAGGACGCCGTCGAGGCTCGACTCCAGACGCTCAGCGACAACTCCTCGTCGGATCTCTTCGTCGTCCTCGTCGACGACTTCACCTCGCCGACCGACAACGTCGCCTGGGCCGACACGGTCGCCGAGAACAACAACCTCGGATCCGAGCAGTACCTGCTCGCCATCGCGGTGGACGGACGTAGCTACTACATCTCGGCCGCACCCGACGGTCCACTCAGCGACGGCAAGCTCGACGACGTGGAAGACAAGATCCAGGGTCTGGCCGCACAGGAGGACTGGGAGGGCATGATCGTCCTGGCTGCGGACGAGATCGAGGGCGACGGCGGTGCCGGCGCTCTGCGGGCGACTCTGATCGTCGCCGCCGTCATCGCAGTGGGGCTGATCGTCTGGCTGATCGTCTCCCTCATCCGCCGGGCGCGACGCAGCGCCGAGATCCGCCGGCGCGGCGCCATGCCCGAGACGCCCGATCCGAACGATCCGTTCTCGACGCTGACCGACCAGCAGGTGGAGACGCAGGCGGGAGCCGCACTCGTGCAGGCGGACGACGCGATCACCTCCAGCCGCGAGGAGCTCGGCTTCGCCGTCGCCCAGTTCGGCGACGCTGCGACGGCCGAGTTCAGCGGTGCCGTCGAGACTGCGAAGGCGAAGATGTCCGAGGCGTTCGATCTCAAACAGAAGCTCGACGACGAGATCGAGGACACCGTCCATGATCGCCGCGCCTGGCACATCCGCATCATCCGCCTGTGCGACGAGATCGACGACGTCCTCGACGAGAACACCGAGGCGTTCGATGCGCTCCGCAAGCTCGAGCAGAACGCGCCTCAGGAACTCGACAGGGTCCGCGACGAGCGAGCCGCGCTCGGCCCGATTCTGGCCACCGCGGCTCCCGCTCTGGCCGCGCTGTCCGCGACCTACGATGCATCGGCACTGAGCACGGTCGCCGACAACCCGGCGCAGGCTCAGGAGCGGGCAGCCCTCGCCGATCGCTCGATCGAGGCCGCGCAGCAGGCGATCGCGGCCGGTCGCTCGGGCGAGGCGGCATTCGCCATCCGCACCGCGGAGCAATCCGTGGCGCAGGCGGCGCAACTGGTCGAGGCCATCACTGCGCTGGGCACGGAACTCTCCCGCATCGAGGCCCAAGCCCAGGCCCTGGTCGCCGAGTTGCAGGCCGACATCGCCGCGGCACAGCAGCTGCCTGATGCCGGAGGCACGCTCGCCGCGGTCTCGGCCGCGACGGCGCAGCAGATGCAGCGTGCACAGGCCGACCTCTCGGGAACAGCACGCAGCCCGCAGCGCGTGCTCGACGCGCTCAGCGCGGCGAACACGCAGATCGACGCCGCGATCGCGGAGGGCTCCCAGGCCGTGGAACGGGCGCGACGGGTCCAGCAGCTTCTCGAGCAGACGCTGACGCAGGCGGGATCGGAGATCCGCGCAGCGCGCGAGTACATCGAGACGCGACGAGGAACAGTGGGCTCGACGGCTCGCACCCGCCTGTCGCAAGCAGATGCCACCCTCACGCAGGCCGTGAGTCTGCGGTCGTCGGATCCCGAGGCCGCGCTCGCAGAAGCCGGACGCGCACTCGACCTCGCCCGACAGGCCACCTCATCCGCCCAGGCCGATGTCGCAGCCATGAGTCCGAGCCGCTATGACAGTGGATGGGTCGGATCCGGCGGAAGCATCTTCGGCGGCGGAACCGGCTCCGGCGGCTCAGGTCTCGGCGGCGACATCCTCGGCGGCATCATCGGCGGTCTGCTCTCCGGCGGTGGTGGCGGCGGCTCCTCGCGCAGCAGCAGCTGGCGTTCCAGCGGTGGCGGCGGGTTCCGCAGTTCCGGCTTCGGCGGAGGCGGCGGCAGCCGCTCCAGCGGCCGCAGCGGCCGTTCGGGAGGGCGACGCTTCTGATCCGCACACCTATCGACCACAGACATCGAGTCCGACCCTCTGAAAGGAACCACGCATGACCAAGCAGTCCATCTTCGGACGTATCTCGACCCTCGTCCGCGCGAACATCAATTCGCTCCTGGACTCTGCGGAAGACCCGCAGAAGATGATCGACCAGCTCGTTCGCGACTACACGAACAGCATCGCCGACGCCGAGTCGGCCATCGCCGAGACCATCGGCAACCTGCGTCTGCTGGAGCGCGACCACGAAGAAGACGTCCAGGCGGCCACCGAGTGGGGCAACAAGGCGCTCGCAGCGAGCCGCAAGGCTGACGAGATGCGCACCAAGGGCGATGCCGTAGACGCCGACAAGTTCGACAACCTCGCGAAGATCGCTCTCCAGCGCCAGATCAGTGCGGAGCGGGAGGCGACCGGAGCAGAGCCCCAGATCGCCGCTCAGACCGAGATCGTCGACAAGCTGAAGTCCGGCCTCAACGGCATGAAGGACAAGC
>JAZBLP010000074.1:0-19945 GCA_037033305.1 Actinomycetota bacterium | reverse complement strand
CCCTGGCCCAGGCGACTGCTGTCGTCCTGGGCCAGGGCCGTACTGCGGAGGCTCGTAAAGCCGAAGGCAAGCGACTCACCGCAGTCGTCGCTCGTGACCCCCGCGTCTCCGGTCACTTCCTGACGGCTGCCGTCTCGGCAGGACTCGCGTCCTCCGGCGTCGATGTGCTCGAGGCCGGAGTGATCCCGACGCCGGCTCTCGCGTTCCTCGTCGCCGACCGCGATGCGGACTTCGGTGTCATGATCTCGGCCTCGCACAATGCGGCGCCCGACAACGGCATCAAGATCTTCGCCCGCGGCGGCGTGAAGCTGCCCGATGTCGTCGAGCAGCGCATAGAAGAAGCCATGGCGGGCGAGAAACTGCGTCCTACCGGTGCGGGCGTGGGCAGGATCATCCGATTCTCAGACGCCGAAGACCGCTACGTGGTCCACCTGCTCGGCTCGCTGCCCAACCGGCTCAACGGAATCAAGGTCGTGCTCGACTGCGCCCACGGCGCGGCATCCGGTGTGTCGCCCGAGACCTTCCGCGATGCGGGGGCCGAAGTCACCGTGATCGGTGCGGATCCCGACGGCTGGAACATCAACGACGGCGTCGGTTCGACGCATCTCGGCCAGTTGGCCGAGGCGGTCGTCCGACTCGGTGCCGATATCGGCATCGCGCATGACGGCGATGCCGACCGATGCCTGGCTGTCGACGCTGAGGGCAATGTCATCGACGGCGATCAGATCATGGCGATCATCGCGGTCGCCATGAAAGAGCGAGGTCACCTCACCGACGACACCCTCGTCGCCACCGTGATGAGCAACCTCGGTCTGCATATCGCCATGCGTGAGCAGGGCATCACGGTGCGACAGACTGCGGTGGGCGACCGCTATGTCCTCGAGGACATGAACGCGGGCGGATACGCACTGGGCGGGGAACAGTCGGGTCACGTCATCATGAGCGAGTTCGCGACCACGGGTGACGGCCTGCTCACGGGACTTCATCTCGTGGCCGAGATGGCTCGACAGAACAAGTCGATCGCTGAACTCGCGAGCGTCATGACCGTGTACCCGCAGGTGCTGATCAACGTCCGCGACGTCGACAAGGACGCTCTCGACGGCGACCCCGTCGTGCAGGCGTCCGTCGCCGAGATCGTGGCTGAGCTCGGCGACACCGGACGCGTGCTGCTGCGCAAGTCCGGCACGGAGCCGCTCGTGCGGGTCATGGTCGAGGCGGCCGACGCCGAATCCGCGCAGTCCTACGCCGAACGGCTCGTCGCCGTCGTGCGCGAACGACTCGCGCTCTGAACCGTCGAGCGCGCCGCGAGGCCCTGATCTCGATCAGCCGCGCGGCGCGCTCCAGTTCAACTGCTCGATATAGCGCAGCAGCACCCCTTCGCGCAGCGCCCACGGCGACACCTCGAGCTCATCGATGTCGAGCGCTGTCATGGCCGCGTGCAGCGACACTGCCGCAGCGACGATCTGGAATGTGCGGTCGGCGGTGATCCCCGGCAGCTCCTGTCGTGCTGATGCGGGGATGCGAGCCAGGCGGGGAATCCACGAACCGAGCGACGCGCGGGGGAGCACCATGCGCTGGATGCCGGACCACCCGGGCACCGGGTAGCCGGCGAGCTTCGCGAGGGAGCGGATCGCCTTCGACGAGCCGACCGCGTGGTCGGGGGCCGGAAGTGCGGCGAAGCGGGGGAGCACCTCGGCGAGAGTGTCTGCGGCATGGGTGCGCAGCCGCTCGACGTCGTCTTCGCCCGGCGGATCCTGCGGCAGGAACTGCACCGTCATGCGACCCGCGCCGAGGGGCACGGAGGCAGCGGCGTCGGGGAGCTCATCACCGCCCGCCGCGATCTCGAGCGACCCACCGCCGATGTCGAGAAGCAGCAGCTGTCCCGCCGACCACCCGAACCAGCGCCGGACCGCGAGGAAGGTGAGCTCGGCTTCGGTCTCGCCATCGAGCACCTGCAGCGGCTGGCCGAGGGCCGCTTCGATGCGGGCGATCACCTCGGCGCCGTTCCGCGCATCACGCACGGCGCTCGTCGCTGTGGCGAGCAGCGCGTCGACCTCTTCGTCCTCTGCGACCTGCCGTGCCTGGGCGACCGCTGCTTCGAGCGCGCGCACTCCCTCTTCGGAGATCGATCCATCCTCTGCGAGGTATCGCATCAGCCGCAGGACGGTGCGGTCGCTGGTGGTCGCGAGCGGCCTGCCGCCGGGGTGAACATCCGCGGCGAGCATGTGGACGGTGTTGGAACCGATGTCGAGTACTCCCAGGCGCACGGATAGAGACTACTCGTGCGCCGTTACGATGTATCCGTGACCACCGCCGACCCCACGCTGCCGCTGTCTCCGTATCGCGAGATCGGACGCGACGAATGGGCGCGATTGGCGGCGGGCCTCGACCAGCCCCTCACCGAGACCGAGGTCGTCGAACTCCGCGGCATCGGCGATCGGCTCGACCTCGCCGAGGTGCGCGAGGTCTATCTGCCCCTGAGTCGCCTGCTCAGCCTCTACGCCACGGCCACGAAACGTCTGGGCGCCGCGACGAGTTCGTTCCTGCAGGAAGACGACTCCACGACTCCGTTCGTGGTCGGCGTCGCCGGGTCGGTCGCCGTCGGGAAGTCGACGATCGCTCGCCTGCTGCGAGAGCTGATGAGCCGCTGGCCCGGGACCCCTCGCGTCGAGCTCGTCACGACGGACGGCTTCCTGTACTCCAACGCCGAGCTGGAGCGCAGGGGACTCATGGATCGCAAGGGCTTTCCGGAGTCCTACGACCGCCGGGCGCTGCTCGAGTTCCTCACCGAGGTCAAGAGCGGGGCAGCAGAGGTGCGGGCGCCGTTCTATTCGCACATGCGCTACGACATCGTGCCCGACGCCCATGTGGTCGTCCGTCGCCCCGACGTGGTCATCGTCGAGGGCCTGAACGTGCTCCAGCCGCCGCCCGCCCCCAACGACGTGGCGGTCAGCGACCTCTTCGACTTCTCGATCTTCGTCGACGCCGACACCTCGCATATCGAGAAGTGGTACGTCGACCGCTTCCTCGCCCTGCGCCAGGGCGCGTTCTCGAATCCCTCGTCGTACTTCAACGTGTTCGCCCACCTCACGGACGACGAAGCGATCACGACGGCACTCGGCTACTGGAACGAGATCAACATGCCGAACCTGATCGAGAACGTCATGCCGACCAAGCACCGCGCGCGTCTCGTGCTCAACAAGGGGGTCGACCACAGCGTCGAGAGCGTGCTCCTCCGAAAGCTCTGACGGGGTCGATTATTTCGTTCGGAACCTTCGCAAAAAGCCAGCCTTACTCTTGACCACATGTGTGGAATCGTCGGATACGTGGGCCCGCGGCCCAGCCAGGACATCCTGCTCGCAGGCCTCGCTCGTCTCGAGTACCGCGGATATGACTCCGCGGGTGTCGCCGTGATCGACGGTCACGGTTCCCTCGGGATGCGCAAGAAGGCGGGGAAGCTGGCCAAGCTGCGCGACTCGCTGCAGGATGCCGAGCTCGCGGACGGCAACACGGGCATCGGGCACACCCGGTGGGCCACCCACGGTGGGCCCACCGACGAGAACGCCCACCCGCATCTCGCCGATGACGACAAGCTCGCCGTGATCCACAACGGCATCATCGAGAACTTCGCCTCGCTCCGGGACGAGCTGCTCGCCGATGGCGTCAGCTTCCGCAGCGAGACCGACACCGAGGTCGCTGCGGCTCTGCTCGGCCGCGAGTACCGCAACAACGGTGGAGACCTGCAGGGAGCGTTCCGCGCCGTCGTCAACCGCCTCGAGGGCGCGTTCACCCTGCTCGCGATGCACCAGGACCACCCGGGCCTGGTCGTGGGCGCTCGCCGCAACTCTCCGCTGGTGATCGGCCTCGGCGAGGGCGAGAACTTCCTCGGATCCGACGTCGCCGCGTTCATCGAGCACACCCGCAAGGCGCTCGCCATCGGTCAGGACCAGATCGTCTCGATCACCCCCGATGAAGTGACCGTCACCGACTTCGCCGGCACGCCGGTGGAGGCCGAGCCGTTCGACGTCTCGTGGGACGCCGCCGCCGCCGAGAAGGGCGGATGGTCGAGCTTCATGGCCAAGGAGGTCGCCGAGCAGCCCGAGGCGGTGGCCAACACCATCCGTGGCCGCATCCGGGGCGACCAGGTCGTCATCCCCGAGCTCGACGGACTCGACGAGCTGTTCACCGGCATCAACCGAATCATCATCACCGCCTGCGGAACGGCCGCATACTCGGCGCTCGTCGGCAAGTACGCGATCGAGCAGTGGGCGCGGATCCCCGTCGATGTCGAGCTGGCCCACGAGTTCCGCTACCGCGACCCGGTGATCGGCGACGACACCCTCGTGATCTCGATCAGTCAGTCCGGCGAGACCATGGACACGCTGATGGCCGTCAAGTATGCGAGGGAGCGCGGTGCGCGAACCCTCTCGATCTGCAACACGCAGGGCGCGACAATTCCTCGCGAGTCCGATGCAGTGGTCTACACCCACGCCGGCCCCGAGGTCGCCGTGGCGTCGACGAAAGCATTCTCGGCTCAGATCACCGCTCTGCTGCTGCTTGGCCTGCACATGGGCCGTGTGCGCGGCTCCGTTCAGGACGCGTCCGTCGACGTCGCCGAGCTCACCGCCCTTCCAGAGAAGATCGCCAAGGTGCTCGAGAGCGAGCAGGAGCACGTCACCCAGCTCGCCGGCTGGATGGCCGACACGCGTTCGGTGCTGTTCCTCGGTCGTCACGTGGGCTTCCCGATCGCACTCGAAGGCGCGCTGAAGCTCAAGGAGATCTCGTACATCCATGCGGAGGGGTTCGCCGCCGGCGAGCTCAAGCACGGCCCGATCGCCCTGATCGAGCCGGGACAGCCAGTCTTCGTGCTGGTGCCGTCACCCCGCCACTCGGCCGTCGTCCACTCCAAGGTGGTGTCGAACATCCAGGAGATCCGCGCTCGCGGCGCTCGGGTGATCGTGGTCGCTGAAGAGGGCGATGCGGCCGTGCTGCCGTTCGCTGACGAGGTCATCCGCATCCCGCTCGCCGGCGCCATGTTCGAGCCGCTGCTCGCCGTGGTCCCGCTGCAGATCTTCGCGATGGCGCTCGCGACGGCGAAGGGCCTCGACGTCGACCAGCCGCGCAACCTCGCCAAGTCCGTCACCGTCGAGTAAGCCTCGCGCGTTCCGCGCTTGGTCGGCTGGAAAGACCCCGGTTGGCTGGCCGAACAACGGTGCTGAGGCAGTCGGCCGGGGAATTCTCAGCCATTCGGTCAGGACCGGGCGCGTGCCAACGCGCTCATGATTGCGGCGATCACGACGTCCCACTTGTGGATGATCATCGCGTAGTCGAAGCGGAGCGTCTCGTACCCGAGGCGCGACGCTTCGGCATCCCGTCTCAGGTCGCGATGACGCTCGGAGGACCCGTCATGGTTGCGCTTGCCATCCGCTTCAAGGATTACGCGTCCCTCCACGACGAAGTCGACCCGACCGACCCCATCGACCGTCACTTGGGTCTGGACCCGGATGCCGAGAAGGTGCAATCTCAGACGGACGATCGATTCGAGTCCGCTGTCGGCATCGTGGCGAGCCAAATCGACGAGCCAGCGCGCACTCGCCGGAAGTGCGGCCCGGATCCGACGCCGTGCGGCTGCTCCGATGAGGCGCAGCGCCCATGCCGACTCGAATGCGGCGAAGAAGTGTTCGTCTCCGTGACATCCGTATGAATGCACCAGTGCCGCTTCGACGGGCGCCGCTCCGAGTCTCATCGCCCCTGAACGGTAATGCTCGATGCACCGGCAGCCGGCGTGTGGATGTGTCCGCCCGGCCTGCCCGAGCCACACATGTGGATGCTCGTCATCGTCTAGCACCCAGACCCCATGCAGTCGTAGAGCGCCCGAACATGTGAGAGCGCCTCCGTGAAGCGCCGCAGTCCGCACGGTCCACGCGCACGACGGGGTGGCGAACACGCCCGTGCGCACACGAACGAGGTCGCCTCGACGCACTGCGACCGACAGGTCCTTGCGTGTGCAACCGAACGACGCGAGAAGGGATCCACGGGCGATTCCGCCGTGCAGTTCGATGAGGGTCAGGGGCGTGGGCATCTGTCGATCATCGCGCGCTCGCACCCAGTGATCGTCGGTTTCAGGGTGATGAGGAAGGAAGCCGAAGAGGGGCTGGCCGTGCAGGAGATGTCAGTCGTGTCCGGCGGCTGATCGTGCCCCGCCTGGCTGACCAATCGGGTGCGCCAAAGCAGCCAGGCGGGGGATGATCAGCCAACCGTCGACGCCGCCCGATTCGGGATGCCGCGACTAGGCTGAACTGGTGATCATCGGGACCGGCATCGACCTCGTGGACATCCCGCGGTTCGAGCGGACGATGGAGCGGACTCCGCGGCTTCGGGAGCGGCTGTTCGCGCCGGCGGAGCGGGGCCTCCGCCTGCCGTCGCTCGCCGCGCGCTATGCCGCGAAGGAAGCCCTGATCAAGACGCTCGGCGGCTCTGACGGCGTGCACTGGATCGAGATCGAGATCGCGTCCGAGGCATCCGGCCGCCCCCATTTCGTGCTCTCCGGTTCGACCGCCGACGTCGTCGCAGAGCGCGGGATCACCCGACTTCACCTGACCCTCACCCATGACGCGGGACTCGCCGCCGCGTTCGTGGTCGCCGAAGGAGAGCCGCTGTGACCGTTCCGTTCCGCGAAGCCCGCATCGAGCTGGACGCGATCAGTGACAACGTCCGCCACTTCCGCCGACTCACCGGCGTGCAGGTCATCGCGGTCGTGAAGGCGAACGCCTACGGTCACGGGGCTGCCGCGGCCGCCGTCGCCGCCCTCGCCGGTGGCGCCACCCGTCTGGGGGTCGCCGAGATCCCCGAGGCGCTCGAACTCCGTCGTCAGGGCATCACCGCTCCGATCGTGGCCTGGCTGCACGCGCCCGGTGAGCGTTTCGAGCAGGCTGCCGAGCACGACATCGAGGTGGGCATCTCGTCTTTCGACCAGCTCGAAGCGGCGGGAGCCGTCGCCTCGGTCGACCGCCCGGTCGGTGTGCACCTCAAGTTCGAGACCGGGCTGTCGCGCAACGGCATCGCCCCGGCGGACTGGCGGCGCGTGCTCGCCGAGGCCGCGCGCCTCGAGCGCATCGGGAGGCTCCGCATCATCGGGCTCTTCAGCCATCTCTCGAACACCTCGGTGCAGGACGACCGACAGGCGCTGGCGAAGTTCGAGGAGGCGGTGACCGCGGCGGCCTCGTTCGGCATCCGTCCCGAGATCCGGCACATCGCGGCGACAGCGGCCGCGATCGACTTGCCGGAGATGCGTCTGGATGCCGTGCGCGTCGGCATCGGGATCTACGGACTCTCTCCCTTCGACGACCGCTCGTCCGCCGAGCTGGGGCTGCGCCCCGCCATGACGCTGCGAGGGGCGATCGCCGCCGTCCGCCGCGTCCCGGCCGGTGCCGGAGTGTCGTACGGATACGACCATCGCACCTCACGCGACACGACCCTCGTGCTCGTGCCGCTGGGCTATGCCGACGGCGTGCCGCGTCACGCATCCGGACGCCTGCCGGTGTCGATCGCCGGGCGCCGGTACACCAACGTCGGCCGGATCGCCATGGATCAGTTCGTCGTCGACGTGGGCGACGCCCCGGTGTCGATCGGCGACGAGGTGGTGCTGTTCGGCGACCCGACACTCGGCGTGCCCTCGGCATCGGAGTGGGCGAACGCCGCATCGACCATCGATTACGAGATCGTGACGCGCATCGGCGCGCGCGTTCCGCGGCGGTCGGCATGAGCGTCGACCCGGCCTTCCTGGGGCGCCTCGAGATCGAGACCTCGGATGCGATGGAGCAGCTCGGCTTCCGCATCGGCGAGCAGCTCGAAGCGGGCGACCTGCTGATCCTGACCGGCCCGCTCGGCGCCGGCAAGACGACGTTCACCCGTGGGCTCGCCGAGGGCCTGGGTGTGCGCGGTCCCGTGCAGAGCCCCACCTTCGTGATCGCTCGCACGCACCCGTCGCTCGTCGGTCGCGCGCCGCTCGTTCACGTCGACGCCTATCGGCTCGGCTCAGCGGCGGAGCTCGACGATCTCGATCTCGACCTCGCACGATCGGTCGTGGTGATCGAGTGGGGGCGCGGCATGGCCGAGGACCTGGCCGAGAGCTGGTGGGACATCGAGCTGGAGCGTCCCGTCGGCGGCGACGAGGACCTCGACCCCTCCGAGCTCGACGCCGACACACCGAGGCACGTGACGATCATGCGCGGCGGCCGCTCAGCGATCGTCGACTGAACGACGACTACCCTGGAGAGGTGATCCTCGCCGTCGACACCTCCCTGGGCACCGCCGTCGCCCTCATCGACGATGACGGCACGCGTCTGTCAGACGCCTCTGCCGCCGACCCGCTCGGTCATGCGGAGGTCATCGGAGAGCTGCTCGTGCGAGCGCTCGACGCGGCGGGATCGGGCCGGATCGACCATGTGGTCGCCGGGATGGGACCTGGTCCCTTCACCGGACTCCGCATCGGCATCGCGACGGCACGCACCTTCGCTCTGGGGCGCGGCATTCCCGTCGTCCCCGTGCCGAGTCACTTCGCCGCGGCGCTCACTGCCATCGAACAGCACGCCGTCACGGGTCCGTTCGCGATCGTCACCGACGCCCGCCGCCGAGAGGTCGCCGTCACCGTCTTCGACGGAACGGATGCCGACGGCATCCCGCGCGTCATCACCGACACCGTGCTGGTCGCTCGGGTCGACTCCGACGAGCACCTCTTGGGGATCCGCCGCATCGATGCCGAGATGCTGTCGGGCGTCGATCTGGCGCGCGTGGGCGCGAGAGCGGTCGCCGCAGGGCGCACTCTCGCCGGCACCGAGCCGCTCTACCTGCGACAGCCGGATGTGACCGTGCCCGGGGCGCCCAAGAAGGTGGGCTCATGACCGTGCGCGACGCGACGCCGGACGATCTCGACGCCATCATGGCGATAGAGCACGGCTCCTTCCCCACCGATGCGTGGAGCACCGAGGCCATGGCCCTGGAGCTCGCGAGCCCGCACGGCCGCTATCTGGTCGACGAGCAGGACGGTGCGATCATCGGCTACGGAGGGGTCCGCGCGCTGCCCGGGTCGAGTGACGCCGACATCCAGACGATCGCGTTCGACGTCGACCACCGCGGTCGCGGTCGCGGTCGCGCGCTGCTGCGGTCTCTTCTCGATGTCGCAGCAGAACGCGGAGCCCGAGAGGTCTTTCTCGAAGTGCGGGCCGACAATCCCGGCGCCGAGGGGCTGTACCGCTCCGAGGGGTTCGAGGAGATCGGCCGGCGCCCCCGCTACTACCAGCCCGACGACGTCGACGCGATCGTGATGCGCCTCGCCCTGCAGCATCGGCGCTCCGAGCATCGAGATGAGACGGCGTCGGATGCCACGAAGGAGGCGACCGCATGACCGAGCCGCTGGTGCTGGGCATCGAGACGAGCTGCGACGAGACCGGCATCGGGGTCGTTCGCGGACGCGCGCTGCTCTCGAACACGATCGCGTCGAGCATGGACGAGCATGCCCGCTATGGCGGGGTGGTTCCCGAGGTCGCCGCCCGCGCCCACCTCGAGGCCCTGCAGCCCTCGATCGACGCCGCTCTGGCTGAGGCAGGAGTGGGACTCGGTGACCTCGACGCCGTGGCCGTCACGAGCGGACCGGGCCTCGCAGGAGCGCTCATGGTCGGCGTCGGTGCCGCCAAGGGTCTGGCGGTGTCGCTCGACAAGCCGCTGTACGCGGTCAATCATCTGGTCGGGCACATCGCCGCAGACATCCTGACTCCGGACTCCGAGCCCTTGGAGTACCCGACGATCGCGCTGCTCGTGTCGGGCGGCCACACCTCGCTGCTGCACGTGCGCGATCTCAGGACCGACGTCGAGATGCTGGGCGAGACCATGGACGATGCGGCGGGGGAGGCGTTCGACAAGGTCGCCCGACTGCTGTCGCTGCCGTATCCCGGCGGACCGGAGATCGATCGAGCGGCACTCGAGGGCGATCCGAACGCGATCCGCTTCCCGCGGGGGCTGTCGCGGGCCTCCGACCTCGCGAAGCACCGCTACGACTTCTCGTTCTCGGGCCTGAAGACCGCCGTCGCCCGATGGGTCGAGCGCTGCGAGGCCGACGGTCACCCCGTTCCGGTCGCCGATGTCGCCGCGAGCTTCCGCGAAGCCGTGGTCGACGTCCTGGTGACGAAGGCGCTCGCCGCGTGCGCAGACCTCGGGGTGCCTCGGCTGCTTCTCGGCGGTGGGGTCATCGCCAACCGTCGACTGCGCGAGGTCGCGCTCGCCAGGGCGGAGGCCGCCGGCGTCACCGTGCGCATCCCGCCGCTCTCGCTCTGCACCGACAACGGAGCGATGATCGCCGCTCTCGCCGCAGAGCTCATCTCGTCGGGGCGTCGCCCGTCGACGCTGGCGTTCGGAGCCGACTCCACGCTTCCCGTCACCGAGATCCAGGTCGACGAGCGCGTTGCGGTGATGTGATGAGCGACGTGCCTCGCACTCCGGATCGGGCCGGTACACCGTCAGGGCCCGCATCGAGCGCCGCGGTGCCGCCGACCAGCATCGAGCGACCCAGCGGCGAGGTCGAGCATCCGGCGGGGTCGGCACGCATACCGGGGTCGCGCCGCGAGGGATACACGAAACTTCCCACGGGGCCGGTCGGAGTCGAACCGGTGGTCGTCAGCGGGCCCGTCGCCGAGGACATCGGGCGGGAGAACGACTGGGAGCCGACCGCCGCATCGGCCGTGGACGACACTCGCCTCGCTCCCTGGGCTCTGATGGCGGCGGTCGTCGCCCTGGTCGCATCGTTCTTCGTCGGTTGGGGCATCCCGATCGCCGTCGTCGCGGTGATCGCATCGATCATGTCGCTGCGCCGACCGGTCGAGAGCCGTGCCATCGCGCGATGGGCCCTTGTTCTCGGTCTGTGCGCGACCGTCTACAGCCTCGGCTGGCTCGTCTGGGCCGGGATGCAGTTCGAGAGACTCGGATAGCCGATGCTCGACGCGGACGAATCCGTCGAGCTGCGCACCCTCCAGGCGCGGGCGTACGGTCGTGCCGGCGCGCTGAACGCGGCGGAGGCCGCGCGGCTGCGCGAGCTGCAATCCGCGAAGACGCGTGTCGCGAAGCCACCCGAGCCGAGGGGAGCGGAGACACCCGCCCCCGACCCCGTGCGGCCCGCTCCGCCGACGACCGCTGACGCTCGGCCGCGCGCGCACGAGGCCACGGGGAAGGCGTCGCCCGAGCCGCCTGTCACCGCTTCGCCCCGAGGCGACTCAGCGATCGCCGCCCTGCGGCAGCACTGGCGTCTCGCAGCCGCGATCACCGCAGCCTTCGTCGTCATGGGCCTCGTGCTGGGGTGGCTCTTCTTCGCCGACCGGGGTCCTGCGCCGATGCAGCTCAGTGCGCAGCAGGAGCAGTGGCAGAGCGCGATCGTCTCATCGGGCGACTTCGATCCGGGTTCCGTCCGCGCGGTGACCGAGGAAGAAGGCGTCGTGATCTGGTTCGCGACGAAGAACGAGCGCGCCGATGTGTGCCTGGTGCTCGCGCACGAAGACGCGACTGCTCCCGCCTGCACGACGCGGGAGCAGGCGATGATCCAGGGCGTCACTGCGAGGCTCACGAAGCCCGTCAGCCAGAACCAGACGTACGACATCGAGGCGCAGATGTTCCTCACGCACGGCGGCGAGCCCGCGGTCATCACCCGCAGCTACATCACCTCGCCGCAGTCCTCGTCGATGTTCGCGAGTCCCGAGGAGGCGGATGCCGCGACAGCCCTCGCCGAGCGGACCGGGTTGGATCGGCGTACGATCCTCGTCGTCGGCTATGACGATGAGGTGCCGATCTGGACGGGCGTCGACATGTCCACTCAGAGGTACTGCCTCGTCTACGACGGGTCGATGCCCGATCCGCCGATGACGTGCGACGACAGTCTCATGCTGGCCGATGCCGATCGCACGCTCGTGCTCGACGTCGTCGACAATGCGGAGACGACGCGCTACGAGTACCAGTTCGGCTACGGTCAGCAGTACCTCACGGTGACGAGGGGCTGGGAGGGCGACGATGCCGCAGGAGAGTGACTCGACCGAGCTGCGCGCGCTGCAGGCCAAGGCGTATGGGCGCGACGGCGGCCTGACCGATGCTGAGGCGGCTCGGCTGGAAGAGCTCGAGTCGCTGCGCGGCGAGCGTGACGAACGCGGTGTGCCTGAGCCCGACCCGTTCGGCGCACCGGGGGCGCCGGGCCTGGTCGACGGCTCCTCGGCGTCGGCGCAGCCATCGGTCGGTGGCGGTCAGGCACCCGTCGCCGAGATTCTCCCCAGTGCACCCGACGACGGGGGAGACGGACGCCTGTCCGTCGAGACCGGAGGCCTCCGTGCGGTGTTCCGAGAGCATTGGAAGGCGGCTGTCGCGGCATCCGCACTTCTCCTCGTGATCGGTCTCGGTGCCGGCTGGGCTCTTTTCGGGCGTTCCGGCGATGCCGTGGCATTGACCTCCGCGCAGCAGGAGCGGCGTGCAGAACTGCAGGCGGACGGCGGGTTCGACCCGGGCAGCCTGCGCGCGATCGGACAGGAGGAGGATGCTCTCGTGTGGTACGCGACCAAAGACGAGGGCGACACGATCTGCCTGACGCTCGACGCCGCGGACAAGTCGGCGGATCAGTGCCAGCCGGCTGCCGATCTCGACAACGGGAACGGCATCGGCCTGAACGCCAGCGTCACGGTGCCGGGGGAGGACGAGCAGGGTATCGAGGAGATCTGGGCCTCGGCTGCGCGGGCGATGAACGGGGAGGTCGTCGGCATCATCCAGCGATGGCGTTCGGATGCGAACTCCTGGCTGTCGCAGTTCCAGGGGGACGAGAGGGAGCGGGCCGAGCAGCTGGTCGAGGAGGGCTTCGAGGAGTTCTCCTTCTCGGTCGTCGGATACTTCCGCGAGGCCCCGGTCTGGCGCGCGCAGCGCATTGAGAGCGATGCCGCCCAGGACTGCCTGATCGTCGATGCCGTCGACGCCGTCGAATGCCGCCCGGCGGGCGATGGTCAGTCGTCCGCAGACGTCATCGAGGTCAGCGGGGTCACCGTGGACGAGGCCGGCGGGATGCTCGCCGACTGGAGCGTGCGTCTCGCCTACACGCCGAACGGCATGCCGTACCTCGTGGTGTCCGGCGACAGCACGGCGGTGACGGCAGAGCAGACGCTGAGGCCCGGTGAGACGCTCGAGCTCGGCGGTGAGAACCAGGATCCGATCCAGGTCGACATCCCGTCGGACGACTCCGAGGGCTAGGCTGCGGGACCCGCGTCAGCCGGCAGCCGGCACCCGATCGGCGAGGATCGCTCGGCGCTGATCTCCCACGCGAGTAAGGATCAGCGTCGCGGTCTGATCGCCCCGCAGCGCCAGCTTCTTGCGGAAGGCCGCAGGGTCGATGTCCATCCCGCGCTTCTTGATCTCGAGCGAGCCGATGTCGTTCGCTCGGAGGACGGCGCTGATCGCCTTCGGATTGGCCGCCATCGTCTCGCGCACCCGGAACGACTGCACGAACGGGCTTGTGACCGCGGCATCCGAGGTGAGGTAGGCGATGCGCTCGTCGAGCATTCCCGCGTCGAGGCTGCGTGCGACGTCGCCGATCAGCCGCGCTCGGATGACGGCGCCGTCCGGCTCGTGCAGGAACGCGCCGAGTTCGCGCACGGGCTCATCGACGGCATCGGCGCCCGCTGTGAGTTCATGCGAGCGCTCGCCGCGGATCACGAGGGCGGACCGACGGATGCCGTCGCGGGCGAGCGCTCGGGTCCACAGCACCAGCTCGACGACGCTGCCGTCCGCGCTCACCCACTGCGCCTCGGCGTCGGCGGGAAGTGAATCCCGGTCGTGGCCCGGACCGAGTTTGATGCCGGTCGACGTGCGCGCGGCCACGTCGAAGGCCCAGTCGAGCGGAGGAGAGTAGTCGTCGGACGAGACCCGGCGGGTCTCGCTGTGTCCAGCGGTGCGGCGAGCGGGATCCATCCAGATCGCCTGGCTCTCGTCGCCCTCGGCGGGCACGTGAGCCTCGGCGGTGCCGTGGATCACGGTCGCGGCGTCTCCGAGAGGTGCGAGATTGTATGCCGCGATCGCAGCGGTCACCTCGTCGGCGTCGACGGCGACGACGTCGAGTCCTGCGCCGGCGAAGGCGAGAGAGTCCCCGCCGATGCCGCAGCCGAGATCGGCCACGCGAGTGATGCCAGCACGCCGCATCCGCTGGGCATGCCGGGCGGCGACGCCCAGCCGAGTGGCCTGCTCGAGCCCGGCCCTGGTGAACAGCATCCTGGCCGCGAAGTCCCCGAACTTGGCCTTCGCCTTGGTGCGAAGGCGCGCCTGTCCGACCACGGCCGCGACGAGTTCGGGCGAGTGGCCGGCGGCGCGCAGCCGGGATACGATCCGCGCGACGTCGGCGACCTCGTCGACCGGGCCGAGTTCATCGAGGGCCTTCAAGCCCTCGGGGGTGAGCAGTGCGCGCAGCTCGGAGATCTCCACCGCTCCAGCTTAGGCGGCGGGCTGTTCGCCGCATTGGCACTCGCATTGCGTGAGTGCCAGCTGAGCGCCTAGACTGGATTAGCACTCTCGGGTTGAGAGTGCGAAAAGTCTTCCTGTCAGCGTCAAGAAAGAAGAGGTAGACCGTGTCGGTTTCCATCAAGCCGCTCGAGGACCGCATCGTCATCAAGCAGGTCGAGGCCGAGCAGACCACCGCGAGTGGCCTGGTCATCCCCGACACCGCCAAGGAGAAGCCCCAGGAGGGCGAGGTCGTGGCCGTGGGCCCCGGCCGCATCGATGACAACGGCAACCGCGTTCCGCTCGACGTCGCCGTGGGCGACCGTGTGCTCTACAGCAAGTACGGCGGCACCGAGGTGAAGTTCGGCGCGGACGAGTACCTCGTCCTGTCGGCTCGCGACGTGCTCGCAGTCGTCGTCCGCTGAGACAACGTCTTCGGAAGGCCCGGATGCATCATGCATCCGGGCCTTCCCGCGTATCCCGGTCGTGACACGGGGTGATCGCGAGATCAGCGCGGCGCGAGCAGATCGACGGCTGCCGATGACGCGCTGCCCGGACTCGCGCTGAACGCCAGGATGCGCTGACCGTCGCCCTCGGGCAGATGGAGCACCTCGTAGTCGAGCGTGAGTTCGCCGACGACCGGGTGCCGGAGGCGCTTGCTGCCGCTCGTGCACAGCTTCACCATGTGTCCGGCCCAGAGCTTCGCGAAGTCGGGACTGCTGAGGCTCAGGTCGCCGACGAGCTGAGCCAGCTGACGATCGTCGACGAATCGCCCTGCCACGTAGCGCAGAGAGGCCACGGCCAGCGCCTCCTCCTCCTGCCAGTCGATGTAGAGATCTCGCGTGTGCGGATCGAGGAACAGCATCCGCAGGTGGTTGGGGCGTTCGGCCGGCCGAGACGGCGCGTCGACGTCCAGGTGTCCGGCCAACAGGAGGTGACCGGCGCTGTTCCAGTCGAGGATGTCGGTGAAGCGGCCGAGCAGCAGGGCCGGAACTCCGATGGCATGCAGCAGTTGCGAGGCCCCCGCGTGCGGTTGCTCCGGTCTGCGCGGTCGGCGGGCAGTCGCGGATCTCGGGCGGGCGAGCGCCCGCAGGTGCGCGTGCTCGTCGGCGTCGAGCTGCAGAGCGCGGGCCAGGCTGTCGATGACGGCGTCCGACGCGTTCTGCGACTGGCCCTGCTCCAGGCGGGTGAGGTAGGTGACCGACACCCCGGCCAGCTGTGCCAGCTCCTCCCGGCGCAGGCCCGGAACCCTGCGCCGTCCGAAACTGGCCACCCCGACGTCCCCAGGCGCGACGCGATCTCGTCGCGAACGCAGGAAGTCGCCGAGCTCGGTCACCGGACGCTCTCGGGCGGCCGAGGGGGCGAACGGAGGATGCGTGTCCATGGGCCCATTGTCCACGACGGGCCGCGGTCTCAGCCTGTCCCTGCCGGTGCTAGTCAGCGGAGGGGGCTGGCTGGCACCGGCGGCCGTGTCGAGGCTGGGCATCGTGACTCATACAGACCCGAACCGCCTCGCCGTGATGCCGCAGACGCACGACCGCTTCACGCCTGCTCAGGCGCTCGCCATGGGCGTCCTGTTGACCGCGAACTTCACCCTCGCTGTCGACTTCTCCATCCTCACCGTCGCGCTGCCCCCGATCGGCCGGGAACTGGGCTTCGACACCGCGTCGCTGCAATGGATCGTGACAGCGTTCGCGGTCTGCGCCGCGTCGTTCACGCTGTTCTTCGGGCGAGTGGCCGACCTGGTCGGACGGAGGCGAGTGTTCATGGCGGGGCTCGTCCTGCTGGGCGCGGCGTCCGTCGCCGGAGGACTGGCAACCACGCCCGGCGTGCTGCTGGCCGCCCGCGTCGGTCAGGGCATCGCGACGGCGATGGTGACTCCGGCCGCTCTCGCGCTGATGACCACGATGTTCCCGGAAGGGCGGGCACGATCGCGCGCGCTCGGTCTGAACGGCGCGCTCATGGCCGCGGGATTCACATCCGGAGCGGTGCTCGGCGGGCTCCTCACCGGCGGAGTGTCGTGGCGCTGGGCGTTCTTCATCAATGTCGCCGTGGCCGCAGTGGCCGGGCTCGTCGGGATCTTCGTCCTGCATGAGCCGCGACGCGTCGGGCGCGCACGGCTGGACGTCCTCGGCGCCGTCACGGTGACGGCTGCGCTGGTGACCCTCGTGTTCGGCATCGATTCCGCTGGCCGCGCCGGCTGGGGCGCCTTCGGAACCTGGGCGCCGATAGCCGTCTCCGCTCTCTTCTTCGGGGCGTTCGCACTCGCCGAAAGGCGTGCCGTAGATCCGCTCGTCGCGCTGCCCCTGCTGAAGAGACGGTCGATCACGTGGGGCAACCTCGCCGGTCTGCTCGCGTTCGCGACCGAGACCTCGCTCGTCTTCCTGCTGACCATCTATCTGCAGGAGATCCTGGGATACTCGCCGATCGCAGCGGGACTGATGCTCGGAGTGCTCGGCGCAGGCACCGTCCTCGGCGGAGTTGTCGCCCCGCGCGTCATCGGACGGGTCGGCTCGCCCCGCTCGATCGTCATCGGACTGACCGTTCAGGCGGCCACCACCCTCCCGCTCGCCTTCGCGTCCCAAGAGCACAGCTGGGCGATCCCGCTTCTGGTCCTCACATTCGTCGGGGGCGTGGGCAATCTCATCGCCATCGTGGGGTACGTCGTGACGGCGACGGCGGGAGTGCCGTCCGATCAGCATGGACTTGCGACCGGCCTCGTCACGATGAGCCAGCAGGTCGGGATCGCGCTGGGGACCCCGGTGATGGCAGCGGTGGTCGTGACGTTCGCCGGCTCGGGCCTTCTCGCCGGGTTGCAGGCGGCGATCGGGATCAACGCGGCGGCAGCCCTCATGACCGCGGCGATCGTGGCCGTCGTCCTCAGGCGACCGCAACACCGCTGAGCGGCAGGGGATGCGCCACGTCTGCATCGATTCCTGCCAATGTCGCGCCGGAGCGCGGCCGCAGTGCCGATGCCTTTCCCCGACGGGCATAGGGTTGTGCGGTGACCCCGATGAACGCCGCCTCCCGAGCCACTCAGACGGCGGGAGTCGCATACGCGGGGGGAGCGTATCTGCTCTGGGGTGTGCTGCCCCTCTACTTCCTGCTGCTCGTCCCCACAGGTCCGTGGGAGGTCGTCGCGTGGCGTGTGCTTCTGTCGTTCCTCTTCTGCCTGCTCCTCCTCACCGTGATGCGCGGGTGGGCCGCATTCGGGGTGATCGTCCGACAGCCGAGGCTGCTGGCGTGGACGGCCCTGGCGGGCGTCCTGATCTATGTCAACTGGCAGGTGTTCCTCATCGGCACCCTCTCCGGGAACATCGTGGAGACCAGCCTCGGGTACTTCATCAACCCGATCACGACCGTGCTGCTCGGGGTGTTCGTGCTCAAGGAGCGCATCCGCAGGCTCCAGTGGGCGGCGATCGGCATCGCCGCGGTCGCTGTGATCGTCATCGTCCTCTTCTACGGCGAGTTCCCGTGGATCGCCCTCTCGCTCACGGCCTCGTTCGGCGTGTACGGACTCATCAAGAAGAGGATCGGCCCCGCGGTCGATGCGGTCAGCGGACTCACGCTGGAGTCGTTCTGGCTGATCCCGATCGCCGTCGTTCAGCTGATCCTCGTCGCCGCCACCCCTGCCGGGATCACGATGGGTTCCCACGGCGTCTGGCACGCGGTGCTTCTCGCCTTCGCCGGTGTGGCGACCGCAGTGCCCCTGCTGCTGTTCGCCGCGGGCACCCGACGCATCAACCTCACCGTCATCGGGATGATCCAGTTCATCACCCCCGTCATGCAGTTCATCATCGGAGCGCTCGTGCTCGGCGAGCCGATGCCTCCCGAGCGCTGGGCGGGCTTCATCATCGTCTGGGTCGCGATCCTCGTGTTCGTGATCGACCTGCTGCTCGCCGCGCGTCGCGGACGCCGGATCGATCAGCCGACACTCGCCTGAACTCCCGGTTCACCGCCCCGGAAACTCGGTGTCGGATCGTTAACGCACCGAAACATCGGCGACCCCTACGCGAAGCCTTTCAGTCCTAGTGTTAGAGCACCCGACCGTGGTCACAATCCACGGCCAGTCACGCAAGGGAGCATCATGACCTCATTCACGCGCTCGCGCAGCGCCAAGATTCTCGCAGGAGTCGCGCTGCTGAGCGTCTCGGCGATCGTCGTCGCAGGCTGCAGCAGCACGCCCTCTGAGGAGCCGTCCGACGGTGGCGGCGGCGGTTCGTCGGCCGACCTCACGCTCGAGCTCGGCTCGCTGCTGCCGCAGACCGGTTCGCTGTCGTTCCTCGGCCCGCCCATGGAATCGGGCGTCGGCCTGGCGGTCAAGGAGGTCAACGATGCTGCGGCGGGCGTCACGATCAACCTGACTGCCGAAGACGAGGGCGACACCGACACCAAGGCCTACGAGACGTCGATCAGCAAGCTCCAGGGCGCCGGCGTCACCGCCATCGTCGGTGCCGCGGCGTCGGGCGTCTCCCGCCTGATCCTCGACGGAAACGTCAGCGCCGGCATCCTCCAGATCTCGGCCTCGAACACCGGCCCCGACTTCACGGACTGGGACGACAACGGACTCTACTTCCGCACTGCACCGAGCGACCTGCTGCAGGGCGAGGTCCTCGGCAATCTGATCGCCGAAGACGGTGCCAAGACCCTCGGCGTGATCTACCAGAACGACGCCTACGGCACCGGGCTGTTCGACAACATCAAGTCGACGTTCGAGAACGCCGGTGGCGAGGTCGTCGCCGACGCGTCGTACAACGTCGGTGACGGTCAGTTCGACGCACAGGTCGAGACCATCAAGGCGCAGAACCCCGACGCCGTCGCGATCGTGTCGTTCGACCAGTTCAAGACGATCGCCCCGCTGCTGGTCAACGCCGGCATCTCGCCCGACAAGTTCTACCTCGTCGACGGAAACCTGTCGGACTACGGCTCGTCGCCCGACACGAACTTCCCGTTCTCGCTCGAGGGCGCACAGGGCACGAAGCCGGGACCGGCACTCGAGGACGACTTCACCGACCGTCTGCAGACGTTCTGGACCGGCGAGGGCAACCCCGAGGTCAACGACTTCACGTACGCCGCAGAGGCGTACGACGCGGTCGTGCTCGTCGCGCTGGCATCGCTCGCCGCCGGTTCGACCGAGGGCGCGGACATCGCGGCCAAGATGGCCGAGGTCTCGGGAGGCAGCGGAGACGGTGAGAAGTGCACGAGCTTCGCCGACTGCGCGAAGATCATCAACGACGGAGGCACCGCCGACTACGACGGCTACTCCGGCGAGATCACGTTCGACGAGAACGGCGACCCGCAGGGCGCCTCGATCGGCACCTACGTCTACGGCGCTGACAACCTGATCACCCGCACCAACTGATCACGAGCGAAGGCCCCGGACGCCGCAGCGTCCGGGGCCTTCGTCGTGTCGCCGGCACGCGCACGGCGCGCACATGAC
>JAZBLP010000073.1:0-20260 GCA_037033305.1 Actinomycetota bacterium | reverse complement strand
CCTTTCGCATGTCCCGGGCCGACTGACCGACCCGACTCTTCGTTCCCCTCGCCCGCGAGCGCGAGCGTCGGCGGAAACGACGATGCCGCCCCTCGCGGACGAGGGACGGCATCGATGCGGACGAATCGGGGCTGCTATTCCCCCGAGGCCGCTTCCAGTCCGAGCAGTGTGTTCACGGCATCCGTGAGGCGCTTGTCGGCCTCCGCGAACTTGGTCAGGTCGCCCTCCTTGAGCGCGGCCTCCCGGTCGGTCAGCGCCTGCTGCGCCGCCGCGAGGGCCTCGGCCTCGGCGTCGGTCGGCACCGTGGGCTCGGCAGGGACCTCGCCTGTGTTCGGGTCCGGCTCGATCGGCTCGACCTGATCGTCTCCGCCGGTCGCACCGGCATCACCGCCGAAGAGGGTGTCGAGCGCCGCGGTCAGCGTGTCTTCGAACGCGACCTTGTCGCCGAAGGCCACGAGGACCTTCTGCAGACGCGGCAGCTTGGTGCCCTCCGAAGACTGCACGTAGACCGGCTGCACGTAGAGCAGACCGCCACCCACCGGCAGGGTCAGGAGGTTTCCGTACAGCACCTCGGACTCACCCTGCTGCAGCAGGTTGAGCTGCGGCACCACAGCCGTGTCCGAGTTGTAGGTGTTCTGCACCTGCCCTGGACCGGGCACCGTCGTGTCAGTGTCGATCTCGAGCATCCGCAGCTGCCCGTAGCCTTCGGCCTTCACGCCGGCCTCGGATCCGGCATCCGAGTCGACCGCGAGGTAGCCCATCAGGACGTCGCGGTTGCTGCCGCCCTGCGCCGACGGGATGAATGTCGAGAACATCGAGAAACGGGGAGAATCCTGACCCGGCATCTGCATCGTCAGGTAGTACGGCGGCTGCAGGACCTGCTCGCTGCGGGGGTCGTTCGGGGTCTGCCAGCGGTTGTCCTGCTGCGCGAAGGAGCCGGCGGTGTCGATGTGGTACGTGCCGAGGATGTCGCGCTGCACCTTGAACAGGTCCGTCGGGTAGCGGACGTGGCTCATCAGATCGGCCGACATGTCGCTCACGGGCTTCAGCGTCGACGGGTAGATGTTCTGCCACGCCTTCAGCACCGGATCCTCGTCGTCCCACGCGTACAGCGTCACCGAGCCGTCGTACGCGTCGACCGTGGCCTTGACCGAGTTGCGGATGTAGTTGATCTCGTCGATCGCGAGCGTCGGCGACGGGAGGTTCGAGTCGGCGATCGCGTCCGACAGGCTCACGTTCGTCGAATACGGATACGTCGAGCTCGTGGTGTAGCCGTCGACGATCCAGACGATCCTGCCGTCCACGACGCTCGGGTACGGGTCGCTGTCGAGCTCGAGGTACGGCGCGACCTTCTGCACGCGCGTCTTGGGATCGCGGTCGTACAGGATCTGCGAGTCGTCGTTCACGAGGTTCGAGAACAGGATCTGCTCCGACTGGAACTTCAGCGCGTACAGCAGCTTCGTGAAGCTGCTCCCGATCTTCGGTCCACCGTCGCCCTCGAACGTCGTCTTGGTCTCGCTGGCGCCGTCCTTTCCTCGCGGATAGTCGATCTCGACAGGATCGGTGCCGTCGGGAGCCCCGACGATCGAGTACTCGGGAGAGCTCTCGCCGAAGTAGACCCGAGGTTCGAACTTCTCGCCGTCCGTGAGGAAGCCCGACGAGGGGATGCCTCGTTCGAGGAACACCGGCTCGCCGTCACTGGTGCGCTGGTTGCCGGCGGCAGCCACGAGGCCGTAGCCGTGCGTGTAGACCGCGGCCCGGTTGTTCCAGTTCGTGACGTCGACGCCGTTCATGTCGAGATCACGGACGGACACGACCGTGTCCTGCATCGCCCCGTCGATCTCGTAGCGGTCGACGTCGAGCTTCTCCTGGAACTGGTAGTAGCCGCGGTACTGCTCCAGCTGGCGCACGGCCGGGCTGATCACGTTCGGGTCGACGATGCGGATCGAAGCGGTGGTCTCGGCGTCCTCGCGCAGCTGGCCCGCCTCGGCATCCGTCTCGGCTTCGAACGGCGTGGTCTCGAGGTCGGCGACCCCATACGCCTCCTTGGTGCCGTCGATGTTCCGCTGATAGAACTCCGCCTGGTAGGCGTTCTGGTTCGGTCGCACCTGGAAGGTGGTGACGGCCCAGGGGAATCCGACGCCGACGACGAGCGAGGCGACGATGAGCAGCGCGGTCGCGGCGAGCGGGAAGCGCCAGCGGCCGATGACGGCCGTGACGAAGAAGAGGATCGCGACGAGAGCGGCGATGATCGCGAGGATCGCGAGGCCGGGGATCGTGGCGTTGACACCCGTGTAGGCAGGACCGACGATGCGGTCGTCCTGTGCGACGAGGGTCTTGTAGCGGTCGAGCCACAGGCTCGCAGCCTGCACGAGCAGGTAGAGACCCGCGATCACAGCGAGCTGAATGCGCGCGGGCTTCGAGATGCGCAGCTCGCCCTGACCGATGCGGACCGAGCCGTAGAGGTACGACACCAGCGCGGTGACGATGAGGGTGAGGAGCAGGACCGCAGACACGAAGGCCAGCAGGATCGAGTAGAACGGCATCGCGAACATGTAGAAGCCGGTGTCGACGCCGAACTGCGGGTCGGTGGCGTCGGTCGCGACGCCGTTGGCCCAGAGCCACACGGTCTTCCACTGGCTGGCCGCCGAGAAGCCGGCGAACAGGCCGAAGAAGATCGGCATCCCCCACATCGCCAGGCGACGGAGCGGCTCGATGACCTCCTGGTACCGATCGAGCTGCGAGCTGAGCCGCACGTAGACGGGGCGCAGCCGATACGCGAGCTGGATGGCGACGAACAGCGGAACGGCCATGCCGAGGAAGCCGACGACGAACATCACCGCCGTGGCGAACCATTGGGTGGTGAGCACTCCCGCGAAGCCCACCTGGTCGAACCAGAGGAATTCGGTGTAGAGCGACGCGAAGACGAAGAAGGCGGCGATCAGCGCGGCGATGATCGCCAACGAGATGCCGAATATACGTCGCGAGGTTCGGGGAGTGGCCGGGTTCGGTGCAGAAGTCGAGGTCACCGTCCCATCCTAGGCACGCCTTACTGTGCTGCGGCTGTCATCCCTGTCACGGGGAGGTCACGACGTCGCAGGTCGGGAGCGATCCCACGTCGCCGCCGTTCGCGATCACCTCGAGCGCGTCGAGGGATTCCTCCAGCGTCGACGTGCTGAAAACCGTGAGTCCGTCCGGCACGTGACCGACGACCTCATCGCAGTTCGTCGACGGCGCGAGGAAGTACTCGGCCCCCGCATCGCGGGCACCGTAGAGCTTCTGACGGATGCCGCCGATCGGCCCGACCGTCCCGTCGGCCTCGATCGTGCCGGTGCCGGCGACGTTCTCGCCGCCGTTCAGTTCTCCTTCGGTGAGCGTGTCGATGATGCCGAGCGCGAACATCATCCCGGCGCTGGGGCCGCCGACGTTGTCGAGCTGGAGAGTCACATCGATCTCGAAGTCGTAATCCGTGCGCAGGGTTACCCCGATCAGCCACGTCGTCACGTCACCGTCCGTCTGCGCGACGGGCGTCACCTCGACCTCCTGTTCCTCGCCCGAGCGCTGCACCGTGAGCGAGACCGGCGCGCCCTCCCCGTCCTGGATCGCCTGACGCAGCTGCTTCGCCGAGGTCACGGCGGTGCCGTCGACCGCGGTGATGACGTCCTCCGCCTCGAGCGCTCCCTCGGCCGGCGCATCTTCGACGACCTCCTGGACGACGACCTCGGCTCCGGTGTCGTAGCCCAGCTCGTTGAGGGCTGCGGCGGTCGCCTCGTGCTGCGAGTCCACCATGAGCGTCGCGTTCCGCTCGTCCCGCTGCTCCGTCGTGACGCCTTCGGGGAACACCGAGTCGAGTGGCACGACCGCTCGCGAGGAGTCCATCCACGCGAGAGCGAGCTCGAACCAGCTCGGGGTGCGCTCACGGTTTCCGACGACCTGCACGGTCGTGAGGTCGAGAGTGCCTGCGGTCTCGAACGTCTCGGCGCCGTCGACCTGGATGAGCGGGACCTGCTCGCCGTCCGCCCCTGCCGCGGTGCCGAGGGTGTCGTAGACCGGGCCCGGGCGCTGGATCACGTAGGGCGTCGGAAGGAAGGTCAGGACGACGAGCGCGATCAACGCGACGACCAGCGCCCAGACTCCCAGTCCGAGCTTGACAGACCGGGTTCGATCCACAGGGTTCCTCCGTCGTTCGCGGGCGGCGTACAGCGATCTGCCCGCTTCGGGGTCTCGCGGCCGATCCTGTGACTAGCGTAGATGCCACGGCTTTAGGCGTGCTGAGAGGCGAGCGACATGTCAGACAACGACCCGACCCCCGAGGACTTCCAGGAGTTCCTCCGACGAATGATGTCCGGCCAGGGTGCCGGAGACATCGACCCCGAGGCGCTGCAGAACGCCCTCGCGGGCATGGATGGGATCCAGATCGACCCCGCGATGATGCAGACGATCATGTCGCAGCTGCAGGGCGCGTTCGGCGGCGATCCCTGGGAGAGCGCACTGCGGCAGGCGCTGCACATCGCCAATCGCGACGGTCTCGGCATCACCGACGGATCGCGGACCTCGCTCGTCGACTCCTTCGCCCTCGCGGACCTCTGGCTCGGCGAGGCGACGACGATCTCCGAACTCGGCGAGGCGCCCAAGGCCATGACGCGCGGCGAATGGGTCGAAGCGACCCTGCCCGTGTGGAAGGAGATCGCCGGACCCGTGTCCACGAGCATCGCCGACGCGCTGACCAGCGCCCTCGACACACAGGTGCCCGAAGAGATGCGCGACGTCGTGCAGGGCGCAGGCAAGCTCATGCGCGGACTCGGCGGCTCGGTCTTCGCGGCGCAGTTCGGCCAGGTCCTCGGCAACCTCTCACTCGAGGTCGTGTCGGGTGGAGACGTCGGCATCCCGGTGCTCCCGGCCGGCACTGCGGCAGTCATCCCCCAGAACCTCACGGCGTTCGGAGAGGGTCTCGAGATCCCCGAAGACCAGATCACCCTCTATCTGGCGACTCGCGAACTCGCATACGCGCGGCTGTATCGCCACTCGAAGTGGCTGCACCTGCACGTGATGGCGCAGATCACCGACTTCGCCCGCGGGGTCACGGTCGACGTGGATGCACTCGAGGACGTGGCGAGCCGCCTCGACCCGTCGAACCCCGAGGAGCTCCGCGCGGCCATCGAAGGCGGTGCACTGCTGCCCACGCAGACCGAGGCGCAGCGCGAGGCACTGGCCCGACTCGAGAACCTCGTCGCGACGATCGACGGATGGGTCGACGTCGTGACCGCGCAGGCCACCTCCCGCCTTCCCGACGGTGCCCGCATCGCCGAAGCCGCTCGTCGCCGTCGCGCCGTGGGCGGCCCCGCAGAGGACGCGCTCGGTGCTCTCGTCGGCCTCAAGCTGCGGCCCCGCCGTCTGCGCGAGGCGTCGGCCATGTGGCAGGCGGTGACCGACGCCGTGGGCATCGCCGGGCGCGACTCCCTGTGGGACTACCCCGACCTCATGCCGACGTCGGACGACATCGACGACCCGTCGGCGCTCGTGGCGCGACTCCAGGCGAGCGCGCGAGGCGAGCAGCCGGTCGCCGACGAGTTCGACGAAGCGCTGGCTCGTCTGCTGGACGGCGACGACTTCTCGGGCGAGCAGCCTGAGGCGCCCGAGGGCCAGCGGGACTCCGACGGTGACGACGGCCCGGGAGGCGATCGCCCGGTGTGAGCGTCGGGGTGGCAGCGGCGCGCGAGGACTTTTCCACGGATGCCCGAGACTCCCCCACGGAAAGCTCCGGTTTGCGCAGAATCGGGGGATGTCTCCTCTGACGCCCAAGACCCTCACCCGCCTGGATCCTGCAGTCCCGCTGCTCTGGCGCGACGGCGAGACGCTGCAGATCGGCATCGAGGGGACGCTGCGCATCGCCGCATCGGAGCCATGGGTGGAGCGTCTGGTCGCTCGGATGGCCGCCGGGTTCCGGCGCGCGGCCTTCGATGTGGTCGCGCATGCCGCCGGCGCCCCGCGAGCGGAGGCGCGGATGCTCCTGTCACGGCTCGAGCCGCTGCTCGTCGACGATTCCCCCACTCCCCCGGCGGTCTGGGTGGAGAGCATCGACGTCGCCGACGCTCGTTGCGAATACCGAATGCGCGAGGCGCTCCTCGACGAGGGCATCGCCGTCGGCGAGCGTGAGAATCCCGGCGACATCGGCATCGTGCTCGTCGAAGGTGCGGCGGCCGCATTGCACTTCGCCCGCTACCTTCGCGACGACACCTCGCACCTGCCCGTCGCGCTCGAGCGAGGACGGATCACCGTCGGCCCCCTGGTCGTGCCCGGTGAATCGGCCTGTCTGACCTGCCGGGACGAGCACGAGCGCGAGCGTGATCATGCCTGGCCCCGCATGCACGCTCAGCTCATCGGTCGCGCATCCGGCCCGATCAGTGCCGCGCGGATCACGGAGGCCGCGGCGCTCGTCGCGAAGCTGCTCGCGGAGAGCACGACGCCGGGCTCGTTCGTGGAGATCAGCGGCGAGGGGCGCCGCGACTGGCGCTCGGTGACATTTCACGAAGAATGCCGGTGCCGCGAGCAGTCGTTCCCATCTCTGCCAGGAACCGCGACGGCGCGCGTTCTCCTCGGCCCGCTGAGCGCGACCACGACAGTGCGAGAGTACGCGCGGCCCGCGTGACGCCGACATACGCGAGGCGGCGCTCTTCGTCGATCGCCTCGAAGCCGGTGGCGTAGGAGATCGGAAGCGCGCCCTCCGCCCACCCCGCGAGGTGGACGTGCGGCCATTCGAGACCCTTGGCGGCGTGCAGCGTCGACAGCGTCACGGTGCGCATCGTGGGTTCGTGCTGATCCTTCGCGCGCGCCATGAGCGCGTCGCTGAAGGTGCGCAGGTTCTCCTCCGGCCCGGCATCTTCAGCGAGACGCAGGATCGCCCGACGAGCCTCCCAGCCGTCGCGCTGAGCTCCGCCGGCCGCAGGTGGCTCGTCGGAGAGACCGAGCTCGCGGAGAACCCGCTGGACCCCCGGCAGGAAGCCGTGCTCGGTAGGCGCGACCGCGGCGGCCCGCAGGGCCAGGATCGCCTGTCGCACCTCGGGCATGGCGAAGAACCGGGTTCCGCCGAGCACCGATGTCGCGATCCCCTCGGCGGCGAGCGCCTGCTGGAGCACCGCAGACTGCGCGTGAGCCCGATACAGCACCGCGATCTCCGCGGGCGAAGCCCCTGACTCGATCCGAGACGCCACGGCGGCGGCGATCCCCTCGGCTTCGTCGCGCTCGGAGTCGTACGCGGTGACCGTGGGTGAATCCGCGTTGAACGTCTCCCGCGCCGGGACGAGTTCGAGCGCGCCCGGCCGCCCCTTCATCAGGGCGTTCGCCGCTTCGAGGATCGGCGCCTGCGAACGGTAGTTGGTCTCGAGGCGTACGACCGTGGCGTCGGGATGCCGTCGCTCGAACTCGAGGAGGAATCGCTGTTCTGCGCCGGCGAACGAGTAGATGGTCTGACTCGCGTCACCGACGACGCAGATGTCCTTGCGGTCGCCCAGCCAGAGTTCGAGCAGGCGGTTCTGCAGCGGAGAGACGTCCTGGTACTCGTCGACCGTGAAATGCCGATACTGCTCATGCACGGACGCTGCGACGCGCGGTTCAGCCTCCAGCATCCCGGCGCAGGCCAGCAGCACGTCCTCGAAGTCGAGTTGACGCCGCTCGTCTTTCAGCGCCTCGTAGCGCTGTTGCAGTTCAGCGAACTGAGCGGAGTCGACTCCGCTCAGCGTTCGACCCAGCGACGCGTGCTGTTCGATCGAGAGCATCGATACCTTGCGCCATTCGATCTCCGAGGCGAGGTCTCGAAGTGTCGCGGTGCTCGGGCGCAGGCGCATCGCATCTGCGGCCTGACCGAGCAGTCTGACTTTGTTGTCGATGATCGAGGGAGCAGGCGATCCGGCCAGTGTGGGCCAGAAGAAGTTCAGCTGCGCGAGCGCTGCGGCATGGAATGTCCGCGCAGCCACGCCCTCGACGCCGAGCGCGCGCAGGCGTCCCCTGAGCTCGCCCGCGGCCTTGGCAGTGAAGGTCACCGCCATGACGCGCGACGGCGAGTACGCACCGGTGTCGACGCCGTGGGCGATTCGATGGGTGATCACACGGGTCTTCCCCGTTCCCGCCCCCGCAAGCACGGCGACGGGACCGCGCAGCACGGATGCCGCCTCTCGCTGCCGATCGTCGAGGGCTTCGAGCGCGCTCACGCGCGCTCCTCGAACCAGTCGAGGATGAGTGCGCGCGCAATGGATGCGGGTCCGGGGAGGCCGACGGGTCCGTCGCCGGCGAGGGCCGAACCGATCTCGTCACGGGTGAACCATCGAACGTCGATGATCTCCTCGCCATCGGGCCGCAGCTCGTGCTCGTCGAGTGCGACGGCGCGGAATCCGAGCATCAGGGAACGAGGAAAGGGCCACGGCTGTGAGGCGACGTATCGCAGGGATGCCAGCCGAACGCCGGATTCCTCCTCGAGCTCCCGGTGCACGGTCGACTCCAGCGACTCGCCCGCCTCGGTGAATCCGGCGAAGCAGGAGTACATTCGCCCGCCCCAGTTCGCGTTGGCTCCGAGCAGGAGTCGTTCTCCGTCGGAGCTCTCGACCGCGACGATGACGGCGGGGTCCGTGCGGGGAAAGTGCTCGCGGCCGCAGACGAGGCAGCGACGCGACCATCCGGCCTGACGCAGCTCGGTCCCTCCCCCGCATCGAGGGCAGAACGGTGCGTCCCGCAGCCAGCCGCCGAGCGCGAGCGCCTCGATCAGCAGCTCGGTGTCAGCAGGCCCGAGACGCGCACCGAGGTCGCGGAGTCCCAGCCAGACCTCGTCGGGTGCGGTGTCGACCGTGTCGCCCTCCGGCTGAAGAACGGCGAGAAGCACGGCGGTTCCGTCGCTTTCGCGGCCGAGGAGCGCCCAGGTCGCCTCGACGATCTCGGCGGCAGGCACCCGCAGCAGCACGGCCGAGTCGAGGTACGCGCCCGAGATGCGCACGCGCCCGTCCCGTACGGCGATGACTCGCGTCGCCTCCTCGGCGCGCAGGCGCTCGAGAATCCCGGGTACGACCCGAAGATCTGCTGCACGATCGAGGGATGTGCTGCTGCCGGCGATCATCGTCTCCCTCTCTCACGGGCGTGGCGGAAGCTGGACCACCCCCACGTCCACCTACCCTGGAGGCATGGGACGCTCTCCATTCACTCTAGCCGCGGCGGTGACTGCCGCACTGCCCGGCGCCGAGGTGATCGGGGCCCGCGCACTCAGCGCTGACGGCGACGGCCGCTTCGACTCCGCCGTCGCCACCCTCGCAGACGGGCGCGAGCTCGCGATCCGTGTCGCCGATGACGATGAGACCTCACGAGAACTGGCCGGCGAGGCCCTCGCGCTCCGGGCACTGACGGCGGGTGCACGGGCGATGCTCCCCTTCCGAGCCCCCGAATACATCGGCGAGACGCGCCTCGCGGATGCGCACGCGCTCGTGACGGAGCTGCTGCCCGGATTCCAGATCGAGGCGGCGATGGTGCCGGCAGGCCGCGGCGCCGCCGAATCCATGGGTGCGGCGATCGCGGCCGTTCACGCCCTGCCCACCTCCGTCGTGAGAGGTGCCGGCCTGACGACGCGGTCGGCCCAGGAGACCCGCGACGAACTCGCTCGACTGATCGACGCCGCGGCCTCCACCGGACGCGTCCCCGCCAGGCTCACGGTGCGATGGCGCGACGCCGTCGCCGACGACGATCTCTGGCGGTTCGAATCGACGGTCGTGCTGGGCGGGGTGCAGTCGACCTCCTTCATCTTCCGGGACGACCCTGATCTCGGTCCCGAGGTCACGGGGCTCATCGGCTGGCATTCGCTGGCCGTCGGAGATCCGGCGATCGATCTGTCGTGGCTGTCGACGGCGCCCGATGCGGCGCACGATGTCCATGCCGCATATGCCCGGGCCGCCGACCGCGGGCCGGACGGCGCACTCGAGGTACGCGCCCGCCTGCTCGCGGAGCTCGAGTTCGCGCGGTGGCTCGTGCACGGCGACTCTCTGCACCGACCCGACATCGTCGATGATGCCGCAGCCCTTCTCGAGGCACTGGCCGAGGGGTTGCACAGCGACGATCTCGGCGTGATCGCGTCTCGCAACGAGGGTGTGGAATCTGCTCTGGATGCGCTCGACAGGGTGCCGGCGAGCGCGTCGTCGGGGGCCGATACGTCGATGCAGACCGATGCGTACAACCCGAACGAGCTGTGGCGTGACGACGACGCGGACGACGTTTCCGCGGTCTCCGCCGACGATCAGAGCACGAGCGATCTCAGCGACGCCGCGGATGCCGCTCGTCGTCTTCAGGTCGGCGGCCTCGAGACCGAGGATCTCTCATCCGTGCGCGGCCACTCCGCGGAGGAGCACACTGCCGAGCGACGCTCGGTGGAAGACCGGCTTCGCGCGGAGCGAGCGGACGGCTCGGATGACGGATCGCCGGAGGATGAGGCTCAGCGGGCCGCCCGAGCAGCGCTCCAGCGCTGGAAGAGCTCCGACTCGGAGTAGACGCGGTCACCACGGATGACGAGGTCGTCTGCGACGTAGTACAGCGCGACGTCGATGTCCTCGAGCGGCACTCCGAAACGGCGGTGGTACGCGAGACGGTAGAGCGCGAGCTGCAGCATCCGCTCCTCCCGCTCCTGAGGTGTGCGCGGCGCCTTGCCGGTCTTCCAGTCGACGATCTCGATCCGCCCGCCGCGATCTTCGCGTCGATAGACCGCGTCGAGCTTGCAGATGACGATATGGCGTTCGCCACCCGGCAGGGCGCCTCCCAACGCGAAGTCGATCTCGATCTCGACCGCGACGGGCTTGAGGGCTCCCCACTCGCTGGCCTCGAAGATCGACTGCAGCGTCGCGAGGTCGGCGGAATCGGCGGACGACACCTCGGCGCCGCCGACCGTCTCGACGTAGGACAGATCGTCCTCGTCGACCTCCCACAGCGCCTCGTCGACGCGCTGACCGACGCCGACGAGTTCGCTCCGCCGTTCGACCCATGCGTGGAACAGCGTGCCCAGCCGGGTCTGCCGATACGGCCGCTCGGGCATCGGACGGACTATGGAAGACACGGTGCCCGCGAAGTCGGTGACGTAGTCCTTGAAGCGGGAGGCGGGCACCCGGGTGGGCGGAGGCGCGTCGGTGCCACGTAGCCGGGCGGCTCGCTCGGCGAGGAGGCGCGCGAGCTCGGGAGCGGCCTCCGGTTCCCCGTCGGCTGCCGCGCGCACGGCAGCCGCGGCTGCCTCGACGACGCCTCGACGCGCGCCGAGCGGATCGAGAGGCCAAGTGATCGTGGCGCCGGGGCCGTCATACGGATTCTCGTCCGGATCCACCGGGTCGATCGGCGGGATCCCGAGGATCTCCATCGCCTCGATCAGGAACGGGCTCGGCTTCTTCGGCTGCTTCTGCCCCGCCCAGTGCGCTCCGGTGAGAAGCAGATGGCTGCGCGCCCTGGTGACCGCGACGTAGGCGAGTCGGCGCTCCTCCTCCTGCTGATACTCGCGGTAGGCGTCTTTGAAGACCGTGATCGCGCCCGGCGCTGTCTTGCTCCGGCTGGTCAGCGACGCGATCCCTGCCTTCAGTCGCTTGGCCTCATCGAGCTCTTCATCCGATGGCGGAACCCAGCTGAAGGTCGGCAGCGCAGCGCTGTCGCCTCGCAGAGCGAACGGCAACACCCCGAAGCCGAACCACCCTGACGTGTCCGTCGGGCGCGACGGCAGTTCGCCCTCGACCATGCGGACGACGGCGACCGCATCCCACTCCAGCCCTTTGGATCCGTGGATCGTCAGGAGCTGGACCACCCCCGGCTCGGGCGGCTCAGGGCGCGGCACCAGCTCGTCCGTGCTCTCTGCCTTCTCCAACCAGGCGAGGAGACTCGAGATCGTCCCCCGCTCGTCAGCGGCGAGGAACGACCGGACCTCGTCGGTGAACGCGCGCAGCTGTGTCGCCGCGATGCGTGCCGGCCCTCTGGTCTCGTTCGCTGCGAGCTCGATGTCCAGACGCAGCTCGAGCTCGATCAGCCTCAGCAGGTCGGGAAGCGGCAGCGACGACGCTCGGCGGAGGCGTTCGAGCATCTCACCCGCGGCACGGATGCGAGAACGCCCTTCCGGCGTGATCCCGGCGAGAAGACGGTAGTCGTCGCTGAGACCACGGAGAACGTCGACGGCGTCGATGATCGACAGCGCCTCGTCGGCCCCCCGTGATGCGCGGATGCGTTTGCGTAGCTCGTCATCCAGCGGCAGAAGCCCGCTGTCTCGACGGGAGAGCTCCGCCGCGAGCTGCTGCAGCGCGGCCATGTCGGCGACACCTACCGAGAATCGAGGACCCACGAGGAGTCTGATCAGCGCAGAACCCGCAGTCGGATCGTGCAGCACGCGCAGCGTCGACACGACGTCGACGACCTCGGGGGTCGCCAGGAGTCCCCCGAGCCCGAGGATGCGGTGCGCGATCCCCTCCGCGGCAAGGGCCGCGGCGAACGTCTGCATGTGCCGTTTCGACCGGAACAGCACGGCTCCGGTATGCGGCTTCGCGAGATCGTCGTGCTCCGCCCGTCGCACTGCGAACCACTCGGCGACCGCGCGCGCCTCCTCATCGACGGTGAGCGGGAAGCTCATCTCGACCGCCCCGGGGCCGGCACCGGGGCGGGCCTCGAGCGGCGGCACATCCAATCCGGGTCTGCGCAGCGGACCGAGGATGCGGTTCGCGACACCGAGGATGCTCCGGTCGTTGCGCCAGCTCGTCATCAGGCTGTAGTTCCCGGCGCTCTCGTGCTCGGAGAACGTGCGCGCGAAGGCGTGCAGGTTGTCAGCGCTGGCGCCTCGCCATCCGTAGATCGACTGGTGGGGATCCCCGACCGCCATCACGGCGGTGTCGCGGAAGAGCCGGGCGAGGAACTGCGTCTGGATCACCGAGGTGTCCTGGTACTCGTCCAGCAGCACCACCTGATGCTGCTGTCGCAGGTCCTCGCGCACGTCGGGGGACGACTCGACGATGTCGTAGGCGCCGCTGACCTGGTCGGCGAAGTCCAGAACTCCGCGACGCTCCTTCTCGGCGATGTAGTCGTGCACCAGGACGGACAACGCGGGGAGGGCGCGCAGATTCGCAGCCGCGGTCGCAACCTCCGCGTTGCTGAGGTACGGATCGAAGGCCTCGGCCTGGCGCAGCGCGATGCGATCGGCCCGGTCGAGGTCGACCCGGTGGTCGAGCGAGTCGCCGGCCAACCTCTGAACGGCGTCCACCACGCCCGACACGGACCGGTCGATCTCCTCCAGCTCCGGCAGATCGGCGCGCAGCACGACGTCGCGCACGAGCATCCACGATGCCGCCTGACTGAGCATCGCGACGTCGGAGTCGCGCCCGATGCGCGCCGCGTGCTCGCGAACGATGCCGTCTGCGAACGCGTTGTAGGTCGAGACCTTCGGGCGGATCAACAGGTCCTCGGCCGAACGCGCGGTCGAGACCGCGCCGGTGCCGAAACGCGCGGCGAGCTCGTCGAGCACCTGCGATCGGACGACCTCACGCTGTCTGCCGTTCGCGGCTTTCGACACCCGATCGAGGTCGCCGCCCGCCACGATCTCGGGCAGATGCGGCAGCAGCCCCCGCCTGCCGTATTCGTCGATGAGCGCCAGACGGACGCCGATACGCTCCGCCAGCTCACCCGCTGCCTTGCGCGTGAACGTCAGACCGAGGATCTGATCACGTCGCACATGCCCGTTCGCGACCAGCCAGACGACGCGGCCGGCCATCGTCTCGGTCTTTCCGCTGCCCGCGCCTGCCACTACGAGAGCCGGCGTCGGGGGCGACTCGATCACCCGCTGCTGGGCCTCTGTGGGGGCGGGGAGACCGAGCGCCGCGGCGACGTCGAGAGCAGAGATCCCGTTCCCCGCTCCCGTCCACGCCGTCATGCGCTCACCGCGGCGACGGTGTGGATGCGGCACGGCTGGACTCTCCACTGCGTATCCGCGCAGTGCGCTTCGACATGAGCGGTGAAGCTCGACGCCGACATTCCGCGAGCTGCCTCCGCGATCCTCCCGAGGAACTGCACGCGCTCCTCGCCGGCGAGGGTGTGCTGGTGCGCGACGCGGAAGTCACTCCCGGCGAGGGTCTTGGCGACCAGCACCAGACGTGCGCCGGCGAGCGCGGCGGGATCCGCTCCCTCGACGAGTCCCTCCTGGACCGCCACCTGGTATGCGGCGAGCTGGGCGTGATCCGCCACCTTCTGCTCGCTCTCCGGCTCGTACTTGCCCGTCTTCAGATCCACGACCACGACGCGCTCCCCACTCTGCGCGTCGGCCATGCGCGTCCACTTCTGCCCTCGCGCCTTCGCGTGCTCGCCGCCACCCGCGGTGTACGCCTCGACCCGGTCGATGAAGCCGTGCACGACCGCGTGATGGGGATGGGGATCTCCTTCGGTGCTCGCCGCGCGCACGCCCGGCGCGATGCCCTCCTGCTCGGGCACCTCGACCGCGAACCGGAACTCCACCTCGCCGGCGATCACCCGACCGCCTTCGTCCGCCACGTCCGACAGATAGCTGTGCAGTCGATCGATGTACATGTCGGCGCGGCGCCTCTCTTTGCGACCGATCCATGCCGTCTCGAAATCGAGCTCGGGCCAATGCTCGGCCAGGACGTCGCGCAGACGGTCGAGTTCGCCGTCAGGCACCTGCTCCATCGCCTCGTGGATGATCGTGCCGATTCCGGCCGACGGCGGCATCACGGTGTCGCCGCCCAGGGCGGACACAGCCCAGTTCAGCTCGCACTCCTCGAACGATTCCATCCGCGACGGAGATACCCGGGCCGCGTCGACGGCGAGGTCGTGCAACGGTGCATCGGTCGTCGGCGCCGTCACCCCGTACCACTCGTCCGGGTCGGCCCCGGGCACTCCCTCCCGCGCGAGCACCGCCAGCTGGGCAGAAGCGTGGTCTCGGGCGGCACGGACGGTCGAGGTCGTCAGCACCCGGCGATGACGCGCGACGAGCCCGCGCAGCGTGAGCGGATGCTCCGCCGAGGCATGCAGCTCAGGCGGATCGGGCGGCGGGAGGAAGCCGAAGAACGCGCTGGGCGTCATGTCGTCGTCGTCGACCGCGGTGATGAGGAGCCTGCTCCGCGAGCGCGAGATCGCGCGGACGAACAGGCGCAGCTCGTCGTGCAGGGCTGCGCGGCGCCTGTCGAGTGCCTCGGGCGGATGCTCCGCGGTTCCGGTACGGGATGCGAGCAGCGCGTCGGCGAGGCGCCAGGACTGGAGCATCCCGCCGCGCAGTCGCACGTTCGGCCAGATGCCGTCCTGCACCCCGGCCACCACGACGGCGTCGAACTCCGTTCCGAGCGCGGTCGCCGGTGTGAGCAGGGTCACGCGGCCGGGCCGATCGGGACTCGAGAGGGAGTCCTCGGGAACCTCGCTGTCGAGGATGTCGCGCACGAACACCTCGGGCTTCTCATTCGGGGTGCGCTCGACGAATCGCTTGGCCGCGCCGAACAGGGAGACGAGTGCGTCGAGGGCTCGCGCCGTCTCCGCGCCACTGGGCTGCAACGACATCTCGCGCCACGCGATCTGGAGCTTGCGCCCGTCGACCGCTCTCGCCTGATCCCAGACCCTCCACAGAAGATCATGGATCGTCTCGCCGTCGACCGCCGCGGCGGCCACATCTGCGACCGTCGCGGCGAAGCGCGCTGCCAGGCGCGATTCCTGCGCGTCGATGAGGGTGAAGTGGTCGGGCGATGCCATCGCCTGGCGCAGCAGTTCCCGTGCAGGAGTCGAGCCTCCCAGGTCGAGCTCGACATGGCGCAGACGGGCACGAAGTCGTCTCAGCCCGATCGCATCCATACCTCCGAAGGGAGTGCGGAGCGCCTCCTCCCAGTCCTGGGGCGTCCGCTCCTCGGCCGGCGTGAGGGCCAGGCGCACGATGCCGACGATGTCGCGGACGATGGGCTCGGAGCCGAGAGGACGTTGCACTCCGGCGGCTCTCGTCGGGACCTCGCGTGCCGCAAGCTCTGCGTCGAGCTGTGTGACCTGTCGGGTGTCGTGTGCGATGACCGCGATGCGATCCCATGGGACGCCGTCGACGAGATGCCACTCGCGCATGACGCCCGCGATGCGGTCGAGCTCTTCATGCGGCGACGGGGCGATGAAGGTGCTCACGTCGCTCGTGGAGCCCGGCGTGTGCGCGGCGAGGGGCTCGGGCGCGCGCCTGTGGTCGACACGGCCTGACACGCCGATCGCCTGCGTGACGGTGCGGGTCAGCGCGGTGAGCGCCGGCGCCTGTCGATGAGGGGCATCGAGCACGTGGACCTCGCCCAGTGCCGTCGCCAGCTGCGCGAACAACTCCGGACTCGCCCCGCGGAACGCTCCGGAGGATATGTCGGGATCACCGAAGGCGTGCACGGCGGTGCCTCGCGCCCGGAGCGCCTCGACCACCGCGATGCCGCCGCGCGTGAGCTCCTGCGCGTCGTCGATGAGCACGACCCTGAGGTCCGCGAGGGGGCCCAGGGCGCTCGGCTCGGCGGTGCGGAGGATCGTGCACGCCTCCGCGAGCAGGTCGGCCGCATCGCGGTGGGATGCCCGGGCCAGGTCGAGCACGGCGCGGTATTCGACGAGGAACTCGGCGACGGCCGACCACGCGGGGACGTCGGCGGTGCGCAGCTCGTCGGGCTGCGCACCCAGCTCGACGCATTCCGCGAGGAAGGCGCGGAGTTCGGAGCGGAACCCCTTGGAAGCGCGCACGGCGGGGCTCAGCGCCTGTGGCCAGTCGATGCGCTCGTCCTCTGCATCGCCCGCGAGGAGATCGGCGATCAGACGGTCCTGGTCTGCGCCCGTCAGCAGGGCCGGCGGCTCTTGCCCTGCGCGAACCATCGCTCCGCGCACCACCTGGAACGCGAACGACCCGAGCGACCTGGCCAGCGGCCCAGGGGTGGCCTGGCCGATCCTGACCCCGATGCGGTCCCGCAACGCGGTCGCCGCCTGTCTGCTCGGAGTGAGGACGAGGACCTGCTCCGGATGCATCCCCACGGTGTCGAGCAGATGCACGACGCGCTCCGTGAGAGTGCGGGTCTTGCCGGTGCCCGGTGCCCCGATGATGACGCCGGATGCCGAGACGTCCGCACCGATCACGGCGTTCTGCGCGGCATCCTCAGTCATATCCTCCACGCTACTGCGGCGCGCCGACATCGCCGGGCGCCGGCGCCTCGTGACGGTGTGCGCTCAGGGCGAAACCGGCCGGATGCGCGGACCCCGCCGCCTCGCCGCCCGGTAGAGTTGGGCGCAGTCGTCGGCCCCCGAGGTCGACTCGACCACAGCATCGTCGACTGGAAAACAGGAGTACGCGTGGAAATCCGCATCGGCATCATCAACACCGGCCGCGAGCTCAGCTTCGAGACCGCTTCGAGCGCGGACGAGGTCCGCGCGCAGGTCTCCTCCGCTCTCGAGCAGAACACCTCTCACCTCAGCTTCGCCGACGTGAAGGGCAACTCCTACCTGGTTCCGACTGCGAACCTCGCCTACATCGAGCTCGGCACCGAGGAGTCTCGTCGCGTCGGCTTCTTCGCCTGACCCCACGATGTACATCCTCCTGGCTCTCGTCGGAGCGTGCGCACTGGGCATCGCTGCCCACTACATGATCGGCGGGAGGGAGCTGCGCGGAGTCGCGCTCACTCCCGCTGTCGCCACGGCTCTCGCAGCGGTGATCTACACCGCCTTGCAATGGCTCGGTGTCGGCGAGGACAGCATCTGGCTGTGGCTCGCGAGCGTCGTGGGCTCGGTCGGCATCGCGGCAGCCGCCACCGTCGCGATCGTCGCGACGCGCCGTCGCGGTGACGCCGCGGCCAAGGCGGCACTCGGCATCTGACGCCCGTCGGCCAGACCGGACGACTAGGAGGCGAGACCCATCGCATCCATGCGACGTGCGTGCGCACCCATCAGCTCGGTGTAGACCAGTTCGACGCGGTCCTCGCTCATCGCGGCGAGCTCGGGCTGGCGCAAGGCCGACCGGCATACCAGGATCGTGTCGCCGACGAGCCGGCGCGCCCACATCGAGAGCAGGGACCGCCATTCGCCGTCGCCGTCGATCGTCTCCTGGATGATGGCGACGATCTCGTGTCGCGCATCGTCCTCGGAGAGGATCTCCGCGACCCTCTCCCCCGTGTCGCCGTAGCTCGAGGCGAGCGCGAAGTAGAAGTCGTCGAGCATCCCCGCCGTGATGTACACGGCGAGGAGCGTCTCGCGCGGACGCGCGCCGATCGTCTTGCGCCGGAATGCGTCGAGGTTCTCCCGGAACGGGAGCATGAGCTGCGTGGGGTCGTCACCGCGCTCCGCGATGAGTTCGACGATCGCCCGGTGCTTGGTGAGAGCGGCACCGGCCGCGCGCGACAGCGCCTCCTTCTCGGAGAGCTCCGGAGTCGCCCTGATCAGCCGCGTGAGCGTCTCGAAGTACCCCAGCTGCAGGTACGCCGCCTGTCCGAGGAATCGCGGCAGCTCCGGCGCGAGTTCGGCGAAGTCGACGCGCGTCGCCGCGCCTTGATCCCCTCGACTGCGCAACGTCATCGTGCGTCGGGGCGTCCTACGCTTCCAGAACCAGTTCACCACGGGGTTCACACTACCGGGGACGCGATATTCCCCGGGCGTCGCAACCCGTCGGGTAGGCTGTCCCTGTCCCCGCCGTCGGAGCGGGGCCCCGCGCCTGTGGCACAAGAGACGGCGTGGATCCGTGAACATGGCGATCCTCGGAGGTCGCCGGACAGGCATCTGAACATTGACTACCTTCGCTGATCTCGGAATCGATCAGGACATCGTCGACGCACTGGCCGCCAAGGGCATCGTCGACGCCTTCCCGATCCAGGAGCAGACCATCCCCCTCGGCCTCCCCGGCCAGGACATCATCGGCCAGGCCAAGACCGGAACGGGCAAGACCTTCGGCTTCGGAATCCCCGTGGTGCAGCGGCTCGGGCTCGACCCCGAGCCCGGCGTCAAGGCGCTCATCGTGGTGCCGACCCGCGAGCTCGCGGTGCAGGTGTACGAGGACATCGACCTGCTCACGAGCAACCGCCCGACCAGCGTCGTCGCGATCTACGGCGGCAAGGCGTACGAGGGCCAGATCGACCAGCTCAAGGCCGGCGCGCAGATCGTCGTCGGCACGCCCGGTCGACTGATCGACCTCGCCGGACAGCGTCTGCTCGACCTCTCGAACGCGACCGAGGTCGTGCTCGACGAGGCCGACAAGATGCTCGACCTCGGATTCCTTGCGGACATCGAGAAGATCTTCCAGAAGGTCCCCGCCGTCCGACACACCCAGCTGTTCTCCGCGACCATGCCGGGACCGATCGTCGCGCTGGCTCGACGGTTCATGACGAACCCCATCCACATCCGCGCGACCGACCCCGACGAGGGCCTCACGCAGGCGAACATCAAGCACCTCGTGTACCGCGCTCACTCGCTCGACAAGGACGAGATCATCGCCCGCATCCTCCAGGCGGAGGGTCGCGGCAAGACGGTGATCTTCACCCGCACCAAGCGCGCCGCGCAGCGCCTCGTCGACGAGCTCGGCGACCGCGGCTTCAACGTCGGTGGCGTGCACGGCGACATGGGACAGGACCAGCGAGAGCGGTCGATGGCCGCGTTCAAGGCGGGCAAGCGCGACGTGCTCGTCGCGACCGACGTCGCCGCCCGCGGCATCGACGTCGACGACGTCACGCATGTCATCAACCACACGATCCCCGACGAGGACAAGACCTACCTCCACCGCGCCGGTCGCACCGGACGCGCGGGGAAGACCGGCATCGCCGTGACCTTCGTCGACTGGGAGGACCTGCACAAGTGGGCCCTCATCAACCGCGCCCTCGAGTTCGGGCAGCCCGAACCGGTCGAGACCTACTCCTCGAGCCCTCACCTGTTCAGCGACCTCGACATCCCGGCAGGGACGAAGGGACGTCTCGTCTCGGCGCCCAAGACCCAGTCGGTCAAGACCGAGCGCGCACCGCGCCCCGAACGAGCGGCCGACGCCGCCGCAGAGGGCACGGATGAGAGCGGCACCCGCCGTCGCCGGCGTCGTCGGGGCGGATCGACCCCGGTGGGCGCCACCTTCGCCGAAGGCGCTGCCGACGCGTCATCCGGAGACTCGCAGTCCTCACCGTCCGCGGACCGCAGCGCCGAGGGCGCCGGCACCCATGACGGCGCAGGCAAGGAGCACCACGACGGCAAGCCGGCGCCGGCCCGTCGTCGCCGTCGTCGTCGCGGCGGCTCGGGAGGCGCGGGAGCGGCTCCGGTC
>JAZBLP010000072.1:0-20532 GCA_037033305.1 Actinomycetota bacterium | reverse complement strand
TCTACTCCAGAAGTGCCCGCGGCAAAAAGCGCCAGCGCCGGATCGTTGCGAGAGGTGGTCTTGTCGTCGGGGCAGACCCGATTCGGCTGGCCGGCTGATCGATCGGTCGCTGCTCGCGATCAGCGACCGGCGGGCTCGGCGACGGTGAGTGCACCGCTGTCGATCGCGGTGAACGAGAGCACCTTGTAGCCCTCTGACGCGAAGTAGACGGTCGCGCGATCAGCCTCCACGCCTGTGACCGTTCCCTCACCCCAGTCGCGGTGCCGGACGCTCTGGTCGAGCGTGACGGGTGCGTCGGCGATCGCGGCGTCGTCGGCGGCGGCGGACGACGCGTCGCGCTGCTCGCAGCGGTCGCAGTTGTCGCACCAGGCGGGGCCGTCGACCCCGAAGTACTCGAGCAGCACCCGTCGGCGGCACTGCGTCGTCTCGGCATACGCCCGCATCATGGCCAATCGCGAGTCGGCGATGCGCTCGCGGGAGTCCAGGGTCTCGCGTACGGCCTTCGCCGCCGAGGCAGCAGTGATCGGCCTGATCAGCCGCACACCGTCGGCGGTGTCGCCGACGCCCGCATCGACGAGGTCGTTCACGAGGCGGGTGACCGTGCGCGTCGGCTTGTCGATGTCGTCCGCAAGCTCACGGATGGTGCGGCCCGGCTTCGCGGCGATCGCGGCGCGCAGCGCGCGGATGTCGGCCGTGCGCACCGACCGCCGCGTGAAGAAGCGCCGCAGCCCGAGGTCTTCCGGGCGGTAGTGCAGGGCCGTCGTGGCCGGCTCGCCGTCGCGCCCGGCTCGTCCGATCTCCTGGTAGTAGGCGTCGAGCGACTCGGTGACGGTGGCGTGCAGCACGAAGCGCACGTCGGCGCGGTCGATGCCCATGCCGAACGCAGAGGTGGCCACGACGACGTCGAGGGTGCCGTCGCGCCAGCGGTCCTGCACGTCGCGGCGCTCAGCGGCCTTGAGTCCCGCGTGGTACGCCGCCACCCTCCGGTCGTCTGCGGCGATCTCGTCGGCGTAGCTCTCGGCCTCCGTGCGAGTCGCGACGTAGACGATGCCCGGCGCCGTCCAGGTGCGAGCCTCCTGCACGACGGCCGCCTTCTTCTCGGCGTCGCTCTCGTGACGGCGCACGACGAGACGGATCTCGGGGCGATCGACACCGTGCACCTGCACGTCGACGTCGGTCATCGCCAGCTTCTCGATGATCTCGGCGCGCACCGGCTCTGAGGCGGTCGCGGTCATGGCCAGCACCGGCGGATTGCCGAGGTCGCGACGCACATCGCCGAGGCGCGCGTAGTCGGGGCGGAAGTCGTGCCCCCACGACGACACGCAGTGCGCCTCGTCGACGACCAGCAGGCTGACGCCGGCGGCCGCGAGCCGCGACACTGTCTCTTCCTTCGCCAGCTGCTCGGGGGCGAGCAGCACGTAGACCGGGCCGCCTCCGTCGATGAGCTCCCACGCGTGGGCGGTGTCGCCGGCCGACGTCGAGCCGTTGAGGGCGACCGCCGGCGGGGCAGCCGGAGCCTCGCGGATGGAAGCGAGCTGGTCGGCCTGCAGAGCCACGAGCGGCGACACGACGAGCACGACACCGCCACGCTGCGCCCCGGCGACCTGGTAGACGGCCGACTTGCCGCCGCCCGTCGCGAGCACGAGGAGCGTGTCGCGTCCGGCGGCCGCCGACGTGATCGCTTCCCGCTGGCCGGGCAGCAGTTCCGCCCACCCGAAACCGTCGCGGGCGATGTCGTCGACGGTGGGGGACGGCGTGCGGGAAGAGCTCATGTCTGCGACGGTATCCCCGCGCCCCGGTTCGCGCGCGAGCCTTGACATCCGGATGCCGGCGGCGCACGGCATCCGCTCGCCCATGCTGTTCTTCGTCAGGCGTCGAACAGTACCCGCACCTGCGTGAGCGAGCGTCCGTACGCGAGCTGTGCGACGCGGGCGGCGGTCTCGGACCGCACCTGCACGACCGTCGCGCCGTGCGACATCCACCTGCCGCCGAACGGGGTGAGCTCGAGTCCGGGTGAGAGCTCGGCGTCGGGGAGCTCGTCCAGCCCTGCCGCCGCCCGAGCCGCAGCCCCGAGCATGCCCACGAGCCAGGCCTCGCCGAGGGCGTGTGGGCGGATCGAGGCGATCGGTCCGCCGGCGCCGTGGAAGACCTGCAGCATGGTGTCGGCCCGACGCACGACCCACGCGTCGCCCCGGAACGTGAATTCGCAGGCGACGTCGGCGTGCAGGGTGACCTCGGCTCCGAGATGGCGGAGGGCATCGACGCAGGGGGCGCTGAGCAACCGCCCGTCCAGCTCGCGCTCGCGGCGGCGCAGCTCTGCCCGGTTCTTCTCGCGCGCGATCGGCGCGTACTGCTCCTCGAGCGCCCGCCGATCGGGCTTCTCACCGCACGCGAGACGATCGAACAGCCACGCCGGGTCGATCTGCGCGAAGTAGCGGAAGAAGATCTCGACCTGCCCGCGCCGGAGCGGGCGGTCCGCGACGAGCAGCCGCACCCCGTGATCGACCGACCAGACCGCCGCCGTCTCGCCGTCGACGACCGCGATCCACGACCAGCCGGGGGACTTGATCTCGGGCGAGGAGCGTTCGATCGCCGCGCTGAGCAGCGTGCCCCGGGGGACGGCGATGACGCCGGCGTGCGAGACGACGTCGTCGCCCATGGCGACGCTGTCGCGGTCGACGTGGAGGTCGACGGGGCGGCGGTGGAACATGGATCGAGCCTAACCAGGAAGACGACGGCCCGACCTGGCAGGGTGGAGGGGTGACGAGCGACAGTGGCGGGCCGGAGATCATCGTCGAGCACGTGACATCGCCGTCGGCGACGACACGGGTGACGCGCGTGACGACCACGGCGGCGGCCGGTCGCGAGCCGTTCGTGCTGGTCGCGGGCATCGGCGTCGCGGCGAGCTACTTCGAGTTCCTCGCCCCCACGCTCGCGCAGCGAAGCGACGTCTACGCCCTCGACCTCGCCGGATTCGCCGGCGTCGCCAAGCCTCGCGGCCGCACGCCGTCGATCGCGTTCTTCGCCGATCAGGTCGAGGCCGTCCTCGACCACTACGACCTGGCATCCCCCGTGCTCATCGGGCATTCGATGGGCTCGCAGATCGTCGCCGAGGTGCTGACCCGCAGGACCGACCTGCGTCACGCGGTTCTTGTGAGTCCCGTGGTCGACGAGCACGAGGCCACCGTGTTCCGTCAGGCCGTGCGGTTCCTGCAGTCATCCCTGCGCGAGTCGCTGCACCTGGCCATGATCGCCGTCTCGGCCTACATCCTCTGCGGCCCGGTGTACTTCCTCCGGGTGCTGCCGCACATGCTGCGCTACCGCATCACGGATGCCGTCGGCACCCTCTCGACGCGGATGCTGTTCATCCGCGGCGAGCATGATGCGACGTCGTCCCGACGCTTCCACTCCCGGCTGATCGCCGCGTGCCCGACGGCGTCGCGCTGGGAGATCGAGGGCGCGGCGCACTCCATCATCAACGCGCACGCGGTGGGCGTCGCGAAGCTCACCATGCGGCACCTCGACGACGATCTGCCGGCGAAGGGCCGGATGTCGGATGAGGAGGCGCTCACCCCACCTCCTGTGCGGACCGATCTCGCGATGATCCTCGGCGCGGTCGTCGCTCGGATGCGGGAATGGGTCAGTGCACTGCGCGGCGATGAGGCCGGGGTGGCTGAGGCGAAGGAGAATCACGCGCAGATCCTCTGGCGCGCGTACCGGGCCGGCGCGCGGCAGGACCGGGGCTGACGTCGTGCCCGACGTACGATCGCTGCATGCGAAGACCAGCAGCAGCACTAGCCTCCCTCATCGCGGGATCGCTGCTCTTGACTGGATGCGGGCCGATGACGCCCCTGAGCGGTGCGGATCGCGCGGAGGTCGTTCGCGTTCCCGGCGGTACCTGCGAGATCAGCTGGTGGCTCAGTCGCGCGGTCGACGATCCGCCCGCGGAGGCCAGTCGCATCGCTGTGAAGGCTCTCGACGAGGCGTCGGTCAGTGATTCTCAGTGGGCGTCCTGGTATCAGCTGTTGAACGACGACCCCGACCTCGCTTCCATGTCTCAGATCCGAAAGCACGGATCCGCCTACCTTGAGGCCGTGCGTGAGGACGTCCGGTCAGCGCTCGAAGACGCGGGATACCCCGACATCGAACGAGCGATCGAGGTGTACTCGAACTTCTCTTGCTCGTAGCCAGCCTGCGCATCGGTTGATCCCGTCGAAATCGATCCTGTGCGGCGGGGGCGTTGATGATCTCGCCCGGCGGTGATGCCGAGTTGACGAACGCACCAGAGGGGCAGTGGATGAAGCCCGCGGGTGCCGCGCGGGGCTTGGCGCGTGGGGAAACGCACCTGGCGCAGATTCCTGACATCATGTCGGTGATCCCGTTCGAGACCGCTGGAGGTGAGCCGTGTCCACCCGCACTGTGCTGGCTCTCATCGGGGTGGGTCGCTACGCCGACCCGTGGCATCCCTTCCGTGATACTGCATCGCCCATCATCGAGCTGCTCACCGCGAAGGGCTTCGTCGTGGAAAGCCCACCGGATGTCGAGGACGCCCTCGCGAGGTATGCGGATCCCGTGCGAGAACCGCCCGCGCTCCTCTTGGTCAATCTCGGCAGGCCCACGGATGGTGACCCCTCGCCGCGTGATGCTCAGGCGAGAGCGGGGCTCGAGAACCTCGTCGCCCACTCGCCCATCCTCGCGATGCACGCGAGCGCCAATGCCTTCGAGGATGCTCCCGAGTGGGAAGAAGCGCTCGGCGGACGGTGGATCCCCGGAGTGAGCTGGCACCCGCCGCGGTCGCGCACTCGGGTGCACCTCGGCCCCGAGGCCTCGCGTCTCCCCGGCGTGTCAGCCTTCGAGACGGAGGACGAGCGGTACCTCGACCTTCGGCTCGCAGACGATCTCCGCGTCCTGCTCGAATTCGACGACGAGCAGGGTGGGCGCGCCCCGGCCATGTGGATGCGGACTGCCGGACCCCACCCCGTCGTCTACGACGCTCTCGGCCATGACAGCCTCGCGTTCGATGACCCGGGGCATCTGGCCGCGCTCGGGCTGGCCATCGATGCCCTGACCCAGCGGTCTTCGTAGACAGACCGTCGGAGGGGGCCAGTTTCGACAGCGTCGAACGTGCGGGAACGGACAGCGCATCGCAGCAGAGCGGGAGCAATACGCTGCCATGCCACGAAATAAACCAGGCAATATGCAACTAGTTGCAGAAAACCCTTGGAAACCGCTATCCGGTGAGCTAACGTCGATCTAGCCGACGAGAGTCCGGCACGAATCAAGGGAGATCACATGCACAACGCAACGACGCGCTCAGCACGCAGCCGCCTCCTGCTGGCGACCGCCGGCCTCGCGGCCTCCGCTCTCGCGCTCGCCGGCTGCGCCGGGGGCTCCGGCGACGCGGCGGCGTCGGGAGACAAGACGACGATCCGATTCCTGTACGCGACGGGAGACGAGACCTGGAACGCGGTCGTCGACCAGGTCGTCACGGCCTTCAACGAGCAGAGCGACACCACCGAGGTGAAGCTCGACCCGCTTCCTGCCGGATCGGACTACGCGACGGCGCTCAAGACGGTCGACGCGACAGGCAACTGGCCGGCCGTCGTCGACATGCGCGACACTCTCACATACGTCAACGCGGGCATGCTCGCCGGCATCCCCGATGAGGTCACGGCGCTGCTCGAGCCGGATGCGTACGCTCCCGCGGCGGACGGCGAGGTCTACACGGTGCCGTACAGCGCGCTCAACGGCGAGCTCGGCATGAACATCGTCTACAACAAGACCTACTTCGACGAGCACGACCTCGAGGTTCCCGAGACCTACGACGACTTCATCGATCTGCTCGATGAGATCAAGTCCAACGGCGACGTGCCGCTGGCGACGGCCGCCGCTGAGGTGTGGCCGTCGGATCAGCTCTGGAAACCCCTCGCCGCGCCGACGTTCGCCGAGTTCAGCGACGACGGCGGCTTCTGGAACGTGGCTGCCGAAGGCGGCGCCTCGGTGGCCGACCTGAAGGCTCCCCTCGAGGAGCTGAAGATGATCATGGACAACTACGTGCTCGAGGGGTGGCAGTCCACCGCCGACGCCCAGACCACGACCCTCCTCGTCAACGAGCAGGCCGTCATGGCCACGTCCTCGGCCGGTCTCGGACGCCTGATGGACATCAACAAGGTCGACCCGGAGTTCGACGCGGGGCTGTTCATCATCCCCGACGAGGACGGCAAGATCAACGTCCTCAAGAACAGCGTCGTCGGAGACACGGCCGGCGGCCTGGCGATCTCGTCGCAGGCGGCGGAGGACGAGGACGAATACGCCTCGGCGGTCGAGTTCCTCACGTACTTCTACTCGGTCGACGCGGCGAACCTCATGGAGGCGAGCGGCTGGATCTCGCCCAACATCCTCGAGTCCGACGAGGTCGAGCGCAACGACACGATCCCGGGCGCCGACGACTTCTTCGCCCTGCTGGAGAACCCGAACCTCGTCTGGTACGAGAACGCCCCGACGCTGAGCACCTTCAGCTCGGTCAACACCTTCTTCCGGCAGTCGAGCATCGAGATGCAGGACGGCCAGACCACGATCGACGAGACGATCGCGAAGGTTCAGGCCGAGCTCGAGGCGCAGGTCGCCGCAGCCGGTTGATCCAGGCCCGAGGGTGCGGGCCCGACCGCGCCCTCGGGAGCCGGCAGACGGCGATTGCGATCGATCAAGGAGAGAAGATGAGTGCACACACCGAGGTCAGAGTGAGACCGCGATTCGGCCGAGGGCGCCTGGCGATGCTGGGCTTCGTCATCCCGGCCCTGGTGATCTACCTCCTGATGGTGATCGTCCCCTCGCTGCAGACGCTGCAGCTGAGCCTGACCGACTGGGACGGCATCAGCGACGGCTACGACTACATCGGAATCAAGAACTACGAGGACATCGTCGCGAGCGGTCGCTTCTGGAACGCGGTGCGCAACACCCTGATCCTCGGGCTCGGCTCGGCTCTGATCATCAACGTGATCTCGTTGGCGGTCGCCCTCATGCTCGACAAGCTCAACCATGCGCAGGGCTTCTTCCGCACGGCCGTGTATCTGCCGGCACTGGTCAGCGCCTTCATCATGGCGACGATCTGGAAGTACCTGCTCAACTACAACTTCGGCTCCGTCAACACGGTGCTGCGTGACATGGGCCTCCCCGAGTGGGCCCGCGACTGGCTGGGTGACAGCAGCATCGTGATCTGGGTCATCCTGTTCATCACCTGCTTCACCCTCGGGGGAAACACGACCCTCATCTATCTCGCGAACCTGCAGTCGGTTCCGCAGGAGCTGATCGAGGCCGCGCGCATCGACGGTGCGAGCGGTGCGAAGGTCTTCTGGAACGTGACGTGGCCGATGATCGCCGGTGCGGTCACGGTCAACATGACGCTCGCGATGATCGCCGGCTGGGTGATCTTCGACCAGGTGCTCGTGCTCACCTCGGGTGGCCCCGGGTTCGTGAGCGAGACCATGGCCTTCTTCATCTACAAGGTGGGCTTCGGAGAGTATCGGGCCGGGTTCGGCTCGGCGGCCGCCGTCGTGCTCTTCATCGTGGTGATCGTGAGCACCGTCGCCGCGAACGCGTACATGCGCAAGAGGGAGATCCAGGCATGACCGAGACGATGACCCAGGTCACCATGAAGATCGAGCCGGAGCAGAAGCCCTCGGGGCTCGCCCGGATCCCGCGCCCGCCGCGTCAGCGCCGGGAGAAGAAGAAGTGGTCGGTCGGCGAGATCGTCGTGATGGTGGTGCTCAGCATCCTGGTGCTGATCGTCGCGTCTCCCGTGATCTACGCGCTGCTGAACTCGTTCCGCTCGTACGCAGAGATCACGAAGGATCCGATGGGCCTGCCCACCTCCTTCGCCTTCGACAACTACGTCGCCCTCTTCCAGCAGACCGACTTCCTCGAGGCGGTGCTCAACACCCTCATCATCACGGTCGGCACTGTCGTGATGCTCATCATCATCGTGCCCATGGCCGCATACGGCATCGAGAGGATCGGCGGCCGCACGTCGCGGTTCCTGTACGTGCTGTTCATCGCCGGACTCATGATCCCCTTCCAGGTGCGCATGATCCCGCTCGTGAAGGGCTTCGATGATGTCGGCCTGTACAGCACGCTGCTCTCGGTGATCCTGGTGCATCTCGGAGGGGCGGCGAGCTTCGGCATCCTGCTCTACTGCAGCTTCATCAAGGGCATCCCGATCGAGGTCGAGGAGGCGGCGCACGTCGACGGCGCGGGGCGCCTGCGGACCTTCTGGCTCATCGTCTTCCCGATGCTCCTGCCGGTGACCTCGGCCTTCGTGATCATCCAGGCCCTCGGGTTGTGGAACGACTTCTTCATCCCCCTGGTGTTCCTCGACTCCTCGTCGGCGGGGACCATCAACGTCGCGATCAACCGCATGGTGGGCCTGCTCACCTCGCAGTGGCAGCTGATCTACACCGGTGCGATCCTCGCGATCGTCCCGTCGGTGGCGATCTTCGCGGCCTTCCAGCGCTACTTCATCAAGGGCATGTCAGTCGGGGCGGTCAAGGGATGACCACGGTGACCACCTCGCGCCTCGGGCGCCTGCTCGGCTATGACGGTGTGATCGCGACGCTGCTGCTGGGCGCCTTCCGGTACTTCCTCGTGTCGCTCTCGTTCGTCGCCTGCCTCGCGCCGGTGCTCGCCTTCCAGGCTCTGGTCGGTTGGCAGGCGACGCACGTCGCGCTCTGGCTCGGGGCCGCCGCAGTGCTGCCCATCGCCCCGGCCCTGCACGGGCTGACGAAGGCCGCCGCGGCGCTGCTCGACGCCGAGCCGCACGTCGCCCGGATCTTCTGGCGGGAGTTCGCGGATGCCGTGCGCCACCGCTGGGGGTCAGCTCTGGCCCTGAGCGTCGCGGTGCTCGTGCTCGGCTACGACATCGCCCTGCTCGGCGCGGATGCCGGTGTGCTGCTGGGCGCCGTCGCCGTGGCCGCCGCCGTCGTCGCGATCGTCGTCGCAGCCGCGTTCCTCTCCGACTCGCCCCTGCGCGGCACCGCGTATGGGCTCGCCGCGGCGCGGATCGTCCTGCAGCGCCCTCACCTGGCTCTCGTCTGGCTGCTGCTCGCGACTCTCGCCGGTCTCGCCACCTCGATTCCGGTGATCGGCGCGGTCGCGTGGCTGTCGACGCCGGCGCTCGCGGCGGTGGCCGCCACGATCTGCACCCGCACGCTCGGCTTCGATCGTGCGCGTGAGCGGGTCGGCGCATGATCGCCCGCATCGGCGGATTCACGATCGCGGCGGGAACCGAGGGCCCGGCGACCCTTGCCGTCGGCGACGGCCACCCCGCACCCCTCGTCGAGATCTTCACCGCCGCAGAGCAGCGTGCGCGCACCAGTCAGGCGTACGTGCGCTCTGCTCTGGGGGCTCGGCTGCGCATCGAATGGACGGATCCCGCACCGACGGATCTCGCACAGACCGATACCGCGCCCGACACCGTCACGCTCGTACAGCGCGACGCGCTCACGGGACTCGAGGTCACGAGCGTGCTCGCGCTCTCGGGCGCGGCCCTGCGCGTGCAGCACACGCTGCGCAGCACCGCGCCGGATCCGGTCGTCCTCACCGCGGTCAGCTCTGCCATCGTCGGTTTCGGCGCGGGCCCGCATGCGGGGGAGCAGTACGACCTCCTCACCGCGAGCAGCGAATGGCTGGCGGAGAACCGCTGGCACCGTCGTGCCCTGACCGACGAACTGCCCCCGCTGTCGCTGCCGATCCACGCGCAGGACGGCCGGGGCCACGCGGCCCTGACGAGCCACGGCGCCTGGTCGACCGGTGAGCACCTGCCTGTCGGCGCCCTCGTGCACCGGGACGGCTCGGCACTCGCCTGGCAGATCGAGAGCGGCGCCGGCTGGCATGTCGACCTGAGTCAAGGACTCGACGGGCTGACCCTCTCGCTGCTCGGGCCCACGGATCTCGAGCACCAGTTCGCCCGGGTACTCGGGCAGGGCGACGAATTCCTCACGGTGCCGGTCGCGCTCGCCGCGTCGGCGGACGGATTCGAGGGGGCGATCGCCGCGCTCACCTCGCATCGCCGAGCGATCCGCCGCGTCGACGGCCCGGAACTGCCGATCGTCTACAACGACTTCATGAACACGCTCATGGGGCAGCCCTCGTCCGAGGCGCTGCGCCCCCTGATCCGGGCTGCGGCCGAGGCTGGGGCAGAGGTCTTCTGTATCGATGCGGGCTGGTTCGCCGACCCCGAGATCGGAGACTGGTGGGACACGGTCGGCGAGTGGCGGGAGGCCCCGAGCCGGTTCGACGAGGCAGGCCTCCGCGGCATCATCGACGAGGTCCACGCTGCGGGCATGGGCTCGGGACTCTGGCTCGAGCCCGAGGTCGTCGGGGTGAGCAGTCCCGTCGCGAAGACGTTGCCGGACGACGCCTTCTTCCAGCGGTTCGGGGTGCGCGTGCGCGAGCACGACCGCTACCACCTCGACTTCCGGCACACCGCGGCGCGGGCGCACCTCGACGACACGGTCGACCGGATAGTCCGCGAGTACGGCGTGAGCTTCCTCAAGCTCGACTACAACATCAACCCCGGTGCGGGCACGGAGTGGCAGGCGGCGGCGGCCGGAGACGGCCTGCTGGGCCACATCCGCGCCTTCGGCGACTGGCTCGACGACGTGCAGCGACGGCATCCGGAGCTCCTGATCGAGAACTGCTCATCGGGTGCGATGCGAGCCGACTACGCGCTGCTGTCGCGCACACACCTGCAGTCCACCACTGACCAGCAGGACTTCCGTCTCTATCCGCCGATCGCGGCATCGGCGCCCGCGTCGATCCTGCCGGAGCAGGCGGGCAACTGGGCCTACCCCGCGAGCGGGATGACGGATGCCGAGACGGTGTTCACCCTCGTCACCGGCCTGAGCGGCAGGCTCTATCTCTCGGGTTTCCTGGGAGAGCTCGGCGCCTCGCAGCGGGCGCTCGTCGCCGAGGCCGTCGGTCTGCACAAGACCATGCGCGGCGGGCTGGCGGCGTCTGACCCGTTCTGGCCGCTCGGCTTGCCGGCGTGGGATGACGACGTCGTCTGCCTTGGCCTGCGAGGAACCGCGCAGTCGTTGCTGTTCGTGTGGGACAGGTCGGAGCAGCCGCGTTCGTTCAGGATCCCCGGAGTCCACGGCGCCGAGACTCTCTTCCCTGCGGGATCCTCCGTCGACGGCTGGGCGATCGAGAGCGGCGACGACGGTATTCGCATCGCCACGGGGCCGGGACTCGGTGCCCGCGTGCTCTGCGTCCGGCCCGCCACCGAGGGGAGCGCCGCATGAGCGGCACGATCCGCACCGGCGAGCTCTTCACCGATGACCGCGGCCGCGTCGCGCAGCTGCACGGCATCGGAATCCAGCGCGTCGGATCGCACTGGTACGCCTGGGGAGAGGACAAGACCGCCGGCGACCGATTCACGGCGGTGGCCTGCTACCGCTCGGTCGACCTCGCGACGTGGGAGTACGTCGGCGACGCGCTCGCCGCAGGCTCGGGCGACCTGGCACCCGACCGCATCGTCGAACGACCCAAGGCGCTACGTCGCCCCGACGGGCGCTGGGTGCTGATCGTTCATATCGAGAGCGCCGACTACTCGGACGCGAGGGTCGGCTTCGCGATCGGCGATGCCCCCGAGGGGCCATACGAGTATCTCGGCAGCGAGCGACCGCTCGGCAACCTCAGTCGAGACATCGGGGTCTTCCAAGAGGGCGGCACCGGCTATCTGCTGTCGGAGGACCGCGACAACGGCCTGCACATCTATCGCCTTCGTGACGACTACTGCGGAGTCGAATCGATCGTGGCGACGCTGCGCCAGCAGGATCGCCCCGAGATCGGGTACGAGTCGCCGACGCTGGTGCGTCACGAAGGGCTGTACTACCTTTTCGGATCCGACCTCTCGGGCTGGGATCTCAACGACAACAAGTACGCGACCGCCTCCGCGCTCGAGGGGCCGTGGTCGCCGTGGCGGGACGTCGCCCCGACCGGCAGCCGCACGTTCGATTCGCAGGTGAGCGTGGTCCTTCCGGTCGGCGGCGGCCACGTGTATGTCGGCGACCGCTGGGATCGTGGCGACCTGGCGTCATCGGCGCCGATCTGGCTGCCGCTGCAGATCGAGGAGGGTCGTGCCGAGCTGCGCTGGCGCGACGACTGGAGCATCGAGGAGCTGAAGAAGTGAATGCCCGACCCCGCGCGATCGTCGCGATGAACCCCCCGGCCCTGGCCGAGAACCTGTTCGGCCCGCACCGCGCCCGGCTGAGCGCACTGGTCGACGTGAGTGCCGAAGTGCTCACCGAATTCGAGAGCGACCACGCCTCGCACCTGATCGGCGAGGCCGAGATCCTGCTCGCCGGCTGGGGATGCCCGCAGGTCGACCGCGACATGCTCGAGCGGATGCCGAACCTGCGTGCCGTCGTCTTCGCCGGCGGCGCCGCGAGCGCGGTGCTCGACACCGTGGAGGCCGCGCGCCGGGGCATCGTCTTCACGAACGCCGGAGAGGGCAACGCGCAGGCGGTCGCCGAGTACACCGCAGCGACCATCGTGCTCGCGGGCAAGCGGGCGAGGTATGCCGAGCAGATCTACCGTGAGGGTCGTGCCTTCGTCGACCGCGAAGCCGACCTGATCGACAGCGGCAACTTCGGACGCACGGTCGGGCTCGTCGGCGCCTCGCGAATCGGACGTCGCGTGGCTCAGCTTCTGCAGTCGACCGACGTGCGGGTGCTGATCTACGATCCGTACGCCTCGGAAGAGGAGATCGTGGCCCTCGGCGGGCTCAAGGCCACGCTCGATGATCTGCTCGCGGCCTCCGACATCGTCTCGCTGCACGCCCCCGCTACTGCCGAGACGGAGCGCATGATCGGCACCGATGAGCTGGCCGCCATGCGCGACGGCTCGGTGCTGATCAACACCGCTCGAGGGTCGCTGATCGACCATGACGCGCTGCGCACGCATCTGCGCGCGGGGCGGATCGACGCGATCCTCGACGTGACGGAGCCAGAGCCTCTTGCGGCTGATGACGAGCTGTGGATCCTGCCCAACGTGACGCTCACACCGCACATCGCGGGCGCCACCGGCAATGAGCTCCACCGACTCGGGCGCGACGTGATCGACGAGGTCGCCCGCTTCGTCGCGGGTGAGGCGTTCGTCGGCTTCGAGCGGGTGCCGGGGGTCGTGTGATGGGCGTCGTGCGCAATCCGATCCTCCGGGGCTTCAACCCGGACCCGTCGATCGTGCGGGTCGGAGACGACTACTTCATCGCCACCAGCACGTTCGAGTTCCACCCCGCGGTGCGCATCCACCACTCCACCGATCTCGTGAACTGGACGGTCAGAGGTCATGCCCTCGACGAGGGCTTCGACCTCCGGGGCGTGCCCGACTCGGCCGGGGTGTGGGCGCCGAGCCTGTCGTACTCCGACGGGCTGTTCTGGCTCGCGTACTCGATCGTGCGGTCGATGGGTGGCGACGACAAGGACATCGACAACTACCTCGTGACCGCCGAGAGCATCGACGGGCCATGGAGCGAGCCGGTGTATCTGGGCTCTCGCGGGTTCGACTTCTCGTTCTTCCACGACCCCGACGGCAGCCACTGGATCGTCGGGGTGCAGTGGGATCAGCGGCCGGAGCATCCGTCGTTCGCCGGTCTCGTGCTCGAGCAGTATCTGCCTGATGAGAGGCGCACGTCGGGGACGGCCATCGTGATCCATCAGGAGTCGACGCTGGTGGAAGGTCCTAACATCTATCGCATCGGCGACTGGTACCACCTGCTGATCGCGGCGGGCGGCACCGGCTGGAACCACGCCATCACGGTGGCGCGATCGCGCGAGATCACCGGGCCCTACGAGCGCGACACGCAGCCGTTCGTGCTGACCAGCCGCGACGCCCCCGGCCTGCCCTTGCAGAAGGCGGGGCATGGCGAGCTCGTGCAGACGCCGGGCGGCGAGTGGCTGATGGTGCATCTGGCCAGCCGGCCGACTCTGCACCTCGGTGAGAGGTACAGCACCCTCGGGCGCGAGACCTGCCTGCAGCGGGTCGTGTTCGACGAGGACGGCTGGCTGCGGCTGGCGCAGGGCGGGCATCACGCCGCGCTCGAGCTCGAGGTCGAGGGAGAGGGCGTCGACCACGCTGTCGCGTCGGGGTTCGCGGAGTCCTTCGATGCTCCGCAGCTCGACAACCGGCGCTGGTCGACCCTGCGCGCAGCGCTCGATCGCGACACCGCCGACCTGACCGCGCGACCCGGATGGCTGCGGCTGCGTGGCGGGCACTCGCCGGCATCCGTCTTCGATCAGTCGATGATCGTCACCAGGGTCGAGGAGCATCGGGCCACGTTCGAGGCCACGGTCGACGCCGAGCCCGCCAGCACCCGCGAGCTCGCCGGAGTGATCGCCTGGTACGACCGCAGCGGCTGGATCTGGCTGCAGCTGGGATGGGATGTCGACAACGGACGACACATCCGCGCCGTGATCAGAGACGGGGCGCATACCACTCGTTCCGCGCCGGTCGCAGTGTCGGAGGGCGCCATGCGGATGCGGCTCACGCTCGACGGACCCGAGCTGCGGGTCGCCGTCGCAGCGGTCGGCGATGATCACTGGACCGACGTATCCGGCGTCCACCCGGCCTGGACCCTGTCGGACGACCACGGCGACCGGCTGCGGTTCACGGGGTTGTTCTTCGGCGTCCGCGCGGACGATCTCGACGGCCGCGGGTGGTCCGCGGACCTCACCGACGTGTCTCTGAGATACGACGAGACCCATTCGGCGGGGGAGGACTGACCCCCACCCCTCCGAACCCCTGACCGTCGCGAAGTTCCTGCTCCTGCATGCCCTCGCGCCGTCGCTCGACGGCGCCGTCACGGAAGAGAGATCGATGAAGATCGAACGACGCAGTATCCGAAAGACCGTCGGTGCGCTGACCGCCGGGGTGATCGCCCTCAGCGGGCTGCTCCTCGTCGCACCGCCAGCCACCGCCGCACCTCCGGTCGCCGCACCACCCGTCTCGGTCGCCGCGGCGCTGCCTCCCGAGATCGTCGAGACGGTCAGCGACGCCGGTTTCGCGCATCCGGGGATAGGCTTCACGGCCGACAACCTCGCGAACATGCGCACCCAGGTGCTCGCCGGGGTCGACCCGTGGGCCGGCTACTACGACGCGATGATCGACACCCGATACGCCGCGAGCGACTACCGCGTCGAGAACGCGCAGCCCGGCACCGACATCCCGAAGGACGACGCCTACGCGAGCGTGGCGATGCGCTCGATGGCGCAGCGCGACAGCATCGGTGTGATGACCCAGGCGCTCGAGTACGTCGTCACGGGCGATGAGCACTACCGCGCGAACGCCCTGCACGGGCTCCGCGCGTGGAGCAGCATGGACCCCGCGAAGTACGAGTACTTCGCCGATGCGCACATTCACACCGGGGTACCGCTGTACTACATGCTGATCGCGGCAGAGATCATCCGTAGCACCGCGCCCGCGAACACCGATCTCGACGGGTACGACCTGCGGTGGACGGATGCCGATGAGCAGCGCATCGAAGACAACCTCGTGCGACCGGTGCTCGACACGTTCCTGTACTCGAACAACAGGCTGTGGAACCAGCACCTCTACGGCGTGATCGGCATGATCTCGGCGGCGATCTTCCTCGACGACGCCGATCTGTACGCCGAGCGGGTGGAATGGTTCACGGTCAACGGCGGCTACGAGAGCGAGCACGACCTCTACGGCGGCAACGTCAACGGATCGCTGGAGCAGCTGTTCCGCGAGATCCCCGCCGACGCCCCCGGAAACACGACGGGCGAGCCGTTCGTGCAGCACATGGAGATGCTGCGCGACCAGGCCCACGGTCAGGGCGACGTCGACATCTTCGTGGCTCTCGCCCGCATCGTCGACGCGCAGGGCACGAGGGTCGATCCGACCGCAGGAACGGTGTCGGAGGCGGCGGATGCCGTCTCGCCCTACGACTTCCTCGACCACCGGATCCTCGACGGCGCCGACACGTTCTACGCCTTCATGATGGGCGAGGAGGTGCCGTACATCCCGGCGAACGAGGGCGGTGCGATCTCGCAGGCCTATCGCGGTCGACTGCAGGATCCGCTCAGCGAGGCGTATCTGCAGTACCGATATGTCGCCGACGTCGATGTCGCCGCCGAGGCTCCCCATGTCGCGGAGCTCTACGAGCAGCGCGACGGTCCGCTCTACTACTACGGCACCGGTGTCCAGAACTTCTGGAACGACCGGGGATCCGACTACACCGGAGCCGAGTACTGGGTGGCGTTCCCCGAGGAGCTCGCCGAGGTCGAGGGAGCCGCCGCTCCGCTGGCAGACAGCGCCGAGTTGTCGGTGCGCACGTTCGGCACACCCCTCGGCGACGGAGCCGTGCGCGACGAGGGCGACGACACGCTCTTCATCCGACTCGACGCCGGTGCCGACGACGCGAGCCTCGCGATCAGGCGGGCGGTCTGGGGTGATCGGGCTGCCGCGCAGTCGTTCGTGGCAGTGAAGGTGCGAAGCGACGGCACAGCCCGACTGCAGGCGTCACGAACTGCGGAGGAGTCGCCGTTCGCCGAGATCGTCGTCCCCGACACCGAAGGGGAGTGGCGCTACGTCTGGCTGGATCTGGCGCTCACGAAGACGCCGGGTGCCATCGGGGAGAACATCCTGTTCCTCCGCGCGACCGGGTCGGACGCGAAGGTCGACGTCTCGGGACTCCTGGCGCAGGCGAACGGTGTGATCACGCCGCCCGTGTTCGCGGAGGCCCCCGAGCTCGATGCGGTGCTGGTCGCCGGTGAGCAGTGGACCCGCAGCGTGCAGGCGACGGATGCCGCCGGCGAGACCGTGACCCTCGCGCTGCAGGACGCCCCCTCTGGCGTGGCCCTGCACGGGAACGAACTGAGCTGGTCGCCCGAGCAGCCAGGGGTCGCCCGGATGACTCTCGCGGCGTCGGACGGCACGACGGCGACCGCACTGCCCGTGACGATCACGGTTGCCGAGAGTCGGGATGCCGCGATCGACGAACTCGTCGGCCGTGCAGGCGCGAGCGACGAGTACACGTCGGCGAGTTGGGCGCGATTCGTCGAGGCGCGCACGAGCGCGGAGCAGGGAGTGCAGGGCGCGGATGCCGCAGCCTTCGCGACCCTTCTCGCCGGTCTCGGTGACGCTGTCGCCGGTCTCGTGGTGCTCGATCCGGTGCTGGCGGACGGCACTCTCGACTACCGGGGCCTGGTCTCGGCTCCACCGCTCACCGCGGCGCAGCTGACCGCGATCACCGACGGCGACAATCAGACGACCTGGGGCGACCAGCGCGTTCCGAGCATCGTCTTCGACTTCGGGTCGACCTTCCGAGTGGGGGCCGAGCGCTTCGGCATCCAGGCCAGGGATACGTTCTCGAACCGCGCCGAGGGGACGAACGTCTACGGCTCCGACGACGGGGTGACGTGGACGCTGCTCACCGAGCATCCGAACGCCGGCCAGGACTCCTCGATCGAGTGGATCGATGTGCGTGCCGAGGTGAAGGGCCAGCCGTTCCGGTTCCTGAAGTTCCAGGTGGATGAGCCAGGTGTGCCGTCCGATCCCGCCTACCCGGGGATCTGGAGCATCGCCGACATCCGCATCGAAGGGTCCCGTACCGAGGCCGTCGGGACGATGGACACCGTGTCGCTCTCGTCGCCCGACGCCGTCGCAGGACGCATCGTGGCAGGCGACGGCGTCGAGGTGCGTGTCACCGGCCCCGCAGGGAACACGGACGTGGCCGTGACGGTGCTCGGCGCTCCCGCCACCGTGACGTCTCCCGCAGCGGGACAGTGGGTCGCGACGGCCGCGGTGCCCGAGAGCGCGCAGCGCGGAGCACGGATCGACTTCACGGTCGACTTCACCACGGCAGACGGGCGGGATGCCGACACGATCCACGCCACGACCGACGGAACGAAGCTGTTCCTCTCGAGCGACAGCGGACGCGTCGACTCGGCGTTCCGCGACGCGACGGTGCTGCGCCCCGACGGAGTCGCCGACGCCGCGTGGACGCAGTACACGGCGAGGATGCTCGACGGCGACCCGGCGACGCACTCCGACACCCGGCTGAACGCGGGGCTGTACGGCAACGTGTGGGACTTCGGCCCTGACACGACCGTGTCGCTGAGCGGGGCGGAGGTGCTCGTGCGGCAGGACGGCTACGGCACCTCGCGCATCGCGGACATGCGGCTGGAGGGCTCGAACGATCTGCAGACGTGGACGCGACTGACGCCCAGGGCTCCGGCGAAGACCCTCGACTGGCAGCAGTGGACGGTGAGCGACGACACCTCGTTCCGATACATCCGACTCGTGAACGGCCAGATCCTGAACGTGGCCGAACTGATCGTGTTCGGCGAGGTGTCGACCACTCCGACGATCCCGGCGTGGGATCCGACCGCGGTCTACGGTGCCGGTGACGAGGTGTCGCACGATGGAGCCGTCTACGCGGCGCAGTGGTGGACGAGGAACGAGCAGCCCGGCAGTACCGCCACCGGATCGTGGATGCAGCAGGGTGCGGCCGTTCCCGCAGCGGGGCGTGCCGTGCGGGAGTGGACGGCGTCGTACGTCTACGTCGGCGGCGAGACCGTCGCGCACGACGGGCACACGTTCCGCGCGAAGTGGTGGACCCGCAACCAGGAGCCGGGCGACGCGCACGGCCCGTGGGAGGATCTCGGCGCTTACTGATGAACGGCAGGGCGGGGCGGCCGGTTCTTCGGTCGCTCCGCTCCGCATCGTCCGGGCGCGAGGGCGACGTTCAGTGCGGGGCAGGACCGGTCGACCCGCGCACGATCAGCTCGACCGGCAGCACGGCTGGCCCGTCGTAGTCCCCGCCGACGGCGATGCGCCCGGCGAGCTCGCCCACATCGTGGAACGGGGCACGCACGGTGGTCAGCGACGGCGTCAGATCGGCGACCAGTTGCATGTCGTCGAAACCGACCACCGAGATCTGCTCCGGGATCGCGATGCCGCGGGCGTGCAGCGCGCGGCAGACGCCGACTGCCATGACGTCGGTCTGACAGACGATCGCCGTCACGTCGGGGTGGCCCTCGAGGAACGCCGACGTGGCCGCTGCCGCGTCGTCCGAGGCGTTGTCGCTCTGCGCGGTCAGCGCGGGATCGAACGCCAAGCCGGCGCCCGCGAGTCCGTCCTGGTAGCCGAGGAAGCGCTGGTGCGGAGTGGTCATATCGTCGAGGGAGCCCACGAACGCGATGCGGCGATGTCCGAGTTCGACGAGGTGCTCGACGCCGGTGCGAACCCCGCCGCGGTGGTCGTAGTCGATCGACGCGATGTGGGGGTGATCGGGAAGAGCGGCACGCCCGCACAGGATCAGTCGGGCACCCACGCGTGCGAGTGTGTCGGAGTATCGCTGTGCACGCCTCGCGAACTCCTCCGTCGCGGGCGTCGAGCCGACGAGGAGCACTGCGGCGACCCGCTGCTCGCTGAGCGTCTCGATCAGTGCGACCTCTCGATCGGGGTCACCGCCGGTCGTGCACATCGTGAGCAGGTGGCCGTTCGCCGTGGCGACGTCTTCGGCACCGCCCGCCATCGTGGCGAACGTCGGGCCGACCATGATGCTCGACACGAAGGCGATGCTGCGCCGACCGACGCCCATCATCGATCGGGCCAGGCCGTTCACGACGTAGCCCAGTTCCTCCGCCGCAGCGAGCACGCGAGCATGGCTGGCGGACTTGCCCGCCGCTCGACCGGCGAGGACCCGTGAGGCGGTGGCCCGGGAGACGTCGGCGAGTCTCGCGACGTCGGCGAGAGTGGCTCCGCCGCCGCGCTCAGGACCGGGGGAGGTGGTGCGTCGAGTGCTCACCTCGCCAGGCAGGCTCATGTTCACGTGAAGAATCTACCGTGGTCCGCCTCCGCTTCGTCCCGGACGGCGGAACTAGTTCCAGCCCCGGCGCCCTGTGACGTTGCCTCGGGTGTCTCTCGACGCTGCTCACCGTGGAATGAACGGAGAGCACGGGCTTGCGGCGCAGCTGAGCGATACGCGCCGTCATCGGGTTCAGCCCGATGGCATCAGGATCGACGTACTCCGACCGGAGATACGAGGCGATCACGGCCGGATCGGTCGCGCGAAGATCATCCAGCACGCGCCCCGCGTCAGCAGGAGACATGGCCGCGGTGGCAGAGGTGAAGAACGACCACGCCCGGACTCGCGCACAGTTTCTTCAATCCGAGCGCAGAGGACACCCGGCTCCTGGTGATCTGCACGCCGACCGCGTGGCGATCGCGTCCCGGTCGACATCTCCGTCCGAACTATGCCGATGTTCGAGGGCGGGTCTCAGGCCGGCACGGCGACGCGGGGCGTTTCAGATCTGACTGCTTCGGTGGGCTCGGGCACGAGGTAGAGACCGCTCGGCTCGTTCGCGGTGAAGGCGAGCGCGTCGACCCATGCACGGCTGACGGCTTCCGGAGAACTTGAAAGCGAGAGTGCTGGCCGGGTTGATCCACACGGTGGCGCGCCCGCCGCCGATGCTGATGTCTTCTCGCCAGGTGAAGCTGAACGGCTCGCCG
>JAZBLP010000071.1:0-21030 GCA_037033305.1 Actinomycetota bacterium | reverse complement strand
CCCCGCGAGGTTCGAGGATTCTTTCGTCTGGCTCATGGGAATACGCGAACCTCTCCGTCAGTCGGTGTGAGCAGGGTCTGCGGGGCTCAGCCCGCGTCGACCTGTGCCTGGATCTCGGTCAGGACGTCCTGGGCAGGCTTCGTCTGCAGCTGACCGAACAGCGACTTGAAGGCGCCGTCGGTGGCCGACCACTTCGGGTTCGTCGACGGGTAGAACTGCGCGTCGGGCAGGACCGCGAGGAACGGCGCGAGCGCCTCCTCGCCGGAGAGCTGCTCGGCACCGGACTTGGTGACGGGCAGGAAGCCCTCGGCCTGCACCCACGGCACGTACACATCGGCCGAGTAGTAGTAGTCGAAGAACTTGGTGATCGCCTCCTGCTTGTCACCGTCGTTCTGGAACGCCATCAGCTGGTCCATGACGCCGAGCGTGAACGGCGAGCCGTCCTTCGTCGGGATCGGGACGATGGAGTAGTCGAGCTCGGGGTTGCCCTCTTCGATCTGGCCGACCGTCGGCGGCAGGCCGACCTGCATGCCGATCTTGCCCTGGATGAAGATGTCCATCAGGGGCGAGCGCTGCGTCGAACCGGGGTCCGCCTGAGTGGCGCCCGCGTCGATCATCTTCTTGATCTGCTCGGCACCGACGAGGTTCTCGGGGGTGTCGATCGTGATCTCGGATGCGTCGCCGAACGAGCCGCCGCCGCCCCACAGCCACACCGCAGCCTCGGCCTGAGCCTCTTCAGAGCCGAGGGGCATGCCGTAACCGGCCACGCCACCGCCGAGAGCCGAGACCTTGGTCGCCGCGTCGAGCAGCTCGTCCCAGGTCGTCGGGGCCTCGACGCCGGCCTGCTCGAGCAGTGCGTTGTTGACGAACAGCGCGCGGGCCGACGCGATCAGCGGCAGCGCGTAGGCGGTGCCATCGACCTCGGCGTTCGCGAGGAACGCGTCCTGGAAGTCGGAGTAGGTCTCCTCCGAGACGACGTCCTCGACCGGGTAGAGCAGCTCGTCGCCGACGAATCCGGCGAACGGACCGCCGTTGTAGATGTCGGGGGCTTCTCCCGCCTGGATCTTGGTGGAGACGACCTTCTCGAGGTTGTCCCACGACTGCACCTCGAGGTCGACCGTGATGTCAGGGTTCTCCTTCTCGAAACCGTCGATCACGTCTTCCCACAGACCCTTGGTGGCGTCGGAGTAGCTGGGAACCAGAAGGTTGAGCGTCGTCTCGCCCTCGGCGTCTCCGCCGCCTCCTGTCGAGCCGCCGAACCCGCACGAAGCGAGCGTGAGCGTGGCGGTGGCCGCAAGAGCGACAGCACCGAATCGCAGTGACTTCTTCATGTGTATTGCATTCCTCACTGTGTAGGTGGTGCACAGTCGCAAGCACAACTCACGCGACGGTGCGTGTGATCGTCTCCCCTGCTGGCGGGACGATCGGTTCAAGCCGGGTCGGCTCGAGGAACCCTCCGTGGACCGGATCTCGGGAGGGGCGGTGGAACTTGTTCGATTATTTGTCAGGAGAATAAACAAATCAAGAGGAACCTTGCAACGATTCCTAATGTCGACATACTATGATCGAATAAGTCGCTAAACAATCACAAACTTGCAACATCTGGTCCGGAGGGCCCGACATGACCGAACTTCTGCCCGGCGCGCACATGCGCGAAGAACTGAACTCGCAGCCCGAGACCTGGGCCCGCGCAGCGGATCTCCGCGACGCGCAGGCGCTGCTCCCGGCATCCGGAGCCCGCATCGCCGTCGTCGGCTGCGGAACCTCGTGGTTCATGGCGCAGTCCTACGCGTTCCTCCGCGAGACGGCGGGGCAGGGCGAGACCGACGCGTTCGCCGCATCCGAGTCGTTCGTCGATCGCGGCTACGACGCCGTCGTCGCGCTGACGCGCTCGGGCACGACGACCGAGGTGCTCGAACTGGTCGAGCGCATCAGGGGCCGCGTCCCCACGATCGGCGTGATCGGCGACGAGACCTCGCCGCTCGTGTCGCTCGTCGACGAGGCCGTGCTGCTTCCGTTCGCCGATGAGAAGTCGGTCGTGCAGACGCGTTTCGCGACGACCGCGCTCGCACTGTTCCGCGCCTCGCTGGGCGAGGACCTCACCGGCGCCATCGACGACGCCGCCGCTGTGCTCGCCGCCGAGGACGACGACGAGCTGCGCGACGCCGAGCAGTACTCGTTCCTGGGTCGCGGCTGGACCGTGGGCCTGGCGCACGAGGCGGCGCTGAAGATGCGCGAGTCGTCGCAGTCGTGGACCGAGTCGTACCCGTCGATGGAGTACCGCCACGGACCGATCGCGATCGCCGCCCCCGGCCGGGTCACCTGGCAGTTCGGCGCGGCGCCCGACGGCCTGGCCGCACAGGTCGAGGCCACCGGAGCGCGCTTCGTGCAGCATCCCGTGGATCCGCTCGCCGACCTCGTGCGCCTGCACCGCGTCGCCCTCGACCGGGCGGTCGCTCGCGGACTCGACCCCGACCAGCCGCGCAACCTCACGCGATCCGTCATCCTGGATGCATGACCCCAGCCACCAGCGGAGCGATCGATGACCAGCACTGAGGATGCCGCGAGCATCGCCGATGTCGTGCGCGACGAGTCGGGCGAGCGGCTCGCCGCCGCGCGCACTCTCGGCCTCGGCGCGCCGGTGCTGGCGTTCGACGTGGGCGGCACCGACATCAAGTCGGCGCTGTTCGACGCCGACGGCACGGCCCTCGGCCTCCGGCGCACGCCGACCCCGGTGGTCGACGGCGACCGCACCGGGGCGCTGATCGAGCGCCTGGGGATGCTGGCCGCCGAGCTGCGGGCCGATCACCCCGACATCGTGCCGCACGCTGCAGGACTCGTGGTGCCGGGGATCGTCGACGCGGAGGCCGGCCTCGGCGTATTCGCGAGCAACCTCGGCTGGCGGAACTCGCCGCTGCGCGATCTCGCGTCGGAGAAGCTCGGCCTCCCCGTCGCCTTCGATCACGACGTGCGGGCGGCCAGCTGGGCCGAGCACCGCCTCGGGGGAGCCCGCGCATACTCCAACTCCGTCGTACTCGTCATCGGCACAGGCATCGCGGGCGCCCTCCTCGTGGGTGGCGAGCCCTATACCGCGGGCGGATATGCGGGCGAGATCGGCCACTCGCCGATCGCCGACGGGCCCGTCTGCGCGTGCGGCGCGCGCGGGTGCCTCGAGGTCGTCGCCTCTGCGGGGGCCATCGCCCGCCGCTACCGCGAGGCGACCGGCATCAGTCCCGACGGCGCGAAGGACGTGATCGCCCGCGCCGCGGCCGGCGACCGCATCGCCTCCGAGATCTGGAACTCGGCGCTCGACGCCCTCGCCCTCTCGCTCGCCCAACTCACGGCTGTCGTCGCTCCCGAGGCCGTCGTGATCGGCGGTGGACTGTCCCGAGCCGGCGGAGCGCTCTTCGACGAGCTGCGAGCCCGGCTGGCGGAGCGCCTGAGCTTCCACCGGATCCCCGAGCTGGTGCCGGCCGAGCTGTCGGGCAACGCCGGCATCCTGGGGGCTGCGCTGCGCGCGAGGGAGCTCGCGTGATCCTCACCGTCACTCCGAACCCCGCGCTCGACCTCACCTGGCACGTCGAGCGGCTGACTCTCGGCGAGACGCACCGCGCGGATGCCGGAGCCGTGCGCGCCGGAGGCAAAGGTCTCAACGTCGCCAGGGTCGCTCACGCGCAGGGCGCGTCTGTGCTCGCCGTCTCGACGGCGGGCGGTCGGAGCGGTGTCGAGCTCGCCGCCGAACTCGGCGCCAGCGGGGTGCCCCACCGATTGGTCCCCGTGGTCGGCGCCACGCGGCAGAGCATCGCGCTGGTCGACGAGACCCTGGGCGACACCACCGTCGTGAACGAACGGGGCGTGAACCCCTGCGATCCCGAATGGGCCGCGCTGTTGGGCGAGGTCGTCGACGCGCTTCCCGGTGCGCGGGTGCTCGTGATCTCGGGCAGCCTGCCGCCCGGGGCGCCGGAGACTCTGCTGCCCCTGCTGATCGGCACAGCGCGGGATGCCGGTGTGCCCGTGATCGTCGACACCTCGGGACCCGCTCTGCTGCACGCGGCGGATGCCGGAGCATCCGTCGTCAAGCCCAACGCGGCCGAACTCGTCGAGGCGACCGGCATCGCCGACCCGGTCGACGGCGCGCGCTCGCTGATCGAGCGGGGCGTCGACCTCGTGCTGCTCTCGCTCGGCGCCGAGGGCATGCTCGCCGTCTCCGCCTCCGACGTGCTGCATGCGCGCCTCGACGCCCCGCTGGTCGGCAACCCGACCGGTGCGGGCGATGCCGGGGTGGCCGCATGCGCGGTGCTGTACGCCGACGGCATCCGGGATCCTGCAGCGATTCTGCGACGCGCCACCGCCTGGTCGGCCGCTGCGGTGCTCATGCCGCTCGCCGGCGAGATCTCCGACGACTGGCCGGCTCTCGAGGAGCGCCTGGTCGTGACCCCCTACGACCCCACCGTTCGAGAGGACCCCCTGTGACCCTGGTCTCCGCCCGCGAGCTCGTGACGGATGCCGCGGCGCGCGGCACCGGAATCGGCGCGTTCAATGTGATCCACCTCGAGACCGCGGAGGGGCTCGTTCGCGCCTCGGCGGCCGCCGGGCTGCCCGTGATCCTGCAGATCTCGCAGAACTGCGCCGACTACCACGGAGGGCTCGAGCCGATCGCGCTCGCGACGCTCGCCGTCGCCCGTCACGCGCAGACGCCGGTCGCGGTGCACCTCGATCACGCCGAGCGCCCCGAGCTCGTCGACGAGGCCATCGCCCTGGGCTTCGGTTCGGTGATGTTCGACGGCGGCGCGCTGCCGTACGACGAGAACGTGGCACTCACCGCTGCCGTCGCCGAGCGAGCGCATGCGGCGGGCGTGTACGTCGAGGGCGAGCTGGGCGAGGTCGGCGGCAAAGACGGTGCGCACGCGCCCGGCGTCCGCACCGACCCCGACGAGGCGCGGGCGTTCGTCGCAGCGACCGGCGTCGATGCGCTCGCCGTCGCCGTGGGGTCGTCGCACGCGATGACCGATCGCACGGCATCCCTCGATCTCGAGCTGATCGCACGGCTGCGAGACGCACTCGACGTGCCGCTGGTGCTGCACGGATCGTCCGGCGTCGCGGATGACGTGATCGCCGACGCCGTGCGCACCGGTATGACGAAGATCAACGTATCGACGCACCTCAACGGCTTCTTCACCCGGGCGATCCGTTCGACGCTCGACGCTGATGACAGGCTCGTCGACTCGCGCAAGTACCTCAGCCCGGCGCGCGAGGCCCTGGCCGGAGAGGCCGCCCGGATGCTGCGGCTCTTCGCGCTCGAGAGTGCCGGAGTGGCGGAGTGACCGGGCAGACCCGGGCAGGATGGTGACATGAAGCGCGCCGCCCGTCTGAACGCGATCCTCGACCTGTTGGCCGCGGACGGCGAGGTGAACGTCGACGAGCTCGTCGAGCGCTTCGGAGCCTCGGCCGCCACCACGCGCCGCGATCTCGACTCGCTCGCCGAGCAGCGTCTGCTCACCCGCACCCATGGCGGGGCGGTCGCCCACTCGGTCGCCTACGAGCTGCCGATCCGCTACAAGAGCCACCAGCGCTCGCAGCAGAAGGAGAGCATCGCGCAGGCCGCCGCCGCTCTCGTCGCGCCGGGGATGGTCGTCGGGCTGTCGGGCGGAACCACGACCACCGCGATCGCCGCAGCGCTCGCCGCTCGAGACGACCTCGCGGCGGGGCCGGGCATCACGGTCGTCACCAACGCCGTGAACATCGCCGCCCAGCTCGCGACCCGACCCGACATCAAGGTCGTCGTGACGGGCGGGGTGATCCACTCCCGCAGCTACGAGCTGGTGGGCCCGTTCGTCGAGCAGCTGCTGCGAGGCGTGCGACTGGACATCGCCTTCATCGGGGTCAACGGAATGGATGCCGCGGCCGGCGCCACCACGCAGGACGAACGCGAGGCGGCCGTGAACCGCATGATGGCCGAGCGCGCGCGCCGAGCCGTGGTCGTCACCGACAGCAGCAAGATCGGCACGGTGGCGTTCGCGGCCGTCGGCGGCCCGGAGCTGTTCCCCGTTCTCCTGACCGACGACGGCGCGGATGCCGCCTCCCTCGCCGCCTTCGGCGACGCCGGCTACGAGGTCCTGACCGCCTGACCCCGACCCCGGCCCCCGCCACCTTTTCGAATCGCGCACTTTGCAGATGAACGCGGCCGAAAACTGCAAAGTGCGCGATTCGAAGAGCGTGCGACTCCTGGTGGGGATGCCGCGACCCCTCTCGCGACATCCCCGGAGCAGATGGTGTCCTGTCGTTCCCTCACACTCCCCAGTGCACGAGGGTTTCCCCAGTTCGACTGCGCCTCCCTCGCGCTTCGTATCCGAAGCCCTTCGCGGGCACCTTCTGGACATAAGGAGCGGGTCACCGATGTTCTGATACATCGACTGGAGAAAAGTTTCAGAGTCCGCTTCCGTGGCACTGGAAAGGCGCCCTGAGGCCGGTGGACGCGGATGCCGCGGCCAGCGCTACTGCGGGTCTGGCGCCGGCCGCCAGCTCGGAATGCACGGCCCCGAGCAGCTCGCAGGCGACGTCGTCGGCCACCACGACAGGGGCGGCGATGACGCATCCGGTGCCGGCGTGCAACCAGACACGCGTCATGCCCAGCGCCTCCTCGCCCCAGCGCACCGACGAGCGGCCGAGTTCGCACGCCGAGAGCACCACGGTCTCGGGCGCGCGCGCGATCAGATCGACGTCGTACCCGAAGAGGGTGCCGTCGACCAGTTCGAACCCTGAGAACAGCGGGTTGTCGACCGCATGACGACCGTGGGCAGCGATGTGCAGCACGTCGACCTGCTGGGCGAGCTCGGTGACGGCACTCACCCGCGCATGTTCGCCGGTCAGCATCCGCGCTCCTTCCCATGCTGCGGCGGCCCGATGCACCTCTTCCTCGGCGCGCGCGACGCGGGGCCCGGCCGCGAACCCGGCTCGGGACGCCCGTGCCGTGGGTCCGTCGCCTGAGGCGGGGTTCGTGGCCGGGCGGCGATCGGAGTCGCCGAGCAGTCGAGACACCGACGTCGCGATCGTGAACGGCGTTCCGCGCATTCCCGGGAGCATCGCCCACGGGATGCCGCCCAGGATGCCGGGAACCGTCAGCGCCAGACGTGCCGCTCCTCCCGACACCGAGCGTGCGGGTGCCAGGAGGGCCTCGTCGAGTCGTCGCAGTCTGTCATCGAGCGAACGCGCCACGACGTGCGCCATGGGTCCGCCATGGGTCAGGGCGGCCACGTCGAGGTCTGCGCGGAGTCCGTCGAGTGCGGCCTCGATGCGCGACAGCGCCAGCTCGACGATCGACGAGCCGGATGCCGTCACGACGACGCACAGCAGCTCCTGGCGCGTGAAGACGTAGGCGAGGATCGCGGTGTCATCGTCGAGTCGCGCTCGGGTCTCCGTCAGCCCCAGGCGTTCGTGGCTCTCGCCGGCGGCGGTCGACGACCACTGCCGGTCGCGCACTCGGTCGCGCAGCTCGCGCACCCGGGCGTTCGTCGTCCAGTCCGACCCCGCGAGGTCGGCGCGCAGCATCCGCAGCTCGGCCAGTTCGGCCGACAGATCGGGATCGTGCGGTGGGCGCACTGGTGCGACCTGCTGGCTGAGGTGCCTGGCACGCTCGGACCACTCGAACAGCACGTCGGGATCCCGCGATCGAGCGGCCGCAGCGAGACCGGCGAACATCAGCTCGGTGCCGTGCATGGCCACCGAGGCCTGCAGGTCGAGCGCGCCGAACGACTGCTGCCAGGCGGTGAGCAGGTCGAGGCCTTCGGCCGCGGCCCGGCGCGCGTCGGCATCCCTTCCCCGAGCAGCCGCGCGTACCGCCCGCACCTCGTGGGCGCGCAGGCGCAGCGGGGTCGGGGCGTCGGGCGTGAGCCGGGGCAGGCGACCTCCGTCGGCCAGTCGAGCGGTGAGCGACACAGCCGTTGCTTCTGTGCGGAACCCTCCCCGGGTGAGCGCGTCGACGGTGCGGGAGAAGTCCTCCGCGGTCGGCGGCCTCTCGGGCTGTGTTCGCAGCTGCGCCTCCAGCCGCACCGCATCGGCGCGGGCGGCCCAACTCTCACTTCCCAGCGCGGCGAAGCGACGGGATGCGGTCGCGGCCGCGCGCCCGGCCGCGGATGCGTCGTGCCGCAGCAGCGATCGGGCGAGATGGAACTCGGCCTCGCCTCGCGCCTGGCGCATCCGCTGGGCGCCGAATCGCACCGCGACCGTGCCGAGCAGTGCCTCGGCCTCGGTCGTGAGGCCTGCATCGCGCAACACCTCGGCTCGGTCCAGGTCGCTGATCGCGGCGGCGAGGTCGCTCGTCGCGGCGAGGATCGGACGCGATCGCGTCATCAGCCCGAGGGCGGTGACGAGGTCGCCACCCAGCAGCGCGGCGTAGCCGAGATTGTGTCGGGCTTCGGCCAGCGGCTCCTCGGCCCCGTGGGCGTCGTAGGCCGCGATGGCGCGCTGCAGATCGGCCGTGCAGGCATCGAGCCGGTGCCGCTGCATGCCGACGAGCGACCGGCTCATCAGGCAGTTGGCGCTCTCGATCGAGCCCTCGTCGAGGCCCTCGATCGCCCTGGTGAGAAGAAGATGGGCCTCCTCCAGGCGCCCGGCATGCACCAGCAGCGTGCCCAGCTGCCCGTTCGCGAGCGCGATCGTCTCGTCGCTGAGGCCAGGGCGCGTCAGAGCCTCGCGCGACAGTCGCTCGGCCTCCACCGGCTGGCCCGTCTGAGCGAGCACGTAGGCCATGGTCCCGTCGATGCGGGCGCGCAGATCGGCGTCATCCGTGCGCGCTGATGCCGTGGTCAACGCACGTCGCGCCTGGGCGAACCGTCGGGAGTTGGCTGCGTCGACGCCGCGCTGATGCAGCTCGAGAGCAGACAGGGGCATTGCACCAGGATGCCGGTATGTCTGCTCTCAGGGAAGTCGTGTGGCAGCATCCGGCCCTTCCCCCGCGCCACCTGCATGCCGAGATGACAGGTGCATGCCCGGGTCGCCGGTCCGAGCATGCAACCGTGTTCCGAGCATGCGGCTGTGTTCCGTCTCGCGTGGCTACCCCTCCGTCGTGGGCGACGGCAGCGTCTTCAGCACGGCGGCGACGGCCTTGGCCGCAGCGTCCGCCGTGATTCCCTGCACCGGCACCGTGCCGAGCTGTGCGGCGATGCGCCCCGCGACGTACGGTGCCGCGAACGACGTTCCGCTCCAGATCGAGAAGCCTCCGCGATAGTCGTCCGGATCGATCGTCTCGCGTCGCAGCCCGTCGACGTCTGCTCGGGTGGTCGCCTGCTCGCCTCCCACGAACGCCGGTGACGTGCTGACGACGGCGGCGCCGGGGGCGTAGACCTGCACCCACGGACCGACGTTCGAGAACAGCGCGACCGACCTGCCCGACGGGTTGAGGGCCCCGACCGACACGTGCGGTGCATCCTTGTCACGGGGGATGCCGTTGTCGGCACCCGGCCAGGGCCACAGCGATGCCGGGAACGACGGGCGGTCTATCGCATCGTTGCCCGCCGAGCACACGACCACGCACCCGAGCTCGCGCGCGGCGGTGAGCAGCGCGTTGAGGGTCAGGCTGAACAGACCGTCGACCGGAGTCTCGTGGTAGTACCCGAGCGACAGGTTGAGCACGTCGATCGGATGCCCGGTCGTCGGGTCCTCACGGTGTCGCCGCAGTAGCTCGACGACCTGTGCGACCGCGGTGAGGAACGTGCTCTCATCGACCACACCCAGCGCCCCGGCCACGCGGATCGCCAGGATGTCGGCATCCGGCGCCGTCTGGCGGATGAGGCCCGCGATGAACGTGCCGTGCCCGGCGACGGCGTCGATCTCTCCGTCGAGCTGGCCGTACAGGTCGGGGTAGCGCTCCGGGTCGGCGTCGTCGGTGAGTCCGATCGGCACGCCGTCGATCTCGATGTGCCGTGTGACGACGTCATCGGGCAGCCAGTCGTGCACCCCGCATCCCGTGTCGAGCACCGCCACCACTGGGCGCCGACCGCGCTTCGGGGCCGTGCTGCGCCGTGGCGCGGGTCCCAGCCAGGTCACCGGCTGTCGTGCGCCTCGCCCGGGCTCGAGGTAGTCATCGCTGCCGCCCGCCCCGCCTGCGCCGCGCACCGGGTTCGTGCGAGTGAAGGGGTTGGTGCGAGTGAAGGGGTTCGTGCGGGTGAACGGGTTGAGCCCGACCGGGTCGATCGACAGCACATGCTCGAGGCTGGTCCGCGGCATCGTCGTGGCCGAGCTGCGGCGAGCCCGCTGCAGCACGCGCCACGCGTCCGGCGGCACCGGCGACGCGCCGCGGGTCGGCTCGTCAGGGGTGGTCAGGCGAGCGCGCAGGAACCCCGGCACGCCGGGGACGAGCGGGTCAGCCGCGCGCAGAGCATCCGGCGTGTCGATCTCGAGCGTCCAGCCGAAAGAGCCGGCTGCATCGCGCAGCTCGCGGATCTCCTCGTCGTACTCCTCCTCACCGTTCTCCTGATCCTGCGTGATCAGCAGCCTCTCCTGCAGATACGCGGTGGGGAACGCCCTGACGCCGTCGACGGGCTCGACGGACGGATCCAGCGCCGTCCCCCGTCTGATCGACCCCTCGGCTCGGTCCTGCCAGCTCCACCCCTTGGGCTGCTCCATCGTCGGTCCTCTCCTCGCGGGCAGGCCCGCGTCCTGTGCGGGATGAGCCCGCGTCCTGTGCGGGATGAGCCCGCGGTGTGTGCGGGATGAGCCGCATCCGGTGAGTGAGGTCCTGCGTGGTGCGGGAGTCGCCCAGCGGTGGTGTGCACGGGTCGCCCCGTCATGCGCGCGGGTCGCCCCGCGGTGGATCACAACTCGAACTGCGGGGTCGACAGGGTGCGCTCCTGGTCGCCGACCATGGTGCTCAGACGCACGCGGGTCATTCCGTCGGGCACGTCGTCGAACAGGAAACGGCCGGTGTCGTTCGCGGTCGTCGTGCGGACGTTCTCGCCCTGAGCCAGTTCGATCGCACCCGAGATCGAGTCGACCCAGCCGTCGACTCGGTGCGCGCCTGTCGCCGTGCGTGTGACGTGCAACAGGATGCTGGTCGAGCCGTCGCTGAACTGCAGGGTCAGCGCATCGGCGTCGCCGCGGACGGCACCGAGCGGTTCCTCGATGAGGGTGAGCAGCGCGTACTCCTCCGACAGTCCCTCGGCTGCGACGGCCGCGATCATGCGGTCGATGAGCGCGGTGGGCATCGGGTCGACGTCGCGCCAGAGCGAACGCATCTGCGCGAACAGCTCGGCATCCTGATGGGTGCCGCCGTCATCGGCGAGATCGTTCTCACTCATGAGCTGCCCTCCGGTCGTGGCGTCGGTGCGTCGAGCAGCTCGCGCAGCTTCGCGAGGCAACGTCGGCGGGTGGGGCCGATGCTGCCGACCGGCATGGCGAGATCGGCGGCGAGGCGTGCGTAGTCCGGTCGCTCCTCGAACGCGATCACTCGCAGCAGGCGCTGGCATCGGTCGGCGAGTCGATGCACCGCAGCCCAGAGCCGACGGTTCTCGTCTCCGACGGTGGCGTGGTGCTCGGCGGACTGCTGCGTGGGAAGCAGTGCGTCGAGAGCATCCGACTCGGTCGGATCGACCCGGTTGTGGGCCTTTCCGGCCCGCCAGGCTTCACGGCGCGCGGTGGTGGTCAGCCAGGCCGACACTGCCTTCGAATCGCTGATCGAACGGTGACCCCGAACCAATTGCAACCAGGTCGTCTGGATGACGTCTTCGGCCAGCGTTCGGTCGAGTCCGTAGGCGCGCACGACATGCCAGAGCACAGGCGTCATCAGCCGCACGAGGTCGTCCATCGCGCGGCTGTCGCCGTCCCGCCATGCGTCGAAGAAGGCGGCGGCTCGCCTCCACCGAGCCGCACCGTCGTCCGGTGCAGGATCGAGGGCGGCGCCGTCGGGTGCGCCGTCGATCATGAGTCCCATTGTGATCACATAGGTCAGGAGCACGGCAAGAGCCTCGTGATACATGGACTCGGTGTGTTTTTCGGAACGCTAGCGTGGAGGGGTGATCGCTCTCGCCGTCGTTCTCTTCCTCAACGCCGCCTTCAACGTGCTGGTGTGGCCTCGTTTCTACAAGCGGGTCGCGACCGACCCGCGCGCGCGGGATGCCGACGGCAAGGCGACGACGTTCTTGAAGGTTCACGCCGTGCTGATCGCGATCGCCCTGGTGCTCGCGCTCGTCTCGGTGCTCGTCGGCATCGCGGCGCTCACGGGAGCGCTCTGACGATCGTGCGTGTCAGCCGCGTGTGATCGGCTGCTGCAGCTCGGTGACCCAGTCGGCCTGATCGTCGGACTCCGACTCGAGGTAGACCTCGCGGCACGCCCCGACGGCATGGGCGCCCTGCTCGGCGATCGCCCGGTTGAGGGCATCCCAGCTCTGATCGATCGACGACATCGGTCCGAGGTGCGTGGTCGTGACGGCCGATTCGACCGCGGGCAGCTCGACGATGACGAGGTCGTCGATCGCCGGCCCGTCGTAGGTGAAGCCGACCGTGATGCGCACGCCGTGCTTGTTCATGTCGTACTCCGCGATCGGGAGCCCTGGCTCTCCGCCGGACGCGACGATCGCATCGGCCACCTGATCGAAGAGCGGACCCACCACCCCCGCGACCTCGGGCTGTGTGGCGACGGTCTGGGTCAGTGAGGCCAGGCGCACGAACGGCAGCGGCTTCTCGGTGATCTGCTCGGCGGACATCGTCGTCTCCTCAGGTCGTGGGTGCGTGCCGCCGATCCTACGCAGGGCCGCCGACATCCGTCACCCCGTGTTCGACCGGCGCCGGTCTCCACGCCTCGCCGGGTCCGATGGCGGCCGAGATGCGCTGACTGATCGCCTGCAGGTGTCGGGCCTGGGTCGACGTCACGCTGCCGAAGACCAGCTCGCGCACGAGAGCGTGATGCGCAGGAGTCGACTCGGTGACCTTGTCGTGTCCGCTCGGAGTGAGGATGCCGAGAGTGAACCGGCCGTCCGTCGGGTCGGTCTCCCGTCTGACCCACCCCTTCGCCTCGAGACGGGAGACCGCCCGAGAGAGCCGCGAGAGCGTGCAGCTGGCATAGTTCGCGAGCACGCTGAGGCGCAGCGCTCCGTCGGGCGCCTGATCGAGGGCGAACAGGATCCCGTGTTCGAAATGGGTCAGGCCGCTGTCGCGTTGCAGCTGAGCGTCGAGTGCGGTCGGCAGTCGTTCGAGCAGTGTGGCGACGGGGGCCCAGAGTGCCAGCTCTTCGGGGCTCAGGGGGCCGTCGATCGGTTGCTCAGGCATGTCATGAGCCTACTCCATCGCATCCCTTTGACTTGCTCAGGAAAGTACTTTCGCATAGGTTGACTTGCTCAAGCAAGTGAAGATGCGTGTCGGAATCGGCACGGGAAGGAGCCGTCGTGGATCTGCGACTGCGGGATCAGAAGGCGTTCATCAGCGGATCGACCCAGGGGATCGGGTATGCGATCGCCGACGCGCTCGCCGCAGAGGGTGCAGAGGTGACCCTCAACGGGCGCAGCGCCGATCGCGTCGACGCCGCGGTCGGACGCCTGCGCCACGAGCGACCAGGGGCGATCGTGTCGGGCGTCGCCGCTGACCTCTCGCAGGCAGCCGATGTGGCACGGCTCACGCGGTCGCTCGGTGAGGTCGACATCCTCATCAACAACGCGGGCCTCTTCGGTCTCGCCGACTTCGCGTCGATCACCGACGGCGAGTGGCGACGGTACCTCGAGGTGAATCTCATGAGCGGTGTGCGGCTGTCTCGCGCCCTTCTCGGAGGGATGCTCGAGCGCGGAGCGGGGCGCATCGTTTTCATCAGCAGCGAGTCGGGCGTCAACGTGCCGGGGGACATGGTGCACTACGGCGTGACGAAGGCCGCGATGCTGGCGCTCGCGAACGGTCTGGCGAAACTCACGCGTGGCACCGCGGTCACGGTCAACACCGTGCTGGGCGGTCCCACCTACTCCGAGGGGGTCGCCGCTTCTGTCGCAGCGGTCGCCGACGCACAGTCCCTGTCCGCCGAGTCGATGAAGGCCGCCATCATCGGGCAGAATCGCACGTCGCTGCTCGAGCGCTTCATCGAGCCGACGGAGATCGCGAGCCTGGTGGCCTACCTGTCGAGTCCGCTCGCCGCGGCGACCAACGGTGCTGCGCTGCGCGCCGACGGAGGAGTGCTCACCGCGATGCTGTGAACCCTCATCGCGCTCAGGGCACCTCGTACTGCTTCGCGTGCTCGGTCCAGCGGGACTCGACGGGCAGAGCGCGCAGCGCGCGGTTGCCGAGCGCGAGGACGACGGCGATCACGCAGAGCGCCGCGCACGCGAGGATCGTCGCTTCGCGGCCGATCCAGGTGAGGCCGAAGCCGGCGATCAGTGGCGCGAGCGGCATGGCGCCCATTCCGAGCACGCCGGCCGCGCTGTTGGCCCGGCCCAGCAGCTCGGTCGGCGTCGCGACCATGAAGTAGCCCATCATCCCGGCATTGAGCGCCGGCAGCAGCACCACAGAGGCGCCCAGAACGATGACGATCGCCCACGGCTCGGTGACCATCGAGAGCACGATCGTGCCGACGGCGCCGCCCGCGAGGCCGGCGATCGCGAGCACCCCGGTGCGGATGCGCGGCACGAGCAGCGGCGCCACGATGGCCCCGGCGAGCATGACCGCGCCGACTCCCGCACCGAGCGCGCCGATCAGAAGCTCCGAGTATCCGGCCTGCTGGAGCGCGTACATGACGGTCGTGATGGCGGCGTTGAAACCCAGATTGATGATCGTGATGATGACGAGCACACCGCCCAGATCGGGGCGCGAGAACAGCCAGGCGAAGGCCTCCCGCGATTCGGCCCACGCGCTCGTCCTGGTGCGGGTGGAAGCTGTCTCGGCGGCGGCCCCTGCGTCCGTGGTCCCGGCGCGGCCCGCCTGTCGCCGCAGCATCCATGCCGTCACTGCCGCGATGGCGTGACAGAGCGTCATGACCGCACCGACGAGCCAGCCGCCGATGCCGAGCAGCAGTCCGCCCAACGGGCCTCCGGCCAGCTGCAGCGCGGCGTCCCGCCCTTGGTTCGCAGCCTGCGCTCTGCCCATCGCTGCGTCGGGCACGATCTCTTTGATCGCGCTCTCGCCTGCGACATCGAACAGTCCGCTGCGAGCGGCCAGCAGGACGTTCGCAGCCAGCAGAGTGCCGAAGGTCAGCGCATCGGAGAGAGCCAACAGGGTGAATGCTCCGGCCAGCAGGATGCCGATGAGGGAGCCGATGAGCATGAGCAGGATGCGGCGATGCCGGTCGGCGAGGACGCCGCCGGCGAGTGTGAGGATCAGCCGTGCGCCCATTCCTGCGCCGCCGATCACCCCTGCCTGGGCGGGATCGTCTGTGACCACGAGGGCCAGCAGGGGGATCGCGAAGGCGAACAGCGTCGCCGCGAGGCCCTTGCTCGTGTCGCTCACGAGCCAGGTCAGGTACCGGGTGTTCCGCCAGAGCCGATGGGGCTCGGTCACGGTCGAGGTCATGCTCGCAAGAGTAGTTGCGCACGCATACTTGCGCAACTACTCTTGCGCAATAATCGGTGCAGGTAGGATCTCAGCATGAGCGAGGGCATTCACGGCGAAGATCCCGTATGGATGACGACCGCCATGCTCAAGGCCTACACGCATCCGCTGCGGCGACAGATCCTCCGCCTGCTCGCTCGCCGCGACCATATGCGGGCGGCCGACATCGCGGCGGAACTGGATGTCGCGGCGAACAGCGTCAGCTTCCACCTGCGCACCCTCGCCGATGCAGGGCTGATCGCCGAAGCCCCTGAACACGCACGAGACCGCCGTGACCGCGTCTGGGCGCCGGTGAGAGGCGCCATGAGCGTCGGCGACCCCGATCACCCCGTGGCTGACGAAGAGCTCGGCGGGGCCGTCGTGCAAGCGGTGGCCGCCGAGCACCAGGACCTGCTGCAGCGCGTCGTCGCGTGGTCGCCCGAGTATTACGGCGGTCGGGCGTCTGGCATCCATGCCGTGTTCCAACAGCGGACCACTCGGCTCACCGAGGCCGAGTTCACGGCGGTTCTGGAGATCTTCGACAAGGCCGTGACCGAGGCCGAAGCCGCGCATGACGCCGACGACGTCGACGCGCGATTCTGGCAGATCGACGTCATCGCGGCCGACGACACGATCTGATCCTCACGCCGAGGCGGCCTCGCCGGGCTCGTCCTCCTCGTCGCGATGGCCGCTGAGGATCAGGATGCGGCGCAGGTGCATGGCCGCGAGCACACCGGGTCCCATCGAGCGTCGCGCGTCGATCGTGCGGGCGTCGACGGTCTCGAGCAGCAGACGGATGGCGCGCGCCGCCTCACCCCTGGCTCGGTGATCCTCGGGCGACAGCGGATCCTCTTGGGCGATGACCTCGGCGACGGCGTGGCACGCGGCCGACAGCGGCTCGGGCAGTGCGGGGTCGAGGACCAGCGCCCCCGGACGGTCCCAGATGGTGTCGGCGATCTCGTCGGAGATGTCGCGGATCAGATGCGCGATCCTGTCGAGACGGGCCAGCTCGGCGTGGATGTGCGTCGTCTCACCGCGTCTTCCCATCGCCCGAGGGTTGCCGCGCCGGCTGTCGTCGGCCTCCGACAGGGCTGCGCGCAGCTCTGAGGTCGTGTCCGCGAGGGATGCCGCGTCATCGGCCCACTGCTGGTGCTCGGGCGGCCACGATTCGGCGACCGCCGAGCCGATGTCGTGCAGATGCTCGCTCAACTCCGCTCTGAACGCGTCGACCTTCGCGGCCGCGGCGAGCGTGAGCGGGGCAGGCGCGATCACCAGGTTCACCAGCAGGCCGACGACGACGCCGACGGCGGTCTGCACCAGGTATCCGATCGAGTAGTCGTCGGCGTTCTGGCCGCCGATGATCAGCACGAAGAGCGCGGCCATGGGCACGTATTCGCGGCCGACGCCGAACCAGCCCGTTCCCGAGACCAGCACGCCGATGCCGACGACGGCAGGGATCGTCCACCACGTCGGGCCGACGGTCAGCACGACGATCGCCGCGAGCCCGATGCCGGTGGCGAGTCCGAGCAGCGTCTGCAGTCCCGACCGCACTGACCCCATCAGCGTGGGATACATGCTCACGAGGGCGCCGAGCGGCGCGTAGTAGGGGAACTGGTCGGTGACACCCGGCATGTGCGGGGCGATCAGCCACGCGAGCCCGACAGCCAGTGCGGTCTTGGCGACGAGCAGCAGCCGGGCGGGAGCGACCGCCTCGCGCAGTGAGCGCACGATACCGGGACGGCGCGCGCGCACTCGTGCTCTGATGTTCGTCACGGCATCCTCCCGTCATCCTCCCCGATGCATGACGCTAGCGGCCCGGCATCCGTCTGCGCACCGGGTTGCGTGGCGCGATGAGGGCGGGTAACGGGCCGACACGACGACGCCGGCCGCTCCGTGAGGAACGACCGGCGCCGGCTGCTCGGCGGGTGATCAGGGAATGGCTCTGCGGAACGCGAGGAACGAGACACCGACGAGCACCACCGTGGCGACGAGACCCCACAGCGCGAGTCCGAGGGCCCCCGCGTCGAGAATGCCGGTCCAGACGTGAACCCACAGGTCGAGACGTGTCGCGAGGAACGCGAGACCGACGAGGACGAGCGCGAGGCCCACGCCGACGATGGTGAGGACCGTGGGTCCCCAGCTCTTGTATATCGTCGCGCCCGTGAATCCGACGACGAACAGGAAGAGCGCGAGCGTGAAGTAGACGATGAACGCGCCGAGCGGCCCCGCCTCCCACAGCCACGGCAGGTAGAACACGTAGCCGTTGATGCCGTAGCCGTTCGTCAGCGTCTCGATGGCGCCGCCGATCAGGAAGACGACTCCCATGAGCGCGCTGCCCAGGATCGCGGTGAGCAGCGTGCCGAAGAAGAAGTCGCGACGGGTGATGCTCATCGCCTGCGAGAACGGGAAGGTGAGCGTCATGGCCGAGATGCCGATGGCGAAGAAGTACCAGAGCGGCGCCTGGCCGCCACCGCCGTATTTCGGGGTGTCGACGGGGATCATCGCGTAGATGAGGATCGAGATGACGGTGGCGGATCCGAGGATGATCAGCGGCACCCAGATGAACGTCTGACGGTTGATCAACTGCAGACGGATGACGTTGAGTGTGCGTCGCATCAGCGCACCTCCTCCTTCGCGACGGTGGCTCCGGTGGCTGCGCCCGCCTCGGCCCTCTGGGTGAGACGGACGATCAGCTGCTGCAGCGACACCGGAGTCAGATCGAGACCGGATGCCGTGACCTCGGCACGCTCTGCGGCCGACAGTGCCCCGAGAACAGTGACGGATGCCACTCGGCCGAGCGTCTCGCGATGCAGCACCTCACGGTCAGCCGCCCACGCGTCGACCTTTGTCGCATCGCCGACCACGGTGACAGCTCGGTCGCGCACGGCATCCGTGTCTTCGTTGAGGAGGATCTTGCCGTTGTCGATCACGATGACCTTCTCGATGAGGTTCGACACCTCGTCGATCAGGTGCGACGAGAGCACGATCGTGCGCGGGTGCTCGGCGTAATCCTCGAGCAGGCGGTCGTAGAAGATCTGCCTGGCGACGGCGTCGAGACCCAGGTACGGCTCGTCGAAGAAGGTCAGCTCGGCGCGCGATGCCAGGCCGATGATGACACCGACAGCTGAGAGCTGACCGCGGGACAGCTTCTTGATGGTCTGCTTCGTCGGCAGCTGGAACTGCGCGATGAGCTCGTCGGCGAGATCCTGGTCCCAGTGGGGGAAGAAGAGGCTCGCGGCCTTGAAGGCGTGACGCGGATAGGCGTCGTCCGGGTACTTCTGGCTCTCGCGCACGAAGCAGATGCGGTTGAGGACGTGCGTGTTCTCATACGGGTGCTCGCCGAAGACGCGAACGGTGCCGGAGGACTCGAAGTTCTGCGCGGTCAGGATCGACATCAGCGTGGTCTTGCCTGCGCCGTTGCGGCCGAGCAGGCCGTAGATCGCGCCGCCCTCGAGGCTGAGCGACACATCGTCGAGCGCGTTCTTCTCCTTGTAGTGCTTGGTGAGGTTCTGGACCTCGATGACGGCGGTCATGCGGTGGTCTTCCCTTCTGTGTGGTCTGTCTTGTGCGTCTGGGCCGCGCGGTCGCGGAGCAGCGCGGCGAGGTCGTCGGCGCCGAGCCCCAGCGTGCGGGCCTCGGCGATGAGCGGGTCGATATAGCGGTCGGCGAACGCTGCGCGGCGCTCGCCGAGGAGCAGGTCTTTCGCCCCTGCGGCGACGAACATTCCGATGCCGCGGCGCTTGTAGAGCACTCCCTTGTCGGTGAGCATGGCGACTCCCTTCGCTGCGGTCGCGGGGTTGATCCGATAGAAGCCCGCCAGCTCGTTCGTCGAGGGCGCCTGCGACTCCTCCTCGAGAGAGCCGTCGAGAATCGAGTCCTCGATCTGCTCGGCGATCTGGAGGAAGAGCGGCTTGCCTTCTTCGATCACGAGTCCTCCGCGGGTTGGTGGGTTAGTTGCTCAACTAGGTAACCATCGAACCCGGGTCGTGTCAACCGGGTCTTCTGGGCGAGGGGCGCGGCGGGCCCTGCCGGCCCTGCGGACCCTGCGGGCACGGCTTCGGAGCATCGATCCAGGCGCGCCGGCCCCACGCGTGACGCCGCGGCGTGTCGGCCCCGGCATCCGAAGTTGTGCGCACAAGACAGACGGCGAGGATGCTGGAGGCGCCGACGACCGAAGCGGCGAAGGGAACGGGGGTGGGGTTTCGCTCAGCTCCAGAGGGCTGCGACTCGCGTTTCGGCCTCGCGAGTGCGGGCCTGTGCGCGGGCTGCCGCATTCGCAGCATCGGTGAGCGCGGACTGCATGGCGTCGGCGCAGGTGTTCCACTCGTGTTGGGCTCGTGTGCACGCCTCTTGGGCGCGACCGTTCCAGAGGTCGTTCAGCTGCGAGACCTCGGAGTCGAGGAGTCCGAGGAGGTCGCGGATGCACTGAGCGGTGTCAGCGAGGCTCGCGATCGATTCGGCGAGCGGTTCGTGCTCGACGCGGATGCGCATCAGTCGGTGCCCCCGGACGGAGGAGTCAACCAACTGAGGTCGAGTTCGCGGAGTTCGTATGGCTGTGAGACCTGGTCAGTGAGGAAGTACGTGTAGAACACGACAGCCGCCTCGTCGGCGGTGAACACCTCGTGCGGATAGACGGTGGTCGAGTGGCGGCCTTCGTCGAAGTGGATGACCTCGGTCGGCTCGCCGGTCGTGTCTCCGCCGGGCTTGCCGATCGCGTACTGGTGCGGCGTGCCGTCGGGGTCGAGTCGACGGACCTCGAGAGCCAGTGCGTCGGCGGTGCCGGCGCACTGCATGTACTCGCCGCTGGTCGGGATGCTGTCTAGCAGGTCAGCCCCCTCCGGTGCGCGCCAGAGGCTCCACGCCCAGAACGACATCCCATTCATCCGGTTCAGGACGAACCGAATCTGATCCGGGTAAGGGCGGACGCTGTCGATCAAAGCCATTCGGCTGTGGCCGTTTCGCTGGGTCACGTGCGTGCGGTGGATGGCCATTCGCTGACTCCTCTTGGTCGGGGCGGTCGATTCACGGAACGTGCTTCACGATCACATCCACGATCCGAATGGTCCGGCCATTAAGAACGGCTGTGGCCGGGCGCTCTGGACTGACGGTCGCGTCAAACCCTCGTTGCGCGGCATCTCGAGTGCCCGTGCCGCCCTTGATCTCGATACCGGTGAAGGTCCCGTCCGGGTTCTCGAACAAGCCGTCGTAGTACCGATGTTGCTCCGTCGAGCTGCCCGGCCTGTAGTGTCCGCTGATCGTCGCGCGGACTTTGTCTCGGATGACATCATTCCTCGTTTCCTCCGCGATTTCGTCAAGCCCGATTTTCTCCGTGTCGACCCAGGGGCGTTGCCCGTCGCCGTTCCACTGGCCGAGAACGTCGCGGCCGCCATGTTCAGGGTGCGGCGGCGGTCGCTCGCCGACGCGGACCGCATCATCGCCGGTGGCCTCGTTCATCCAGCGGCTGCCGGCATGACCGGCGGCGGCGAGTCCGGCGCCCGCGACCCCGACGCCGGCCCAGGCGAGTCCGCCTCCGGG
>JAZBLP010000070.1:0-21579 GCA_037033305.1 Actinomycetota bacterium | reverse complement strand
TCCGGGGGCCGCGCCGACCCCGGTGAGCGCGAGCGCGCCGCCACCGCCGATCATCGCGCCGCCGCCGACGACGAGTGCGGCCCCGCCGAGGAGTTCGAGAAGGATGTCGGGATGGTTGACGAGCGCGCTGCCCATCGAGGCGATGAAGTTCAACTGCTCGATGGCCGGGTTGAGCACGGCGGTCTCGAACATGACCGAGCCGATCGCTCCCGCGACCGCCCAGTTCTTCGCGCTCTCCGCCTGCTTCGGAGTCTCCAGCGGCGCCGCATCCGCTGCGGCGTGGATCGTGGTCGCGGCCTCGACGGCATACCGATCCAGCACACCGCGCGCGTTCGTCAGGACGTCGACGGCCTGCGCGCGCAGATCCGCACCACCGTCGACGAACGGGACATCGAGCTCGACGTGTCTCACTCCGAGGTCTCGTTCGAGCTCTCGCACCTTCGCCCGGTGCACCTGGCGCGCGGCGATGGTGGCCGCCTCCGCCTGCTCCCACAGTTCGATCGCCCGCGCTGCCTCGTCCTGCGCCCACCGCAGTGCATCTCCGTATGCCGAGAGCGCGGCGGCACCGCTCATCAGGTGCTCGCCGCACCTCTGCCACGACAAGCGCACGTACTCCGCCCGCTCGAGGTACTTCTCGTACGGGTACCCGGCCCACGCGGAGTCGACCTCGAGAGAGCACAGGCCGTCGCGCAGAGCGGTGCACGCCTCGGCCCGCGACCGCCACGCCGACGCGACCGTATGCGCCGCGGCATACGACCCCGGGATCAGCGCGACCGGGTCGGACGTCATACCGAGCTCGGACATCAGTAGTCGCTCTCGGCCCAGATCATCTGGTCGAGCTCGCTGCGCGAGGCGTCATCGCCCCGGTCGAAGACCTCGGCCGTTTCGCCGAGGTTCTCCGCCAACGTGTCAACGTCAGCGAGGCGCCGTCCGAGTGCCGTGGTCCAGGTGTCGCCGAACCGCGTCACCGCGGCATCGATAGCATCCGCCCCCAAGCCGGAGGAGTGCCCGACCACCGCCGACCCGAAGTCGCCTCGCACGGCCGCGGCCTTCTTCGCCCACGTCCGTAGATCGTCTGTGTCGACGTCTGTCATCGCACCCCCCGGCTACGGGTGACAACAGTACGTCCTCATATGAGGTGCTTCCATGTCCTCGAAGCTATATGCCGGTACTCATCGGGTGCCGCGATTCAGCGGTGGTCAATTGCGCATCGCAAACGGCTGTTTCGGGTGCGTTTTTGGCCCCGCAGGGGTGGGGCGATGCGGAACTGGCCCCGCACGGGGCAGCGCGACGCAGGACGTGACCCGCACCACGACCGCCACCAGACGGGCGGGGCGACCCGAGCCGACGGGCGTCAGCCCCGCAGGTCCCGTATCCGCAGCGCGAGCACCGATGCGACGACGAAGGCGACGCCGAGCGCCCACGTGAGAGCGAGCCCGCCGGCATCCACGCCCTCGGCGAGCGGCGACTGCCGGTACACCCAGGCGTACGGCGACAGCGCGTTCAGCCAGTCGAGATCCTTCGACTGCTTGGCGAGCGCCTGCAGGATGTATCCGACCACCGCGATTCCCGCTCCGGCGCCGGTCGCCCAGATCCGCCGCCCGGTCGCGGCACCGGCGAGCAGGGCGGCGGATGCCGTGAGGAAGGCGAGCCCGGTGAGCGCGGCGCTCGCCGCGACGATGCGCCACCCCTCGAGGCCGAGCTCGGCCGGGTCGTTCAGCGCCCAGACGACGAGACCCGAGAACGCACCGAGCCATACGAGCCGCACGAACACGGCGAGGGCCGACTCGAGCGCGTACTGGCCGCGCCCGATGCCGTGCGCCAGGTCGAGCTCGGCCCGCCCGCTCTCCTCCGCGCCGGCGATGGCCGCCGACCCCCAGAGCACCGCTGCGATCGTCGTCAACAGAAAGCCCATCAGCCCGTAGAACGTGCTCTGCGTGTACCCGGCGCCGCTGGAGATCTGGTCGTAGCCGATCGTCTCGACGAGCTCCTTCGGCAGCGCCGAGATGATGTCCTGCAGCTGCCCGTTGCCGCCGAGGCTCGGATAGAGCGGCAGATAGAGGAAGAGCACGGCGGCGAGGCCGACCGTCCACCCGAGCAGACTCCGCCACGAGTCGCGCAGATTGCGCCGGAACACCGGAAGGATGCTGTTCATCGCCCGGCCTCCTCGTCGCGCATCGAGCGTCGCGTGGGCAGCTCGCCCTCGGCCGTGTTCGCCGCCGCATCGCCGTACAACCGCAGCACCGACTCCTCGAGATCGGGCTCCTCGACGGTGAGGTCGCGCACCTCGAACGGAGTCAGGGCCTTGATGAACGGATCGATGGCGCCGTCGATCGTGCCGGACAACTGCAGGATGCCGTCGGCCTCGCGGGCGTCGACCCCGGAGAGCCCGGGCACCCGGTCGAAGAGCGCGCGAGCGGATGCGGCATCCGTCGTCGCGAGCTCGAGGCGCACCCGTCGGATCGACCCCAGCCGCAGCGAGGCGACGTCGCCGTCGGCGACCACGCGCCCGTTCGCGAGCACCGCGACCTCGTCGGCCGTCTGCTGGATCTCGCTGAGCACGTGCGAGCTCAGCAGCACGGTCTGCCCGGCATCCTTCGCTTCGCGCACCATCTGCAGGAACTCGCGCTGTACGAGGGGGTCGAGGCCGCTGGTGGGTTCATCGAGGATGAGCAGCTCGGGGCGATGCATGAACGCCTGAATCAGCCCCACTTTCTGCTTGTTGCCCTTCGACAGCGTGCGCACCGGGCGGCTCAGGTCGACGCCGAGGCGGTCGGCCAGCTCGCGGGCGGTGCGAAGGGTGCCGGCGGCGTCGCGGGTGCCCGACACCTGGGCGTAGAACGACAGCATCCGGTGTCCGCTCGTTCGTCCTTCGAGGTGCAGCTCGCCGGGCACGTACCCGATGCGGCGTCGCAGCGCGGCACCGCCGTGACGGGGGTCTTCACCGAGGATCCGCACACTGCCGGACGACGGGCGGATGACGTCGACCAGCGTGCGCAGTGTCGTGGTCTTTCCGGCGCCGTTGGGGCCGATCAACCCGAACACGGTTCCGGGGCGCACCCGCAGGTCGAGCTCGTGCAGGGCCACGCGGCTGCCGTAGCGCTTGTGCAGGCGGTCGATCTCGATCGTGTCGGTCATGATGCGTCTCCTTCCGCGGTGACATCCTCTGCTCCGAGGGCCGCTCGTGCTCCGTCGAGCAGCACAGGCGTCGCGTAGATGCCGTGGGTGAGCAGTTCGAGCGTCGGCAGCGTCATGCGTCGCAGGCCGGCGGGACCCAGTTGATCGGTGCCCAGGGCGCGGGCGATCTGGGCGCGCATGACGACCGGTCCCAGACCGATCAGCGTGACGAGCAGTGTCGTCATCTCAGGGTCGCTCATCGGCTCGAGCATTCCGGCGTCGCGTTGCTCTGCGAGCACATCGCGGGTTCGCGCGAGGAAGCTGTCGAACAGTCGATCGGCCGCGGGCGAGCCGTCGACCAGCATCCGCGCCAGATAGTCGATGTACGGTCCGAATCGGCCGAGGTCGTTCAGCGCGGTGCGGATGCGGTCGCTGGTCGGCGCCGTGATGAGGTCGTGCTCTTCGTCGGTGAACACGCTGACCACGTAGTCGTCGCACTCCGTGCGGAGGGCGTTCTTGTCGCCGAAGTGATGCACGATCAGCGCGGCGCTGACTCGGACCTCGGTGGCGATCGCGCGAAGGCTCGTGGCATCGAATCCGTTGCGCGCGAAGGCGGCGATGGCTGTGTCGCGGATGCGGGCACGGGCGGTGAGGTCGTCGGAAGCTGAACGCATGTACAGCAGACTAAACGTGTGTTCAGTCGGCGTCAAGAGAGGGCGCTCGTACTCTGGAGGGGTGGACTTCCCGTACAGCCGACTGCGCCGCTGGCCCGATGTCGAGGCCGACAACCTGCAGGCCCACGACGCGACCGATCTGCTGCTCGTCGAGCGCGCGCTGGTGTCGGGGCTCGGCGGATCCGAGATCGCGGTGATCGGCGACGAGTTCGGGGCGATCACGCTCGCGCTCACGGATGCCGGACTCGACGGCATCCGGGTGCATCAGGACCTCGCGACCGGGCGACGAGCGCTCGCTCGCAATGCCGAGGAGCTCGGGCTGTCCGGGTTCTCTGCGCACGAGCTCGATGCCACTCTGCTCACCGGCGCGCGGCTCGTGCTGCTGCAGCTGCCCAAGGCGCTCGCCGAGCTCGAAGAGATCGCCGACGCCGTCGCCCGGTGGGCCACCCCGGACGTCGTGCTCGTCGCCGGTGGGCGCGTGAAGCACATGAGCATCGCGCAGAACGATGTGCTCGGAGGTCGCTTCGCGGTGGTGCAGGCCCAGCGAGCCGTGCGGAAGTCGCGCCTGGTCGTGGCGACGGAAGCGTTGCCGGTGCCCGCCGAACCACCGTTCCCGGTCGCCGATCAGCACGACGGGCTCGTGCTCATCGCCCACGGCGGTGCGTTCGCGGGGCCGCGACTCGACATCGGGACCCGGGTTCTGCTCGAGGTGCTCGGTCTCGACGGAACCGCGTCGAGCCCGGCCTCGATCGTCGTCGACCTGGGGTGCGGAACCGGGGCGCTCGCGGCCTCCTACGCCCTCGCACACCCCGAATCCCGCGTGATCGCCACCGACCGATCTGCGGCGGCCGTCGCCTCCGCCCGCGCGACGATGGCCGCGAACGGCGTCGCGGACCGCGTCACCGTCATGCACGACGACGCCGGCTCGGAGATCGCCGACGCCAGTGCCGATGTCGTGCTGCTCAACCCGCCCTTCCACCTCGGCAACAGCGTGCACACCGGGGCTGCGACCCGACTGTTCGAGGCTGCCGCTCGCATCCTCCGCCCCGGCGGCGAGCTCTTCACGGTGTTCAACTCGTCGCTCGGGTATCGCGCCGAACTGACCCGGCTGGTCGGGGCCACGGATCAGCTCGAGCGCACCCCGAAGTTCACGGTCGCGCGCAGCATCCGCCGCTGACTGCGGGCACCCCCGAACGCCCTCGCGGAACGGCTCGGACGGCGCGTCCGAAACCCGCGCAATCCCCCGGTCAGCCGACGAAAATGAACGGTGTCAGGGATCGTGGATTTGCCCCTGACCGGCCATTTCGTTACGTTGGTTGGTGGGCCTGACGGCCCGAAGACCAGTCCGCGACCACGTCCTTCTTTCGAATGTGCTGTGCTGCGAAGAGGCGTGGACGTACGGTCGATGCTCTATCGCGGTGGATCCGAAATCCGCCGTCCGCGCCGCCACAGCACCACGTCGAAACGGCCGGGAGGATCACCCGGGCGCAACCGAAGCAGGCTCAGCCACCCGAAGGCGAGCCGCAGGGGAAACGTGTCCGAAATCGCTCTAGAAGCGCGCAATCTGTACAAGGTGTTCGGGAAGAATCCGAGCAGTGCCGTCCGTCGACTGAAGGCCGGTGAGAGCAGATCCGCCGTCAGCGACGCAGGGACCGCCGCCGTCATCGACGCCAGTTTCACCGTGAACCGCGGCGAGATCTTCGTGATCATGGGGCTCTCCGGTTCCGGCAAGTCCACCATCATCCGCATGCTCAACGGCCTGCATGACGTGACCGACGGATCGGTCACCGTGAACGGCGATCCCATCACCGGCATCCCGTCGTCGCGGCTCCGTGAGATCCGCCGCGACCGCGTTTCGATGGTGTTCCAGCACTTCGCCCTGCTGCCGCACCGCACGGTCGCCGCGAACGTCGCCTATCCGCTCGAGCTCAAGGGCGTGGGCAAGGACGAGCGGCTGAAGAAGGCCGAGGAGATCCTCACCCTGGTGGGTCTCGAGGGTCAGGCCGACAAGCTCCCGTCCGAGCTCTCGGGCGGCATGCAGCAGCGCGTCGGCATCGCCCGCGCGCTCGCCGCGGACTCCGACATCCTGCTCATGGACGAGGCGTTCAGCGCGCTCGACCCGCTGATCCGTCGCGAGATGCAGGAGCAGCTCCTCGAACTGCAGGAGAAGCTGCAGAAGACGATCGTCTTCATCACCCACGACCTCAACGAGGCCATGTTCCTCGGCGACCGCATCGCTGTCATGCGCGACGGTCGCATCGTGCAGATCGGCACGCCGGAGGACATCCTCACGGATCCCGCGAACGACTACGTCGAGCAGTTCGTGCAGGACGTCGACCGCGCTCGCGTGCTCACCGCCGCGAACGTCATGGAGCGTCCGCGCCCGGTCGTCGCCGACACCGCCGGCCCGCGCACGGCTCTTCGCCAGATGCGCGACGCCTTCATGTCGGCCACCTACGTCACCGGTCGCGACCGCCGACTGCTCGGCATCGTGACCGATCGGGATGCCGTCAAGCTCGTGCGCAAGGGCGAGACGACCCTCGACTCGATCCTCAAGCCGGTGCCGCAGAGCGTCAGCAAGGACGAGGTGCTGATGAACCTGTTCATCCCCTCGGTCGAGTCGCCGCTTCCTCTGGCCGTGGTCGATGCCGAGGGGCGCCTCGTCGGCGTGATCCCCCGCATCACCCTGCTCGCCGCCCTGGGCCCCGGCCCCGGTGCTACGGGCGAGCTCACCCTGCCGCTTCTTCCGATGCCGCAGGCCGAGATCGATGCCGTGCTCGATGACGGATGGACGGCCGAGCCGCTGCCGGTCGCAACGACGACGGAGGAGGTGCGCTGATGGATGGTTTCCGCATTCCTCTCGGCAGCTGGGTCGCAACGGGAGTCGACTGGATCAAGACGAACCTCGACGGTCTGCTCGACGTCGTCTCGTTCGTGGTCAGCTTCCTGGTCGACGGCCTCACCCGCGCCCTGCTGAGCCCGCACTTCGTGGTCATCATCCTGATCGCGGCGTTCATCGCGTGGCTGGTGCGCTCGTGGCAGCTCGCGATCGGGACGATCGTCTCGTTCGGCCTGATCGTCGCCATGGGCCTCTGGGTCCCCGCGATGCAGACCCTCGCCCTCGTGCTCGTCGCCGCGGTGATCGCCGTGCTGATCGCGGTGCCGCTGGGCATCTGGTCGGCCCGCAACGCCACGGTTCGCGCGGTGCTCAAGCCCGTGCTCGATTTCATGCAGACCATGCCGGCGTTCGTGTACCTGATTCCGGCGATCGTGTTCTTCAGCATCGGCGTCGTTCCCGGTCTCGTCGCCACCGTGATCTTCGCGCTGCCTCCGGGCGTGCGACTGACCGAGCTCGGCATCCGCGGAGTCGACTCCGAGACCGTTGAGGCAGGTCAGGCGTTCGGTGCCAAGCCGGGCCAGATCCTGCGCGGCATCCAGCTTCCGCTCGCGATGCCGACCATCCTCGCCGGGGTCAACCAGGTCATCATGCTCGCGCTGTCGATGGCGGTCATCGCCGGAATGGCGGGCGCAGACGGCCTCGGAAAGATCGTCGTCGAAGCGATCTCGACCATCAACATCGCCAAGGGTGTCGAGGCGGGGCTGGGCGTCGTGCTCATCGCCGTCTTCCTCGACCGCGTCACCGCAGCGCTCGGCGAACTGGGCAGCAACCGCTCGTCGCTGCTCGGGATGCTGGCGCGTCGTCGCACGCAGAAGCGTCTCGATGCGGCATCCGCCGAAGCGGAGACGACCGCGACGGCATCCGTTCCTGCATCGGCTGAGGCGGCCGACGCGAAGGATGCCGAAGACGAGGCCGAGCGCCTGAAGGCCTCCCCGCGCCGCGCCCCTGTCGGCGGCGGCGTGCACTGACTCATCCCTCCCGCAAGAGAACACACAGCAACACAGCACATATATACGGAACGAGAGACATGCACATGAAGAAGAAGATCCTGACCATCGCGGCGATCGGCGCCGCAGCGACACTGACCCTCGCCGGCTGCAGCGGCGACGGCATGGGTGGCACCGGCGGAGGCACCGGTGGCAGCGAGTCCGGTTCGGGCGACAAGGGCACGATCACCCTCGGATTCCTGCCCTCGTGGACAGACGGCCTCAGCACCGCATACCTGCTGCAGGACCAGCTCGAGAAGATCGGCTACACGGTCGAGATGAAGACGCTGACCGAGGCGGGCCCGCTGTACACCGGCCTGGCGCAGGGCGACGTCGACATGTACCCGTCGGCCTGGCCCGAGCTGACCCACGCCGAGTACATGAAGACGTATGGCGACGACATCGAAGACCTCGGCGCCTACTACGACAACGCGAAGCTGACCCTCGCGGTGCCGGAGTACTCCGACCTGAACTCGATCGAGGACCTGGCAGGCAAGGGCGCAGGGCTCGACGGCAAGATCTACGGCATCGAGCCGGGCGCCGGTCTCACCGCGCAGACCCAGAAGATGATGCCGGAGTACGGTCTCGACGGCGAGTACGAGCTCGTCACCTCGTCGACGGCGGCGATGCTCACCGAGCTGAAGTCGGCGACCGACAAGCAGGAGGACATCGTCGTGACGCTGTGGCGTCCGTTCTGGGCCAACGACGCGTTCCCCCTGAAGGACCTCGAAGACCCCAAGGGTGCGATGGGCGAGTCCGAGGCCCTGCACTTCCTCGGCACGAAGGGCTTCGCCGAGGAGTTCCCCGAGGCCGCAGAGCTGATCGAGCAGATCAAGCTCGACGACGAGCAGTACGGCTCGCTCGAGGACATGGTCGTGAACGAGTACGGCGAGGGCCAGGAAGCGGATGCCATCGACGCATGGCTCGAGGCCAACGGCGACCAGTTCGACTGGGTCGTCAGCTGACGTGACGCGCTGAACTGATTCCGCCCCTGCGTCGGGCGGACTCCACCCCGATGGGCGGAGGATCTGTCACGGATCCTCCGCCCATCTCCGTGTCCGGTGCGTGTATCGATGTACCGAAACAGCGCTCCTGAGCCGACGTCACGAACACCCATGACCTCCGTCTTGTGAGGTGTTGTCGAAAGATCGACGACACTCCAGACATGCTTCGCCGGGGCAGAGCGCCCGCGCATCGTTCCGTGGTTCCGATCCAGGACCTCCTGCGGGTATGTCCCCGTGATTGAGGACCTGATGACAGCACCAGCACCGGCATCCGCACGTGTACCGCAGAGGCGTCATCGCCTTCGAGCGCTTCTGGGCGTCGCGCTGATCGCGGTGATCCTGCTCTCGGGAGGACTGCCGACGACGCAGGAGCCCGCCCAGGCCGTCGAGGATGCACTGAGCACGACGCGCACGGCGACGACCGCGACCATGAACTACCGCGGCGGGGTCACGGCCACTCTGACACTCAACCCGTCGACGACGCAGTACGGCACCGCGGGCGTGCAGTTCCTCGCGACGACGCCGCACTCGGGCTATGGCGCGACGCCGGCCATGTTCGCTCCGGGGCTGGATCCGGCGAACACCCCGACGGTGGGGCTCGAGGCCTACGCCGGCATGTGCGGCACTCTCAACTTCACCGGATTCTGCCCGGGAAACGGCACACTCACCGTGACGTTCAACCGTGCGGTCACCGATCCGATCCTCGACATCTCGGGACTGGGCGGCTATGCGCAGTGCGCCGAGAAGAAGGGGTCGTCCGAGACCTTCTGCAACATCATCACGGGCAACGGACTCACCGTGGGGACGAACGCCGACGGAGATCGCACCGCGGCGGGGTGGATCGCCATGCAGCTCGACATCGTCACCCCCGGCGTCACGTTCTCGACGTTCGCAGGAGCGCAGAACCTTCAGACCACTCCGACGACCCTCACGACGGTGTCGAAGTCGAGCGGCTCGCGATGCGACACCATCCTGCCGGACGCCGCAGAGCTGGGCGGTCGCACCATGACGAGCACCTCCCTCGCGGGGTGCGGGTCGGTGGCGCTGAAGGGCACCTTCCAGACCGTCACGTTGAGCCTCGGCACGCACATCCAGCGGGCGCCCGTCGCCGACGGCTGGGCGAGCGGATACAACACGGCCGACCTGGGCACGCGACTCGCCGATCTGTTCCGGCTCTCGATCCGCCTGCATGAGGACATGGGGGATGCGCCCAGCAGCTACGACACCGCACAGGCTGCAGTGCACGTGCAGGGACCGCTGCACCTCGGTTCGGGGATCACATCGGATGCCGACGCGACGGCCAAGCCGACGCTCTCACCGAACGCCGGTGCAGGGGCATCGCTCGACACGGATGACGCGATCGCCGACGGCATCCGGGCTCCGCGCGCGATCCGCGGCACCGCGTATTCGCTGCCGATCCCGCTGTCGGGAGCGACATCGCCCGGCACGGTCGCCGGATGGATCGACTTCAACAGGAACGGCTCGTTCGACACGACCGAGCGGGTTCAGGCGGCGTTCCTCGCCGGTGCGACCTCGGTGAACCTCGCGTGGACGGTGCCCGGCACGGCCGTCGTGGGCGACACGTACCTGCGGCTGCGCGCGTCGTTCACCTCGGCCGAAGTGACCGACCCGCGAGGCATCTCGCAGTCGGGTGAGGTCGAGGACTACATCCTCACCCTCGCCGCGGCGGCACCCGCGATCGAGGTCGTCAAGCTCGTGAACGGCGACGACGCGAACACCGCGCCGGGAGTCGCCGTCGACGCCGGGTCGGCGATGACGTTCGAGTTCCGGGTCAGGAACACGGGCAATGTCGGGCTCACCGCCGTGCAGCTCGCGGACGACGTCATCGCCGCCGCGTCCATCCTTCCTGTCGGCGTGTGGGACGGCACACTCGACCCGGGGGAGTCGTTCGTGTTCACCGCGACCTATCCCGCCCCGACTGCGGGCGGCGTGCTGCACACGAACACGGCGACCGCCTCAGGGCAGCCGGCATCCGGCGGCGCTCGCGTCTCGGACACCGATCCGGCTCACGCGACCACGCGTGAAGTGCTGGCGTCGCTCACCGTCGAGAAGCTCGGCGAGGATGTCAACGGCGACTGGGTGCGGATGGACGGGTCGGGCTTCCGTCTGCTCGCCGACGCGGCGGGACTCCCCGGGGCGCCGGTGACTCCCGGTCTGACCGCCGGAGCCGACGTCGGTGTGTTCACCGCGGCGGGCCTGCGCCCCGGCGCCTACTGGCTCGAAGAGACGACGGCGCCGGAAGGGTTCTCGCTGCTCGCCGAGCCGGTGAAGATCATCGTGTCGGCGGCCGGTGCACTGTCGATCGCCGACGCGCAGTCGAATCCGCAGGTCAGCCTCGCCGGCAGCACGGTGTCGGTGCGGGACGTTCCCGTGTTCGAGCTGCCGGCTGCCGGGGGCACGGGGTCGCACGGCTTCACGCTCACCGGAGGGTTGCTGATCGCGCTCGCCGTCGCGGGCATGCTCGCGCTCGAGATCCGTCGCGCACGGCGGGGGCCTCGCGAGCAAGCGCTCGACGCAGTCAGCTGACCGGGTCGCGGGTCACCTGCTGTGGGCTGTGCACTGCGGCCTGTGGGGTCGGCCTGCCTGTCCGGGAGGAGCTCGCCCTTTCGGGAGGAGGATTCGCGGCGAATCCTCCTCCCGAAGCGCATTTCTCCTCCCGACGGGGCGATGGAGATTCCGCGCAACCCCCTCTTCGACCTGCCCCGCACCGGTTTAGCCTGTGGCCGTGGACGGGTTCGCGGCAGTCGACTTCGGGTTCGCCCGCGACGTCCTGCAGCGGGGCATCGCGGCGCTCTATCTCGTCGCGTTCATCTCGACGCTGAATCAGTTCCGTCCGCTGCTCGGCGAGCACGGGCTGCTGCCGGCACCGTCGCTGCTCGATTGGATCAGACAGAAGAAGTCGCGGCGGCGGATGCTGCATCCGACCCTCTTCCTGCGCATCCGGTACTCCGACCGCAGGCTCGCGATGCTGTGCTGGGCCGGGATCGTCGTGTCGGCGGTGCTGGTCGTCGGCATCCCGCAGTGGGGTCCCCCCTGGGTGCCGATGCTGTGCTTCCTCGCGCTGTGGCTCGGATACATGTCGGTGGTCAGTATCGGTCAGACGTTCTATTCGTTCGGCTGGGAGATGCTGCTGCTCGAGGCGGGGTTCCTGGCCGCCTTCCTCGGTTCGAACGACCAGCCGCCACCGACCGTCGTGATCGTGCTGTTCTGGTGGCTGCTGTTCCGGGTCGAGTTCGGTGCCGGCATGATCAAGATTCGCGGCGGACGCGAGTGGCGCGATCTCACGGCCCTCATGTATCACCACGAGACGCAGCCCATGCCGGGGCCGCTCAGCAGGCAGGCCCATCTGCTGCCCCGGTGGTTCCATCGGGCCGAGGTCGTGGGCAATCACTTCGCGCAGCTCGTGGTGCCGTTCTTCGTGTTCGCGCCGCTGCTGTCGGTGTGGATCCCCGGGCCCGTGCCGCAGATCGTCGGCGCGGCCGCCGCGGCGATCATGATCGCGACGCAGCTCTGGCTCGTGGCGACGGGCAACTTCGCCTGGCTGAACTGGGTGACGATCGTCATCGCGTTCTCGGCGATCGGGGTTCCCGGCGTGGGCGCTGAACCGCGCGTCGATGCGGGAGGGAACACGCTGTGGCCCGGCATCCCGCTGTACTGGTTCGTGCTCACGGCGGCCGTCGGCCTCGTCGTCGTGGCGGTGAGCGGGCCCGCCCTGCGCAATCTGTTCGCGCGGCGGCAGCTGATGAACGCGAGCTTCAACCGGTGGCAGATCGGCAACGCCTACGGAGCGTTCGGCACGGTCACGAAGCAGCGGATCGAGATCGTCGTCGAGGGATCGGTCGACGACGACGGCCTGCTGTGGCGCGAATACGAGTTCAAGGGAAAGCCGGGCGACGTGCGCCGCATCCCGGGGCAGTTCGCGCCGTACCACCTGCGGCTCGATTGGCTGATGTGGTTCCTGCCGCTCGGTCGTTCGCTCGACGACTGGTTCACGGTGTTCCTGTTGCGGCTGCTCGAGGCGGATGCTCCCACTCTCGCCCTGCTGCGGTCCGACCCGTTCGACGGCGAGCCGCCGCGATGGGTGCGCGCCGTGTCATATCGCTACCGCTTCGCGACGCGTGCCGAACGTCGGGATGGCGCCGGGGTGTGGGTGCGGACGCGGCAGTCTGTCGTGCTCGGACCCCTCGGGCTGCGGTAGGCGCGCCGCGCGAGCCGACGCCGAGCGCGGCGAAACGCCCCGTCCGGGCACGGGGGCCCGGACGGAGCGTTCCGTCTCACTGCAGACGTCAACTGACCTTCTTGCGGTACGAGATGATCGCGAACACGTAGGCGACGACCAGGATGCCGACGCACCAGGCGAGGGCGACCCAGATGTCGGTGCCGACGGGCTTCTCGGCGAACAGCGCCTGGATGGTGTCGACGATCGAGGTCACCGGCTGGTGCTCGGCGAACCACTGCACCGGCCCCGGCATCGTGTCGGTCGGCACGAAGGCCGAGCTGATGAACGGCAGGAAGATCAGCGGATACGAGAACGCGCTCGCCCCGTCGACCGTCTTGGCGTTGAGCCCCGCGATGATCGCGAGCCACGTGAGCGCCAGGGTGAACAGCATCAGGATGCCGATGACGGCGAGCCACGCCCAGACACTCGCCCCGGTGCGGAATCCCATTACGAATCCGACTGCGAAGATGATCGCCAGGGTGATGGCGTTCGCGGTCAGTGACGTCAGCACATGCGCCCACAGCACGCTCGATCGCGCGATCGGCATGGAGTGGAAGCGCTCGAAGATGCCGCTCTGCATGTCGGTGAAGAGCCGGAACGCCGTGTAGGCGATGCCTGACGCGATCGCGATCAGCAGGATGCCCGGCAGCAGGTAGTTCACGTAGTTGTCGACCCCGGTGCTCGGCTGCAGAGCGCCTCCGAAGACGTAGACGAACAGCAGCATCAGCGCGATCGGTGTGACCGCGGTCGTGATGATCGTGTCGGGGCTGCGGAAGATGTGCCGCATCGAGCGACCGGTGAGCGTCGCCGTGTCGGCGGCGAAGTGCGTGCTCATGCTGCGTTCTCCTTTCCGGTGGTCGACCCCGACTTCGGGCCGATGAGGGTGAGGAAGATCTCCTCGAGGGTGGGCTGCTTCTCGACGTACTCGACTTTCGCCGCGGGAAGCAGGCGCTTGAGTTCGGCGAGGGTGCCGTTGGCGATGATCCGACCCTCGTGGAGGATCGCGATGCGGTCGGCCAGCTGCTCGGCCTCGTCGAGGTACTGCGTGGTGAGCAGCACGGTGGTGCCGGTGTTCGCGAGCCTCTTCACGACGTCCCACACCTCGATGCGAGCCTCGGGGTCGAGGCCGGTCGTCGGCTCGTCGAGGTAGATGACCTCCGGGTTCCCGACGAGGCTCATCGCGATGTCGAGTCGTCGGCGCATACCGCCGGAGTATGTGCCGACCTTGCGTCCTCCGGCATCCGTCAGTCGGAACGTCGCGAGCAGTTCGTCGGCTACCCTTCCGGGGTCGGACAGGTGCCGCAGCTGGGCCACGAGCACGAGGTTCTCGCGCCCGGTGAGGATCTCGTCCACTGCGGCGAACTGGCCGGTGAGGCTGATGCGCTGCCGGACGCCGAGGGGGTCGGCGGCCACGTCGACACCCTGCACGGCGGCTGCTCCGGCATCCGATTTCAGCAGCGTGGAGAGGATGCGGATCATCGTGGTTTTGCCGGCGCCGTTCGAGCCGAGCAGGGCGAAGATCGTCCCCTTCTCGACCTCGAAGTCGACGCCGCGCAGCACGGGGAGGTCCTTGTAGGACTTCTCGATGCCGCGGACGGCGATGGCTGGTGCATTCATGATCGTGACTCCTTCTTCTTCGCGTCGTCGACCGCCGCGTTCAGGCGGGCGCGCTCCTTGTCGATCCAGTGGGTTCCGCCGTAGGCCTCGGCGTAGGTCTCGGCGAACGAGACGGCGTCGTCGCCGACGATGTCGTCGATCGGGGTGCCGTCGATGGCCGCGCGCTCCCACAGATCGGCGAGGTCGAGGAAGATCTGCACGAGGATGTCGCCGTCGGTGATGCCGCCGTAGTACATCGTGTAGCGGTGCTGGGCGTTGGCGACCGTGCGGTACGGCTCGGGAAGGGCGTCGATGCGCTTCTTGGCATCGCGGTACTGCTTCTTCTGCTCGAGCGATCCGGTGAGCGCTTCGATCCACTTGGCGGCCATGTCAGTTCTCCTTGTTGTTCGTGTCGGTGTTGTTCGTGTTCGTGTTCAGTCGTTCGATGTGCTCGGAGAGGAAGCTCCAGGTCTTCCAGAACTCCTCGAGCTCCTGCACCCCTCCCGCGTTCAGGGAGTACACCTTCCGGGGCGGTCCCTTCTCGCTCGGCACCTTCTCGACGTCGACGAGCTTCTTCTGCTCGACGCGCACCAGCAGCGCGTAGATCGTGCCCTCGGCGATGTCGGTGAATCCGTGGTCGCGGATGCGGCTGGTGATCTCGTATCCGTAGGCCGGCTGCTCGGCGAGGAGAGCCAGGACGATGCCCTCGAGAGTGCCCTTCAGCATCTCGGTCATCTGCTTGCCCACGAGAGCCTCCTTTCGTTGGTTCAGTACTCAGTGTTGCTGGGTACCGGTACAAAGTAACACTGACTACCGGTACTTAGCAAGACTGAATACTGAGATCTCCGAAGGGTTCCCGATGCCCGCGCTCACGACTCAGCACGGATGGCGCGGATGTCACCGAACGGGCGAGATCAGCCCACAGGTGCGCAGCCATGCTGAGTCGTGCACGCGTAGGCCTCGCTCAGATGCGCGGAGGTCGTGCCTGCTCCTGCCGGTGGCGCGCATTCCGCCAGGGCAGAAGCCGGTCGAGGAACCCACGTGGCGCCTCGGATGCCACGGTGGGCGGCGCGACGGCGAACTGCACGATCTCCTCGGCCCCGTGGTGCACCACCCGATACAGCGCCGTGCCGATGAGCACACCGAGCGCGATCGACATGATCGACAGCAGCGCCGCCATGAAGTCGGCGAGGCCGCTGTCGGTGGCGACGGCCTCGGTCAGTCCGACGAGTCCCGCAGCGCCGGGGACGAGCAGCCAGAAGGCGGGGAGGAAGGTGATCTGCGCGGGGACGCCGCTGCGCAGCGAGGCGATCCAGAACACGACGAGCGCCATCGCGACGGCCCCGACGAGTCCGCCCAGGGTCGTTCCGAGCAGTGCACTGCCGACCCACTGTCCGGAATAGGCCACGATGAGCGCCAGCAGCACCCATCCGAACGTCGAGGCGGGTGCGGAGAAGTGCAGGTAGTTGCCCAGCGCGAAAACCAGGATTCCGATCAGCGCGACCCACCACGGGAGGAACGACGTCGCGTCGAGCGGCTCGTACGACCGGGACTCGACGCCCACGACCGTGCCGGCCGCGAGGATGCCGAAAGCCAGCAGCGCGAGCTGCACGAATCCGTAGATCAGACGCGCGGCACCCGAGATCATCTGCCCTGCCGCGAGTTCGACGGTCGCCGTGGTCAGCACGCCTCCCGGCAGGAAGGTGACCAGCGGGGCGATGAGGAGGCGGATCGGGTCGCCGATCTCGAAGACCTCGGCGATCAGGAACACCGCTGCCGCGCACACGAAGGCCGCGGCGATCGGCATGACGAGCTGCAGGGTGGGCGAGCGCACGAGCTTGAGCAGTCCGATGACCGCGCCCAGCACGAAGGCGACGATCGCGCCCTGCCAGGTGGGGGCGAGCAGCAGCGCCAGGCCGGTGGTCAGCACCGCATGCCCGAACGTGCGCGTGACCCAGCCCAGGCGTGGGCGCATCGCGCCGATCTCGTTCAGCCGTCGGATGCCGTCGAGCGGCGACACCGAGGCGGTGCGCGCCTGCGCGATCAACTCATACAGGGCCGCGATCTGGTCGAAGCGGAACGATGCGTTGGTCGCCGACCGGATCGCGACTCGCGACTCCTCGTCATCACCGGTCTCCACCAGGATGATGGTCGGCAGCACGACGAAGTCAGTGTCGTCACCGCCGTAGGCCTCGACGACCTCGGTCATCGTGTCGCGGATGCGGTCGACCGACTCGGCCGAGGCGTTCATGCCCTGTGCCACTCCCAGGAGGAACTGGCGCAGGGCCGAGCGGTCGAGGGCATCCGGCATGTCAGCGTCCGCTCACGTCACGAGAACAGCAGAGACAGCGTCACGCCGACGACGATCGCGACGCCGATGTAGACGAGATTGGGCAGCTGGAACGAGTGGTCGAAGACGAACCTGCCCATCTTCGTCGTGCCGGTCTGGTCGAACGCGACGGTGGCGACCTGACTGCCGTTGGCCGGCAGCGTGTAGATGCCCATGGTCGACGGCCAGAGCCCGACGAGCAGCGGTGCCGGCAGCCCGATCGTGATGCCGATCGGCACGATCGCGTTGGTCGCGCTGGATTGACTCGTGGTCAGCATCGCCACCGCGAACAGCGCGAGGGCGAACAGCAGTGCCCCGAGGAACGCCGACGATCCCGACACGACCGAACCGAGCCCGTCGACGATCAGCGTCTGGTTGGCGGCGACGAAGGTGTTGGCGAGCCATGCGATGCCGAACAGTGCGATCGCGCCGACGATGCCCGCGGGGAACGTCGGCTGCTTGGGCACGTCCGCGGCCTTGACCTTGCAGAACACGAAGATGAGAGCGGCGATGACACCCATCACGACCTCGATGATCACGGTGACGCTCAGGCGCACGGGGTCGCCCGCGTCATCGGTGCCGATCACCGGACGCAGCCCCTCGAAGAGCCCGAAGAGCACGATCACGCCGACGCCGATCAGAAAGAGGGTGGCGGAGAGCACCGCGGTGCGCGGGAGCTTGCTGTCATGTGCGTCGACCGTGGGCGGTTGGATCTGGTGGCTCTCGAGGCGTCGCTGGAACTCGGGGTCGTCTTCGAGATCCTTGCCGTGTCGCATCATGACGAGCGCGGCGACGAAGAGTCCCGCGATCGAGGCGGGCCACATGATCAGCAGAAGTCCGCCGAGATCGACTCCCTGGGGTGCGAGCAGCACCACCATCGACGCGGTCGCGGCCGAGACGGGGGAGCAGAGGATGCCGACCTGAGAGGCGACCGCCGAGACCGAGAGCGCTCGTTCGGGGCGGATCTTCTGCTGGTACGACACGTCGTAGATCACCGGCAGCAGCGGGTAGAAGATGTTGCCCGTGCCGGCGCCGACCGTGAAGAGGAACGACATGGCCGGGGCGAGGAACACCACGGACTTCGGCTTGCGTCTGATCACCTTGGCGGCGATGGACACCATCCAGTCGATGCCGCCGGCCGCCTGCATGGTGGATGCGGCGGTGATCACCGTGATGACGATGAAGACGGCATCCACCGGCGCGTTGCCCGGGGCCTCGCCGAAGACGAAGATGAGCACCGCGACGCCGACGAGCCCCCAGACGCCGAGGCCGATCCCGCTGGTGCGGGTTCCCATGAAGATCGCCAGGATGACGACGATCAGCTCGGCGACCAGGATCCACACGTTGTCGTTCATGTCGACGGCCCCTTCGTGATCGGGGCGGATGCCGTGAGGATCTCCGTCGCGAGGTCGGTCTCGACGATCTTGCCGCCGATGGCTTCGACGCGCAGTGCGAGCGCATTCTCGACGGGACTGATCGCGGTCACGAACTCGGAGTTCTCGAAGTGCAGGGATTGCAGGTTGCCGACCGCGTATCCGGTCGCGAGCTCGCCGCTGAGCAGAGACGCATGGAACAGCGGGCGTCGTTGGTCCTCGGCGTCGTAGTGCGGACAGAAGCTGCCGTGCAGGAATCCGAGCCCCTCGGGCAGCACCTGCAGGGTCGGGCCGTAGCTGTCGGTCGTTCCGCCTTCGAACCAGCAGATGCCGCCGGCGCTGCCTCCCGTGAACACGACGTTCGACGCGGGGTCCTCCCACATCTCGCGCATGATCTCGTCGAGGCCCTGGCGCTTCCACACGTCGAGCATGTTGGCGGTGTTGCCCCCGCCGACGTGGATGACGTCGAACCCCTTCACGAAACCGGCGAGGTCGTCGACCGACCGGTGGAAGAGGGGAAGATGGTGCGGGGCGCAGCGGTCGGAGTCGTATGTCGAGTAGAAGCTCACGATGTATGCCGCGTCATCGCCCGTCGCCGTGCCCACGAACAGCACTCGCGGTCTTTCCTTGCGGGTGAGGCCGAGGATGTAGTCGTGCGTCGGATCGTTGCGACGCTCCATCATGGCCTTGCCTGCGCCCGTTGCCACCACATGAGACATGTCGCCACCCCCGCCGTCGTCTGCGAATGCGCTCAGCGTATTGGTGTTCCGTGCGCCGTGGGGGGTGATCTCGCCCGGGCAGGGCGAGATCGCGATCAGCCGTTCAGACGGGCCATCGCGACCTGCGCCTCGAGAAGGGGCAGGGTGCGGTCGCGATCGGGCTGCGGGCAGATGTCGAGGGTGTTCGCGAGTTCGAGAGCCAGGGCGGCGTGACCTGCGGCATTCGGATGGAACGGGTCGCCCATCAGGCCCCACGGCACACCGCCGTTGCCGAGGTCGGTGAAACGTGCGTGCTGGTCGACGAGGATCACATCCTCGGATGCCGCGACATCGCGTACGGCATCCGCGAATTCGGCGATCCTCTCACGACCGGGAGCATTCACGATGTCGATCGCCGGCGGGGTCTGCAGCACCACGATCGCGTCCGCCGCGCGGACGCGCGAGACGAACTCGCGCAGCGATGCGGCGAAGTCGCCGGGCTCGACGGTGACCTGATCCGGCCCGGTCGCCAGGTCGTTCGTGCCGATCATCAGCGTCACGACGTCGGGCTGCCAGAATGCGACGCGGCGATCCCAGTCGCCCAGGATGTCGGTGATGCGGTGCCCACTGATGGCGGTGTTGATGACGGCGTCGCGCGTGCGCTCGAGTTCGCCGCGGATCAGCTCGTGCAGATGCTCGGAGTAGCTGCGTCCGCCCTGGGTGTGGAGCAGGCCGTGCGTGATCGAGTCTCCGGTGATCACCCAGTTCAGCGGCTCGGCGTCGGTGAGAGAGGCCGCGATGCGGCGGAGGTCGGATGCGGCTGAGGCGGCGGAGTCTGCATTCGGCACGCCCTAGAGCCTAGCGGCGGCGACAGTGGAAGACTGGACCCATGGCCTCCCCACTGCTCGACACCCTCCTCGCCCGCATCGTCGACAGCGGGCTGCTCGATGATCCGGCCGCCGAGAACGGTCTCGTCTACGGGCGGGCGACCATCGATGCCGCCGGCGCGGTCGTCACCGTCAACGTCGACCCCGAGCTGGAGGACGACGAGGAGACCCTCGACGTCGACGCCCTGATCGCGGCGATCACTCGCATCCTCTCGGTATCGGAGACACGGTGGCGCGCCGTGATCGACGAGGTCGCCGACGACATCGACGACGCGGTCGACGACGAGCCCGTGATCGAGCAGGTGGACCTGCGCGACGACCTCGAGGCCACGTCCGTCGTCGTGTTCGCCGACGCGGTGCTGATCGCGTTCGACGCACCGAAGCAGTTCCCGGACTCCCGGATCCTGGTGCAGCTCGACGATGACCTCGAGGTCGCGAGCATCGAGGTGCGCGACCGCGAGCCCGCCTGAGGTCACAGCCACTTCTTGTACTTGAACACCCCGTAGAGCCCGACCGCGAAGGCTGCCATCGCACCGATCGCCATCGGGTAGCCATGCGCCCAGTGCAGCTCGGGCATGACCTCGAAGTTCATGCCGTAGACGGTTCCGACGAGCGTGGGCGCGAAGATGATCGCCGCCCAGGAGGAGATCTTCTTGATCTCGTCGTTCTGCGCCAGTCCCGCCTCGGTCTGCCGACGGGCGACGAGAGCGGAGTGCACGGTGAGGGCGTTCTCGAGGATCGCCCGGAACGAGTCCACCCGCTCGTTCACCCGGATGACGTGGTCGAGCACATCGCGCAGCGAGCGCTGCAGCTCCTCGTCGATGCGGTACTTCGCCGACCCGCGACGCAGCCATTCCAGCATCCCGGCGAGCGGGTGCACCGCGCGCTGGAAGTTGATGACCTCGCGCGAGAGCTCGTAGATGCGGCGCGAGAGGGCGTCGTCGTCGCTGTCGCCGAAGAGCTGGTCCTCGATCTCGTCGATGTCGTTCAGCAGCCCGGTGACGATGGGCTCGTACCCGTCGACGACCTCGTCGAGGATCGCGTAGAACACGGCCTCGGGTCCCATCGCGAGCAGCTCGGGGTGTGCCTCCATGCGGCGGCGGACGCCGGCGAGGTCGGGCGACTCGGCATGCCGGATCGTCACCACGAAGTCGGGGCCGACGAACAGGTGCAGCTCGCCGAATTCGATCGACTCCTGCTCGTCGCGGTAGCGGGCGGGGCGCAGCACGGCGAAGAGCGTGTCGCCGTAGCGCTCGACCTTCGACCTCTGGTGGCCCGACAGCGCGTCTTCGACGGCCAGCGGATGCAGGTCGAACTCGCGCGCGACCGATGCGACCTCCTGGGCGCTCGGCCGGTACAGGCCGATCCACGCGATGCCGCCGTGGGCGTCGAGCGACCGGTAGGTCTCGTCGAGGTTCTTCGGGGTCTCCACGCGACGTCCGTGGACGTACACGCCGTTGTCGATGAGGGCCATGGCTGGCTCCGTTCTCGCAGGCGCACGCCGAGTCAGAGAGGGCGTGCGCAGTATTCGTCAGGGGGCGGATGACGCCGCCGACGGCTGCGGAGCAGGACGTGCAGGTACGGAGCCGGAGCTCAACGCACGGATGCCGTCAGACGCGACGCAACGAAGGCGGCGTCGCAACTATCACCGGACATCGCCATCACCGCCTCTCGCGCTCTGAGGGTCACTCGACCCGGTGTGCCAGCATACTCCCGCATCCTGGGGGCTGGGTCCGCCCCCTCCGGCCGTTCGAATCGCGCACTTTGCAGTTTCCG
>JAZBLP010000069.1:0-21948 GCA_037033305.1 Actinomycetota bacterium | reverse complement strand
CCAAGCTCGCCGAGCTCGCCGCGAAGCACGGCATCGAGGACTACACGACCGACCTGGATGCCGCGCTGGCCGACCCGAAATGGGAGATCTACGCCGACTTCCTCGTGACCAAGGCCCGCGCCTCGGCCCTTCGCAAGGCGATCGCCGCCGGCAAGGCGATCTACACCGAGAAGCCCACGGCCGAGTCGCTCGACGAGGCACTCGAGCTCGCGCGGCTCGCAGACGAGGCCGGGGTCAAGACCGGTGTCGTGCACGACAAGCTCTACCTGCCGGGTCTGCAGAAGCTCAAGCGCCTGATCGACTCGGGCTTCTTCGGCCGCATCCTGTCGGTGCGCGGCGAGTTCGGCTACTGGGTGTTCGAGGGCGACTGGCAGCCCGCGCAGCGTCCGAGCTGGAACTACCGCACCGAAGACGGCGGCGGCATCATCGTCGACATGTTCCCGCACTGGAACTACGTTCTCGAGAACCTCTTCGGCGAGGTCACGAGCGTCTACGCGCAGGCCGCCGTGCACATCGCCGACCGCTGGGACGAGAACGGCGAGCACTACACCGCCACCGCCGAGGACGCCGCCTACGGCATCTTCGAGATCGAGGGCGGCATCATCGCCGAGATCAACTCCAGCTGGACGGTGCGCGTGAACCGCGACGAGCTCGTGGAGTTCCAGGTCGACGGCACGCACGGGTCGGCCGTGGTCGGACTCTTCGGCGCCAAGATCCAGCCGCGCAATGCCACACCCAAGCCCGTGTGGAACCCGGACCTCGAAGACACGCACGACTACGACACCGACTGGCAGAAGGTGCCCACCAACGACGTCTTCATCAACGGATTCCGTCAGCAGTGGGAGGAGTACCTCGTCTCGTTCGTCGAGGGCACGAAGTACCCCTTCGACCTGCTCTCCGGCGCTCGTGGAGTGCAGTTCGCCGAGGCGGGCCTGACCTCCAGCGCCGAAGGCCGCAAGGTCGCGCTCGAGCCTCTGACGCTGGGCTGAGCATGACCACTCTGCGACTTCTCGACGCTTCGGGCGCGGTGACGGATGCCGAGCTGCGCGAGGGCGGCGGGTACTCCCGCCCCACCTCGCCGCTGCAGAGCCGCGTCGCCTACGCCGCGGCCCACGTCGTGCCGAAGATCCACGCCGACAACACCCCCGGGCAGCCGGCCGACATCGACTGGGACTCGACGCTCGCGTTCCGCCGCAACGTGTACTCGTGGGGTCTCGGCGTCGCCGACGCCATGGACACGGCGCAGCGCAACATGGGCCTGGATGCTGCGGCGACGCGTGAGCTCATCGCGCGCAGCGCCGAGGTCGCCCGAGAAGAGGGAGGGTCGGTCGTGGTCGGCGTCAACACCGACCACATCGCCGAGTCGCACATCTCGCTCGACGAGGCCATCGACGGGTACAAGGAGCAGCTGCACTTCACCGAAGAGCAGGGGGCGGGTCCGGTGCTGATGGCCTCGCGTCATCTCGCGCGGGTGGCGACGGATGCCGACGACTACCGCCGCGTCTACCGCGAGGTGCTCGCATCGGCCACGGTGCCGGTCGTGCTGCACTGGCTCGGCACGGCCTTCGATCCCGAGCTCGCCGGCTACTTCGGAGCGGATGACTGGCAGACGGCATCCGCTGTGCTGCTCGATGTGATCGCCGAAAGCCCCGACAAGATCGCGGGGGTGAAGATGAGTCTGCTGAACGCCGAGTCCGAGATCTCGGTGCGCGAGCGGCTGCCGCAGGGCGTGCGCATGTTCACGGGCGACGACTTCAACTACGTCGGGCTCATCGGCGGCGACACCGTGGGTCAGGGCGACGGCCACTCCGACGCCCTGCTCGGCGCGTTCGCGGCGATCACCCCGGTCGCGTCCGCGGCGATCCAGGCGCTGGATGCCGGAGACCCCGCCCGTTACCTCGAGATCCTCGGGCCGACCGAAGAGCTCAGCCGGCAGGTGTTCGCGGCTCCGACCTTCTATTACAAGACCGGCGTCGCGTTCCTCGCCTGGCTCAACGGACACCAGCCCGCGTTCCAGATGGTCGGCGGGCTGCACTCTGCGCGGAGCCTTCCGCACCTCAGCCGCATCGTCGAGCTGGCGAACGCCTCGCTCGCCCTCGAGAACCCCGAACTCGCACGCGAGCGCTGGCACGGGATGCTGCGCCTGAACGGAGTCTCGCTGTGACCGTCGACCCCCGCCTGTCGATCAACCAGGCCACGATCAAGCACGCCGACCTCGCGACCGCACTGCGAGTGACGGCGGATGCCGGCATCCAGGCGATCGGTCTGTGGCGCGAGCCCGTGAACGCGGTCGGCCTCGACGTCGCCGCGCGGATGCTCCGCGACTCGGGTCTGCGGTTCACGACCCACTGCCGCGGCGGCTTCTTCACCCTCCCCGAGGGGCCCGAGCGTGTCGCCGCGCTCGACGACAACCGGCGCGCGATCGAGGAGACCGCGACGCTCGCCGCCGCGGGCGCGGACGGATCGACGGCCGTGCTCGTGCTCGTCGCGGGTGGCATCCCGGCGGGATCCCGCGACCTGATCGGCGCGCGCGAACGTGTGCGCGATGCGATCGGAGATCTCGCCGCCGACGCGAAGGCCGCAGGGGTGACCCTGGCGATCGAGCCCCTGCATCCGATGTACGCCTCCGACCGCGCCGTCGTCTCGACCCTCGGGCAGGCGCTCGACATCGCCGCCGACTTCGACGCCGACGTGGTGGGCGCAGCGGTCGACACGTTCCATATCTGGTGGGATCCGCAGGTGCTCGAGCAGATCGCGCGCGCCGGCCGCGAGGGGCGCATCGCGACGTACCAGGTGTGCGACTGGAAGACCCCGCTCGCCGCCGACGTGCTGCTGTCGCGTCACTACACAGGCGACGGCGTGATCGACTTCGGCTCGCTCACGCGCGCCGTGATCGAGACGGGCTACGACCGCGACATCGAGGTCGAGATCTTCAACGCCGACATCTGGGCGGATGCTCCCGAGAACGTCGTCCGTCGCACGGCCGAGACGTTCGGCGCCGCCATCTCGCCGCACCTGCGCTGAGGGGCGCGAGCGATCTTCCTGGCGGAGCCGGTCGCCATCTCGATCGTCCGCTGCCCCGACGATCTGCAGGAGACGAGCACGGATGCAGGACCGGAACGCCGATTCGGGCCCGCATCCGTGCTTCGGTCCTGCAGACGGCACGACTCGACCCGCACTTCACAGACAGGACCGACCGCGCCCTCTGTTGAGGTGGGCCCGACCCAAGCCCCGCGGCGCCCCGTCGCCGCCGTCTTCGCGCAGTATGCTCAGGGCATGAGTCAGCAGGAAAGCCCTTCCCGCGTGCGTCAGCCGCGGCACTCGCGGGGCGCAGCCCCGACTCTGCACGACGTCGCCCGTGAGGCCGGGGTCTCGCTCGCCACGGCATCCCGTGTTCTCAACGGGTCCGAGCGCAAGGTGGCCGAGTCGTTCCGCGAGCGCGTCGAGCAGGCGGCCGCCGAACTGGGCTACACCGCGAACGCGTCGGCGCAGGCGACCGCCCGCGGCAGCTCGCCCGTGATCGCACTTCTGGTCGCCGACATCGCCGACCCGTACTTCGGACTCATCGCGGCCGGTGTCGCCCGCGGAGCCGACGAACAGGGACTCGTCGTGACGATCGCCATCACCGAGCGCGATCCGGCGCGTGAGGCGCGCATCGTGCGGGCTCTGCGCGGCCAGCGACCTCAGGGCCTGATCCTCGCCGCATCGCGCACGAACGAGCCGACGGACTCCGACACCTCGCGTGAGCTGGCGGAGTATGCGCGGTTCGGTGGACGAGTGGTCACGTTCGGCGCCGGCAGCGCAGAGAACCGCCACGTCGAGATCGACAACCGCGCGGGCGCCGAAGAGCTCGGTCGCCGCATGGCGTCCCTCGGATACCGCTCCGCCATCGCGATCGGCGCGGCCGAGGGAGTGCTGACCTCTGACGAGCGTCTCGCGGGATTCCGCGCCGGCTTCGAGACCGACGGCGGGGCGATCGAGCGGGTGATCCGCGGCGACTTCCGTCGCGAATCGGGTGCGCAGGCGATGGCGGCGGCACTGGCCGACGGCGTCGAACCCGGAACGCTCGTGTTCGGGATGAGCGACGTGGTGGCGATCGGAGCGATGGCGACGATCCGCGAGTCGGGTCGCGAGGTCGGCGCGGACATCGCGGTCTGCGGCTTCGACGATGTGCCGTCGAGCAGCGATGTCACCCCGGCGCTCACCACCGTGCGCGTACCGCTCAGCGAGGTCGGCTATCAGGCCTTCCGCGCGACGGTCGACGCCGACTGGCAGCAGGCTCCGCTTCCGCTCGAGGTCATCGTGCGCGCGAGCACCCCCGGCATCGCGCCATGACGCGCGTGGTGCTGGCACCGGACAGCTTCAAGGGCACGATCACGGCGGCGGATGCGGCGGCATCCCTCGCCGAAGGCTGGTCATCGGTCGAGCCGGCGGCGACGTTCGTGCACCGCCCCATGGCGGACGGCGGCGAGGGCACCGTCGCCGCGTTCGAGGCGGCCGTTCCGGGATCTCGACGGATGCCGGTGATCGTCGACGGCCCCGCGGGGATGCCGGTGGACACGAGTTGGCTGCTGCTTCCCGTCTCGGCGGATTCTCCGGGCGGCACCGCCGTCGTCGATCTCGCCTCGACCTCGGGCATCGAGCTGCTCGACGAACTACGACCATGGGACGCCGACACGACCGGGTTCGGTCAGGCGATCGCCGCTGCCCTCGACCACGGCGCCACGCGACTGGTCGTCGGCATCGGGTCGAGTGCGTCGACCGACGGCGGCACCGGGATGCTGACGGCCCTCGGTGCGCGGTTCCTCGATGCGTCCGGTGAACCGGTGGCGCGGGGAGCCCGTGGACTCGCCGACATCGCCTCCGTCGACCTGAGCGGCCTGCGCACGGCGCCGCAGGTCCGTGTGCTCACCGACGTCACCAATCCGCTCGTCGGCCCGCGGGGTGCCGCATCGGTATTCGGCCCGCAGAAGGGACTCGCGCGCGACGACATCCCGCAGGTGGACGCCGCGCTCGCACGACTCGCCGACCTGCTCGGCCTCGACTCCGCGCTGCCGGGCACAGGAGCCGCCGGCGGCACAGGCGGCGCACTGGTCGTCTGGGGAGCGACGCTCGCCCCGGGCGCCGCCGAGGTCGCGGACCTCATCGGACTGGCCGACGCGATCGCCGACGCCGATGTCGTCATCACGGGCGAGGGGTCGTACGACGGACAGTCCGGCGACGGCAAAGTGCCCTCGTTCATCGCCGGCATCGCGGCCTCCGCAGGTGCCACGGCGATGCTCGCGGCCGGGCGCATCACGGACGACTCCGACACGGCGCTGTTCGCGGCATCCGAGTCTCTCACCGAGATTGCCGGATCATCGGATGCCGCGCTCGCCGACCCGGCTCGCTGGCTGCGCGAAGCCGGAGCGCTGCTCGCCCGCTCGTTCTGACCCGCCGCGACCGCATCCGGCGTCCTCATCCGGGCGTCGACGTGCGGGGGCAGAGGACAAGCCGAGGGGGAGCCGGATCAGTCCCCGAGGGCGGCGGACACCACGGCGCGGGCCTCGGCCTGCACCTCGGCCAGATGCTCGGGTCCGCGCAGGCTCTCGGCGTACAGCTTGTAGACGTCTTCCGTGCCCGACGGGCGGGCGGCGAACCAGGCGTGCTCCGTCTGCACCTTGAGGCCGCCGATCGCGGCACCGTTCCCGGGGGCGTGCGACAGCTTGGCGGTGATCTCCTCACCCGCGAGGGTCGTCGCCGAGACGGCATCCGGAGCGAGCTTGCCCAGCGTCGACTTCTGCGCGGGTGTCGCCGGGGCGTCGACGCGCTGGTAGGCCGATGATCCGAAGGCCTGCTCCAGTTCGGCGTACCGCTCCGACGGGGTCTTGCCCGTCACCGCGATGATCTCGGCAGCGAGAAGGCACAGCAGGATGCCGTCCTTGTCGGTCGACCAGACCGTGCCGTCCTTGCGGAGGAACGATGCTCCGGCGGACTCCTCGCCACCGAAGGCGACGGATCCGTCGAGCAGTCCGGGCACGAACCACTTGAAGCCGACGGGCACCTCGAGCAGTCGGCGTCCGAGCGATTCGGCGACGCGGTCGATGATCATCGACGACACGAGGGTCTTGCCGATCGCGGCGTCACGGGGCCATTCGGAACGGTGCGAGAACAGGTAGTCGATCGCGACCGCGAGGTAGTGGTTCGGGTTCATGAGCCCGGCGTCGGGGGTGACGATGCCGTGGCGATCGGCATCCGCATCGTTGCCCGTCAGCACGTCGTAGTCGCCCTTCTTGGCGACGAGAGAGGCCATGGCCGACGGGGAGGACGGATCCATGCGGATCTTCTCGTCCCAGTCGAGCGTCATGAAACGCCAGGTCGGGTCGACCTCGGGGTTCACGACGGTGAGGTCGAGGTCGTAGACCTCCTTGATGAGCGCCCAGTACTCGACGGACGCTCCGCCGAGCGGGTCGGCACCGATACGCACGCCGGCGGTGCGGATCGCGTCGATGTCGATGATGGTGGCGAGGTCACGCACGTAGGCGTCGCGGAAGTCGTAGCCCGGAAGCGCGTCCCAGTCGATGTCGGCGAAGCGCTCGCGCTTCACGTCCACGAGTCCGCCGGCGATCAGCTCGTTGGCGCGGTCGGCGATCCAGCCGGTCGCGTCGGTGTCGGCCGGTCCGCCGTGCGGCGGGTTGTACTTGAAGCCGCCGTCGCGCGGCGGGTTGTGCGACGGGGTGACGACGATGCCGTCGGCGCGGCCGGCGGCATCCGGTGCGAGGTCGCGGTTGTAGGTGAGGATCGCGTGGCTGAGCGCGGGCGTCGGCACCCAGGCGTCGCGCGAGTCGACGCGGACGTCGACGCCGTTGGCCACCAGCACCTCGATCGCGCTGCGCTCGGCGGGCAGTGAGAGGGCGTGGGTGTCGCGGCCGAGGAACAGGGGACCGGTGATGCCCTGGCTCGCGCGGTAGTCGACGATCGCCTGGGTGGTCGCCAGGATGTGGTTCTCGTTGAAGCTCTTGGTCAGCGACGAACCGCGGTGACCGCTCGTGCCGAACGCGACGCGCTCGGCGGCGACGCCGGGATCGGGGACACGGTCGTAATAGGCGGCGATCAGTTCATCGACATCGATCAGGTCGGATTCTTCGGCTGGTTGACCGGCACGGCTCGTCATGCAGACAGTCTGCCCCCATCTCGGCATCCGCGCATCTTCTGGGCGCCTACCGGTGCCCTAAGGTGAAACGCGTGACTGAACGCCGCACCTACAGCTATCTCGGCCCCGCCGGAACATTCACCGAAGCGGCGCTCGAACAGGTCGCCGAAGCGCGAGGCCAGGATTGGCGCGCAGTGCACAATGTCGGCGAGGCTCTCGACGATGTGCTCGAGGGTCGCAGCGATGCCGCGATGATCGCGATCGAGAACTCGGTCGAGGGCGGCGTCTCGACGACGCAGGACGCGCTGGCCACGATCCCCGGACTGCGGATCATCGGCGAGTACCTGGTGCGGGTGAACTTCGTGCTCGTCGCGCCTCGCGGCACCACCCTCGACGACGTGCAGGTGATCGCCGCGCACCCGGTCGCCTACGCGCAGTGCCACGGATGGCTCGGTGCGAACCTCCCCTCGCACTCGCACGTGCCCGCGGCGAGCAACGTCGCCTCGGCCATCGGGATCCTCGATGGCACTCTGCCCGCCCAGGCCGCGATCGCGGCTCCGGGCGTCGTGAAGCACCTCGACGTCGACGTACTCGCCACCGACATCGGCGACAACGCCCAGGCGGTCACCCGTTTCGTGCTCGTCACCCGCACGACCACGGCGCCCGCACCGACCGGCGCCGACAAGACCTCGCTGATCGTCGAGCTGCCGAACGATCATCCCGGTTCGCTGCTCGAGATGCTCGAACAGTTCTCGACCCGTGGCATCAACCTCTCGCTGATCCAGTCGCGCCCGATCGGCGACGAGCTCGGCCGCTACCGGTTCGTGATCGACGCCGACGGGCACATCGAGCACGAGCGCATGGCCGACGCCCTGCTCGGCATCCGGCGCTTCAGCCCGCGCGTGGTCTTCCTCGGGTCGTACCCGCGGGCCGACCGCCAGATCGTGCAGTACCCCGAGCGCTACGACGACGACGTGTTCGTCGAGGCGCGCGACTGGCTGCGCGGCATCCTCAGCGGCGAGCCGGACGACTGAGCGCCGCCTCCGCGAGGACGATCAGACCGCTTCAGGATTCCCGCTCGTCCGCGCGCCACTCCCGGGCCAGCTCCGTGATGGTGGCGACCGCCGCAGCGGTGTCTTCGCGACTGCCGCCGGCACGCCCCGCGGCGAGGCCGGCGAGGTAGGCGCTGAGTGGTGCGGCGGGGCGGGCGACCCCGTGCGCGACGTCCCGGGCGAGATCCAGGAGCAACGCGACGTCGACGGATTCGCGATCGATCCCGAGCGCTGTGCAGACGGCCATGGTCCAGTCGTCCAGGGCGTCGACGGGAAGGTGTGAGGGCTTGTCGGTCATGTCGTCTCCTCATGCGGTGAGCCAACTGGCCGGGGCATCGGTGCCGCAGCGCGAGCTCGTTCGAGATCGTCCCACGTGTCGACATCCGTCGCCAGGTCTCCCGCCGGAATCGTGGTGATGCGGAGGTGTGCCAGAAGGGACCGCAGCGAGGCGTCGCGGCCGCCGTCGGGGAGAACCGCGGCGGCGGACCGCAGGGCATCGGTGCGATATCGGCCAACCAGCCACTGCATCCGGCCGGACGCGTCGGTCAGGCACACGCCGTCGGCGCCGACGGAGAGGGGCGGATGCCGGTGCAGCTGCGCCACCGCGCCTTCGGCGTCCGGGAGGTCAGCCGCCAGGAGCAGGACCTCGACGGTGTCGACGAGGGCGAGGCCCGCGGCGACGCCGGCGACCGGTCCGCCGAACTCGGGTGTCTCCCGGGCCCATAGGACGCGAACGTGGGTCGGCATCGGCGGACCCACGATGACGATGGGGTCGCAGCCGTCGGCAGCCGCGACGGCGTGGTCGAGCAGGGTGCGGGCGCCGACCTCGAGCAACGGCTTGGCGGCCCCTTGGAGCCGGGAGGCCCGCCCACCCGCGAGGATGATCGCGGCCGTCCGGCCGGACGCCGGTGTCGCCGGTGTTGCCGCGTTCGGTGTCTCGGTGGTGTGCGTCGCAGTCATGACAGCAGCATCACGTCGACCAGGTCGCCGGCGGAGACGGCCGCTACATCGGCAGGCACGACCGCATAGGCATCCGCTCTGGCGAGTCCCGCCGCCAGGTGCGCGCCGGATGACCCGTCCGAGGCCGCCGGGCGCATCGACCAGGCTGCCGGGTCGGATCGGTCGATGGTGACGGGCACGTACTGCTGTCGCCCCGACGGGCTGAGCCATGCCGTCGTGCTGACGAGGCGGAGCACGGGTCGCTGTACTGTTGTGCGACCCTGAAGCGCGAGCAGTGCCGGCCGCACGAAGGCTTCGAACGAGGCCGCGACGCTCGCCGGATTGCCCGGCAGTCCGAACACCAGTGCGTCGCCGAGGCGTCCGAACGCCTGGGGCCTGCCCGGCTGCATGGCGACCGCCACGAACTCGATGCGGTCGCGCAGCACGTTCTTCACGACCTCTCGGGCGCCGGCGCTGACTCCGCCGGACGTGACCACGACATCGACGCGGGCGTCGTCGAGCGCGCGATCGAGGAGGGCGGTGAAGGCGGCGTCCTCGTCTGTCACCGTGTCGATCGAGACGACATCGGCGCCCGCCTCGACGCACAGCGCCGCGAGCAGCACCGAGTTCGATTCGGGGATCTGCCCGCGGGTCAGGTCTGCGCCTGGGGGCGCGAGCTCGGTGCCGGTCGAGATGACCGCGATGCGGGGGCGGCGATGCACCTGCACGGTGTCGATGCCGGTGGCTGCGATGGCCATGAGCTGCAGCGGGCCGAGGGTGACGCCGGCTGTCGCGACGACTGCTCCGACGCGCAGCTCTTCACCGCGGCGGCGGATGTGGGCACCCGCGCGTGACGGCGCGGTGACCACGACCGCAGGCGCGTCCCATGCCCGCAGGCCGTCGCGGGTGTGCTCGAAGGGCACGACGGCGGTCGCCGAGCGGGGCACGGGGGCGCCGGTCATGATGCGCACAGCCCGTCCGGGACGCAGTTCGGGTTCGTCGGTCGCCCCCGCCGGGAGGTCGGCGATCGTCGTGAGCTCGACGGGATGCTCGGCCGTGGCCGACTCGACGTCGGTGAACAGGACGGCATACCCATCCATCGCGGAGTTGTCGAACAGCGGCACATCGACTCGAGCGTGCACGGTCGCGGAGAGGGTGCGGCCCGCCGCCTGGGAGATCGGCACCGACTCGGCATCCAGTGGTCGGGTGGCGGCGATCACCTTCGCCCGCTGCTCCTCGACCGTCAGCATGCCGGAGGAGCGAGGGGAGAGGTGGGTCGCATGCTGTCAGCGTACGACGGTCGCGGGGGTGTCCCCGCGACCGCGTCGCCCCTCGTCCCCTTTTCTTTCCCCGTTCTTCCCCGCTTTTCTGCCGTTCTTTCGGGTGCGTCCTCGCCGGAGTCAGTGCTCGCGGAACATCGGCCAGCCGCTGCCCGGCAGCATGTGCGAATGCAGCGCGCCCTTGGCCGATTCCAGCGTCGGATACGTGCCCGTCACGGCATCGGATCCGGCCATGACGACGGTGTATCCCTCGTCGTCGTGTCGGATGCTGCCGACGACTCCGTTCGTGCCGTATGCCACCCAGAGGGCCAGAGTCTTGGTAGTGCTCATCATCGAACCCCTTCCGTTGGGAGGAGGTTACGCCCGGAAGTGCCGGAATACCAGCCCTGGCGCGGGTTTCCTTCGGCGTTCGTGACTCGGCAGTGGGTGGTCGAAAGTGCGTCGTTCGGAAGCAGGGTGGTCGAAAACGCATCGCAACCCGCCCGTTCGGATGCATTTTCGACCAATCAACGCGGGGCGCACCCGCGCAGGCGCGCGCCGGCGCAGGGTCAGGAGCGGGATGCGATCGCGTGGCGGATGCGATCCAGCAGCGGTCGAGTGTCGCGCAGGTCGAGCTGTGTCACGCGGATGACGACCCATCCGAGGTCTTCGAGCTCGCGCTGCCGCTGGATGTCGCGCCGCCACTGGCCGCGGTCGGTCCGGTGGCCATCTCCTTCGTATTCGATGGCGATACGGAGAGCGGGATACGCGAGGTCGCTTCTCGCAATGACCTCGCCCCCGCGGCGAATCTCATGTTGCACCACCGGTTCGGGAAGGTGTGCCGAGAGCATCAGGAGACGCGTCTCTGTCTCCTTGGGCGACTCGACGCCCGAGCGCACGGCCGGCAGTGCCGCTCGCAGACGCGCGCACCCCGCGAAGCGCCCCCACTCACGCAGGCGTCGGTCGATCTCATCGACCGTGTGAGTGGGCCGGTCGGCACGAAGGCCCGGGTAGTTGTCAGAGGTCGTGACAAGCGCATCCAGCGCGACCACGATCTCATCGTCCGTGAAGGAGTGCGCGCAGAGGAAGAGGGCTGTCAGAGGGTCGACGACCGGGACGCAGCCGATCCGCCACGTCCGCGCTCTGCCGGGGGCGAGCCGTCGGCTGCGCACGCCGCGCGTGCGCGGCCGGACGGCATCCGTCGGCACGACGATATCGATGTCGTCCGCGAGCGCCCAGAAGCCGGGAACGGGGTGGGTGGTCAAAAACGCATCCCCCACGGCCCTGAGGCATGCTCTTTTGACCACTCGGCCTGACGGAGCCGGATGCGGTGCGGCTGGCGGGTGCGGCGCGTCTGGCGGGTGCGGTGCGAGCCCTAGAGCGCCGCGGCGATGAGCTCGAGCGTCTGGGCTCGCCCCGCGGCGGCGTCGCGCGGCTCGGACTCGTACGCACCGGCGACCGGCGACAGCATGACCTCGTCGACGCCGTACTTCTCAGCGAAGGCGCGGAGTTCGGCGGCGACCGACTCGCCGGTGCCGACGAACCAGCGCGAGCGAGCGGCTTCGACGACCTGGTCGGTCGCGGCATCCGACTCGGCGGCGAGCGCCTCTTCGACAGTCTCGAGGGCGATCAGCGGCTTGTTCAGGCGCAGACGCGACATCATGCGCAGCTGCGGCAGGGCTCGCGCCTCGGCCTCTTCCTGTGTCGGCGATGCCACCACGTTGATCGTGAGGAACGTCCGCGGTTCGGGGTGTTCTTCGCTCGGCTGGTAGCCCGTGCGGTACAGGTCGAGGGCGCGCTCGAGACCCTGTCCCGAGAAGTGGTTCGCGAAGACGTAGGGCAGACCGTGGGATGCCGCGAGCTGCGCCGAGTAGTCGCTCGATCCGAGCAGCCACACCTCGGGGCTTCCGGTGGCGGACGGCGTCGCGTGCACGGTGTACTCGCCACCTGAGGTGAAGCGCACGGTGGCGCCCTCGCCCGAGATGAGCGCGGCGATGTCCTGCACGTTGCGCGGGAACTGCTCGACGTCGCTGGTGGTGCCCGATCCGCGCAGCAGCTGGGTGATGACGGGGTCGCTGCCGGGGGCGCGGCCGAGGCCGAGGTCGATGCGTCCGGGGGCGATGGCCTCGAGGGCGGCGAACTGCTCGGCGACGATGAGCGGAGCGTGGTTGGGGAGCATGACGCCGCCGGATCCCAGACGGATCTGCGTCGTGCGCATCGCGGCGGCGGCGATGAGCACCGGGGGAGCGGTGGATGCCACGGCCGGCATGTTGTGGTGCTCGGCGAACCAGTAGCGGCGGTAGCCGAGGCGGTCGGCGGTCGTGGCGAGATCGAGGGAGGAGGAGATCGCCTCGGCACTGGTCTGGCCGGTGCGAACCGGGACGAGGTCGAGGACGGAGAGCGCGGTGGAAGTCATCCCAGAATGCAACGGCGGGGGCGGGCGGGGCATTCCCGTCCGCCCCCGCCGTAGCGGGAGGAGCGGGGTGGGCCGGGTTCGCGCACCGGCGCACCGACGGCTCAGGCGGTGATCGACTGTCGGTTGTCGCTCGACTCGACCTCGATCTTGCGCGGCTTCGCGCGCTCGCTGACCGGGATGATCACCGAGAGCACTCCGCTCTCGTACGAGGCGCTGATCGCGTCGAGGTCCACGCCGTCGCCGAGCGAGAACTGGCGGAGGAACGAGCCTGCCCCGCGCTCGCGTGCGAGCCAGCGGACGCCTTCGCGACCGTCGGCCGTGCGCTGTGCGCGGATCGTGAGCTGTCCGCCGTCGAGGTCGACGTCGATCGACCCCGGATCGATGCCGGGGAGGTCGGCGTGCAGGATGTACCTGTCGCCGTCGCGGTAGAGGTCCACCGGCATGAGACGCGGTGCGCGGACGGAGTCCAGCACGCTCGCAGCGAAGCGGTCGAGCTGACTGAACGGATCGAAGGACATGGCCATGAGTGTCTCCTTTCGTGTGGCCCGAATGGGCATTGGCGGTGCAGGTTATCTGCAACCGTTGCTATAGATTTTTTATAGAACAACGCGAGATAGAATGCAAGTGCGTCGAGAGTGAGGTGTCGATGGAAGATCGCGACCCGAGCATGCCGGTCTACGGCATCGCCGTCGCCGCGCAGCTCAGCGGGGTACCCGAAGCCAGCCTGCGCCTCTTCGAGGCCAAGGGCCTGGTCACGCCCGCACGCAGTGAAGGCGGCACGCGCCGCTACAGCGATGACGACCTCGAACGCATCCGTCGGGTGACCGGGCTGCGCGTCGAGGGCATCAACATCGTCGGCATCCGTCGCGTGCTCGATCTGGAGGACGAGAACGCCGGGCTCCGCGAGGAGCTCGCAGACGACCGCCCCTGATCGCCGCCCCCGCACCGCCCCGCGCCGCCCCGCGCGAGACGAGGGCAGTACTTTAGGGGCATGGATGCCGAGATCTTCTACGTGCTCGTCGGTGCTGTCGTCGTGGCGGCGATCGCCCGATGGCGCGGATGGCCGGCTCCGCTGCTCGTCACGGTCGTGGCGCTGGCGGCATCCTTCCTCCCCTTCGTGCCGGATGTCGAGATCGACGGCCATCTGCTGCTGAACCTCGTGCTTCCGCCGCTGCTGTACTCCGCGGCACTGGACGTCTCGTTCGTCGGTTTCAAGCGCAGCCTGCCGCAGATCCGCCGGCTCGGCATCTGGCTGGTGCTGCTCACGGCGCTCGCGGTGGGTTTCGTCGCCTGGTGGATCATGCCGTCGCTGACCCTGCCCGGCGCTCTGCTGCTCGGCGCCATCGTCGCGCCGCCCGACGCGGTGTCGGCCGCCGCCATCGGCCGCAAGCTCGGTCTTCCCCGCCGCATCATGACGGTGCTCTCGGGCGAGAGCCTGATCAACGATGCGACCTCGCTCACCCTGTACCGCGTGTTCGCGGCGATCCTCGCGGGCGCGACCGTGTCGGTGTGGGGCGGTGTGGGGCAGTTCCTGCTCGCCGTCGCCGTCGGTGTCGCGATCGGACTGGTCTTCGGCATCCTGCTGCACCAGCTCCGCATGCGGATCAACGATGCAGTCGTGATCGGCACCTTCGGCCTGCTCGCACCGTTCGGGGCGTACGCGATCGCCGAGCATCTGCTGGGTTCCGGTGTGCTCGCGGTCGTCGCGATGGGGCTCTACGTGGGATACAACTCGCCCCGCACCGACTACACGACCCGTCAGCAGGAGAAGCCGCTCTGGCTGTCGGCCGATCTGCTGCTCGAGAGCTTCGTGTTCGCGTACATCGGCTTGCAGTTCCCCCGGGTGCTGCGCGACCTCGGCAGCGAGTCCGTCGAGCAGATCCTCGTGCTGTCGGGCATCGTGCTGCTGGTCGTGCTCGTGGTGCGTCCGCTCTACATCTACCCGACGAGCGCGTGGGCGAACTTCCAGGACCGCAAGCGCCTCGAGCGCTGGGACCGCGGCGTCGAGAACGGCGAGTTCGAGAAGCGTCACGAGAGGTCCCGGCGGTGGGGCCAGTTCACCGCCGACGAGCTGCGCACGCACATCGTCCGCGATCAGATGGCAGGTCTTCAGCTGACATGGAAGGACAGCGCGGTGATCTCGTGGGCGGGGATGCGGGGCGTCGTGACACTCGCGATCGCTCTCGCCGCGGCAGATCTTGCGACGCTCGACGAGGAGGCCTCGCACGCGATCGTCGTGGTGGCGTTCGTGGTGACCGTGGGCACGCTGCTGCTGCAGGGGCTCACGCTGCCGATGCTGATCCGCCGCCTCGGGATCGAGGGCGACGTCGATCACGACGACGATCAGCGTGCGCTCGCCGCAGTGCGGGAGAAGAGCCGGGAGGCCGGCAAGGCCTTCCTCGCCGAGAAGCGCGTCGAGTGGGAGGCGAAGTACGGCGAGGTCGACCTGGGTGTCTTCGACGCGTTCACGAAGCGCATGACCCGCGTCGAGAAGGACACCGATGACGCGCAGCAGGTCGAGGATGCCGTCGCCCGGCCCTCCTTCGACGACCTGGCCGCCCTGAGCCGGGGGTGGCTGCAGGTGCGTCGCGACATCCTGCTCGAGGAGCGCGACGCGGGCAACCTCGACGAAGAGCTCATGCGCGAGCTGATGACCGCGATGGATGCCGAGGAGCTCGCGCTCGACACCCGCGGTGCCACGCGGCAGCAGGGTCGCGCATAGGGGGAGACGGACGAGCGCCCCGCCCCCGGGAGAGGGGGCGAGGCGCTCGGTCGAACAGTGAGAGGTCAGCGGGTGCTGGCCGCCTCGGCCTCGGTCGCGGTGGCATCCGTCTCGGGGGCGTCGTCGTCGGCCGAGTCGTCGGCGAACGGCAGGCCCTCGCGGGGCGCGTTGTAGAGCTCCTCGTCGAGGATCCCCTCGCGCTTGGCGACGATGGTGGGCACGAGCGCCTGGCCCGCGACGTTGACCGCGGTGCGGCCCATGTCGAGGATCGGGTCGATCGCGAGCAGCAGGCCGACGCCCTCGAGCGGCAGGCCGAGAGTCGACAGCGTCAGGGTGAGCATCACGGTCGCGCCGGTCGTGCCTGCGGTCGCCGCCGAGCCGACGACCGAGACGAGCACGATCAGCAGGTACTGCACGAGGGTGAGCTCGATGCCGAAGAACTGGGCGACGAAGATCGCGGCGATGGCCGGGTAGATCGCGGCGCAGCCGTCCATCTTGGTGGTCGCGCCGAACGGCACGGCGAAGGAGGCGTACGAGCGGGGCACGCCGAGGTTGCGCTCGGTCACCCGCTCGGTGAGGGGCAGGGTGCCGATCGACGAGCGGCTGACGAAGGCCAGCTGCACGGCCGGCCAGACACCCGAGAAGTACTGCCTGATCGACAGTCCGTTGGTCTTCACGAGCACTGGGTAGACCACGAAGAGCACGAGAGCGAGACCGATGTACACGGCGATCGCGAACCAGCCGAGCGAGGCGAGCTTCTCCCAGCCGTACTCGACGACCGCGGCGCCGATCAGGCCGAACGTGCCGATGGGGGCGATCCGGATGATCCACCACAGCACGCGCTGGATGACCTTGAGCAGCGACTCGGTGAACGCGAGGAAGGGCTCGGCCTTCTTGCCGGCCTTGAGCGCCGCGATGCCGACGGCGACCGCGATCACGATGACCTGCAGGATGTTGAAGTTCACGCTCGAGGAGAACGTGCCCTCGGTCGCGCCCGGGTTGGTGCTGACGCTGAGGCCGAGGAAGTTCTGCGGGATCAGACCGAGCAGGAAGTTCCACCAGGTGCCCACGGTGTAGGGGGCGCTCGGGGCGAGGTCGTCGCCGGCGCGCGACCCGGGCTGGATCACGAGTCCGAGCACGATGCCGATGCTCACGGCGATGAACGCGGTGATCGCGAACCACAGCAGCGTCTGGCCGGCGAGGCGTGCGGCGTTCTGCACGCGCCGCAGGTTCGAGATGCTCGCGACGATCGCGGTGAAGATCAGCGGCACGACGGCTGTGCGCAGCAGCGTGACGTACGAGCTGCCGATCGTGTCGAGGGTGGCCGAGAGGCCGTTCGGCTCGTCGCTGGTCGCTCCGAGCTGGCGGGCGATCAGGCCGGCGGCGATGCCGAGGACGAGGGCGGCGAGGATCTGGAAGCCGAACGATGTCAGCAGCTTCCGGACGGGACCGCGGGTGTCTGGCGCCTTCGCGGCGCGGACGGTGGTGCTCATTGGATTGGGGACTCCAGAATCGGTGCACGCCGTGTGCGCGCTATCCGTCCACGCTAGGAGTCGCGTGCCGGACCGGAGGCGGAGATGACGAAGGATGACGGCTGCCGCAGCATCCGTCATCCTTCGGGGTCGGACCGGCGGGGATCAGCCCGCGCACTTCTCCAGGTTGTCGGTGAGGATCTGCGTGGTGAGCGCCTTGTCCTCTTCGCTGGACTGCTTGTCCTCGCCGTTGGCGATGTACGTCAGAGTCTCGTTGCTCAGGTCGGAGTCGACGAGGGCGTCGGCGAAGCAGGTGGCCACGTCGTCGGTCACGACATCGCCGAGTCCCTGTTCTTCGTAGACCTTCTGGATGCCATCGGCGACGTCGTCGACTGCGGGGCGCGACGAGCCCCCGCAGGCGGCCAGCGAGAAGGCGAGTGCGGCGATGGGCAGAGCCATGAGGATGCGGGACGGGGTGCGCAGGTTCCGGTCGTTGAGCGTCATGGGACCAACGCTATGGCTTCACAGCGAATCCATAGGAGGGGGTTGCGGGGCGCGGACTCGCGCTGATACGTCGCGGGGCTAGGCGAGCACGAGCAGCTCGCCCACCTCGCAGTCGAGCGCGTCGCAGATCGCGCGCAGCGTCGAGTATCGGATCGCCCGCGCCCTGTCGTTCTTCAGCACCGACAGGTTGACGATGCTGACGCCGACGCGCGTGCTCAGCTCGGTCAGCGTCATCCCTCGTTCAGCGAGCAGTTCGTCGAGACGGCAGTGGATGCCGGTGAGCTCGTCGTCGCTCTCGGCCGGAGTCATACGAGGCCTCGAGTCTCATCTTCAAGGGCCGCGTTCGTGCGCTGCAGGTCATCTCTCTCCTGTTGCAGCTTCAGGCCTTGGCGGAAGACCGCCGCGAGAGCGGCGAGCATCAGCGCGCCGACGAAGGGGAGCGGAGTCACGGTGAGCTGGAACTGCGACGGATACCACTCGCTGTCGGACGCGAAGACCTCGCGGAGCCCCGCGGTGGCCGCGATGCTGCCGAGCAGATCCGACGCGACCCCGAAGACGAGCACCGCGACCGCCCCGCCGATGAGCGCACGGGTGATGGTGCGCGAGAAGGCGCGGCCCCGCAGCGTGTTGAAGCAGATGACCGCGAGGATGACCGCGGGCAGCGTCGCGAGGATCAGACCGCTCAGCTGCGCAGCCCCGGCGAGTGCCCGCAGCCCGAGCGAGGCGTTCGCGACCGTGAAGTCGGTCAGCTCCGTGCCTCGGCATTCGAGGATCGCCCCCGTCGTCGTGCTCATCGTCGGATCGAGGCAGGGGAGCGAAGCGGGCCAGTCGACCCAGACGAGTGTTCGGCCCGAGAGCTCCGCCCAGCCGACCTGGAAGACCTTGACGACGAGGATCACCGCGCCGAGCGCGTTGAGGGCGATCCACATCCCGCTGATCGTGAGCGCGGCATCCAGTGCGACGGTCGTGCTGCCGCGACGGCGGCCGAGCCAGACGAACAGTCCGATCACCAGCGCGACCGCCGCGAGCGCGATGCCCATGAACCGCAGGGAGTCCCAGATCGAGTCCGAGCCGAAGCTGATCATCACACGAGTCCTTCCGTGTCGCGCTGCAGGCGGTCCCCGACGGAGAACACCGTCGTGATCAGGGCGATGACGAAGGCGGCGAGGATGAAGGTGAACGGTTCGACGGTGATGACCGCATTGTCGAGCCCGTTGTCGGTGACATGCGCGACCGTGGCGTTGGCGAGCATGTTGTCGAAGAACCGCACGGCCCCGAAACCCAGCAGCCCGGTGAGGCCGGCGGTGGCGACGAGGGCCGTGTTGCGGCGGCTGAACACGCGACCGCCGAGTGTGCTGCGGGACAGCAGGATCAGGCATCCGATGACGACGATGATCGTGACGATCTGCAGCACCTGGCCGATGATGCCCGGAACCGCGGCGACGACCGGCAGCTGCGGCGCGGTGAGGGTCGCGCTGTCGAGCGCGACCGCGACGGTGCCACCGCCGGAGAGCGGGAGATCGACCGAGTTCGCCGCGCCGGCGAACTCCACGAGCACGGGCACGTCCACTCCGCGGGCCAGCTCGATGATCCGGATGATCGAATACACGGTGATGGAGGCGGCGATGAGTGCCCCCGCGATGCAGAAGCCGATCATGGCTGCGGCGTCTCCGCGAGACAGCGTGCGGTCCTTCGTCGAGGTCATCGTCTGCTCCTTATCGAGAGTCGTTATTAGCGATAATCGTTAACATAACGACTGTCGATAAGCCCGTCAACCCTGTCCGTGCCGGAGGCGCGTCACCGGCGGTCAGGCACTATGCCGACGGCGAACACGGGCATACTGCATCCGCACGGTGGTTACTCTCGATGTACAGGCGCGGAGACCGTCGAGGGATCCTCGCTTCGCCCCAGTGCGAATAAGGAGTCACAGCATGTTCGAGAGATTCACGGACCGAGCCCGTCGAGTGGTCGTCCTCGCCCAAGAAGAGGCGAAGATGCTCAACCACAACTACATCGGCACCGAGCACATCCTGCTCGGCCTCATCCACGAGGGTGAGGGTGTCGCAGCCAAGGCACTCGAAAGCCTCGGCATCTCCCTTGACGCCGTCCGCGAGCAGGTGCAGGACATCATCGGTCAGGGCCAGCAGCAGCCCACCGGTCACATCCCGTTCACGCCGCGCGCCAAGAAGGTGCTCGAGCTCAGCCTCCGCGAGGCTCTGCAGCTCGGTCACAACTACATCGGAACCGAGCACATCCTGCTCGGCCTCATCCGCGAGGGCGAGGGTGTCGCAGCCCAGGTCCTCGTCAAGCTCGGCGCCGACCTGAACAAGGTCCGCCAGCAGGTCATCCAGCTTCTGTCCGGCGCCCCCGGACGCGAGCCGGCTGCCGTCGGCGCGCAGTCGAACGACACCCCGAGCGCCCAGGGCGGCTCGCAGGTGCTCGACCAGTTCGGCCGCAACCTCACGCAGGCCGCGCGCGACAACAAGCTCGACCCGGTCATCGGTCGCGAGAAGGAGATCGAGCGGGTCATGCAGATCCTGTCTCGCCGCTCCAAGAACAACCCCGTGCTGATCGGTGAGCCCGGCGTCGGCAAGACCGCCGTCGTCGAGGGCCTCGCCCAGGCGATCGTCAAGGGCGATGTGCCCGAGACGCTGAAGGACAAGCAGCTCTACTCGCTCGACCTCGGCTCGCTCATCGCCGGTTCCCGCTACCGCGGTGACTTCGAGGAGCGCCTGAAGAAGGTCACCAAGGAGATCCGCACGCGCGGCGACATCATCGTGTTCATCGACGAGATCCACACCCTCGTGGGTGCGGGTGCCGCCGAGGGCGCGATCGACGCGGCCAGCATCCTCAAGCCGCTCCTCGCTCGTGGCGAGCTCCAGACCATCGGTGCGACCACGCTCGATGAGTACCGCAAGCACTTCGAGAAGGATGCCGCTCTCGAGCGCCGCTTCCAGTCGATCCAGGTGAACGAGCCGAGCCTCCCTCACACGATCAACATCCTCAAGGGCCTGCGCGACCGGTACGAGGCGCACCACAAGGTGCAGATCACCGACGGCGCGATCGTCGCGGCGTCGAACCTCGCCGACCGCTACGTGTCGGACCGCTTCCTGCCCGACAAGGCCATCGACCTGATCGACGAGGCCGGTGCCCGCCTGCGCCTCAGCATCCTGTCGAGCCCGCCCGAGCTGCGCGAATTCGACGAGAAGATCGCGAAGGTCCGCGAGCAGAAGGAGATCGCGTCCGAGGACCAGGACTTCGAGAAGGCCGCATCGCTGCGCGACGAGGAGAAGAGCCTCCTCGCCGAGCGCCTGCGCCTCGAGAAGCAGTGGCGTTCGGGTGACGTCGCGACCCAGGCGGTCGTCGACGAGGGTCTGATCGCCGAGGTGCTCGCACAGGCCACCGGCATCCCGGTCTTCAAGCTGACGGAAGAGGAGTCCTCGCGTCTCGTCTTCATGGAGAAGGCGCTGCACCAGCGCGTCATCGGTCAGGAAGAGGCCATCGCGGCTCTCTCGAAGACCATTCGTCGTCAGCGTGCCGGCCTCAAGGACCCGAAGCGTCCCTCGGGCTCGTTCATCTTCGCCGGCCCCACGGGCGTCGGAAAGACCGAGCTCGCCAAGGCGCTCGCCGAGTTCCTGTTCGACGACGAAGCCGCTCTCATCTCGCTCGACATGAGCGAGTTCGGTGAGAAGCACACGGTCTCGCGTCTGTTCGGTGCCCCTCCCGGATTCGTCGGATTCGAAGAGGGCGGCCAGCTCACCGAGAAGGTGCGCCGCAAGCCGTTCAGCGTGGTGCTGTTCGACGAGATCGAGAAGGCCCACCCGGACATCTTCAACTCGCTGCTGCAGATCCTCGAGGAGGGTCGACTGACCGATGGTCAGGGCCGCGTGATCGACTTCAAGAACACCGTCATCATCATGACCACCAACCTCGGTGCTCGTGACATCGCCGGTGGTCCGGTCGGATTCCAGATCGAGGGCGTCAACTCGACGAACTACGAGCGGATGAAGGGCAAGGTCAACGAAGAGCTCAAGCGCAACTTCAAGCCCGAGTTCCTCAACCGCGTCGACGACATCATCGTGTTCCCGCAGCTGTCGAAGGAAGAGCTCGTGCAGATCGTCGATCTGTTCACGAAGCGCCTCGGCGAGCGTCTCCTCGACCGCGACATGACGATCGAGCTCTCGCAGGCCGCCAAGGAGCGTCTCATCGAGATCGGGTTCGACCCGGCACTCGGCGCCCGTCCGCTGCGTCGCGCGATGCAGCACGAGGTCGAGGACCGTCTGTCCGAGAAGATCCTCCACGGCGAGCTGAACCCCGGCGACCACGTGAAGGTCGACGCGAAGGACGGCGAGTTCCTCTTCGAGCACGGTCCCCGTGGCGAGAAGGTCGCGGTCGGCGTCACCACCGGCGGAGCGATCTCCGGCACCCCTGACCTGGCGGTGGCCAGCGGGG
>JAZBLP010000068.1:0-22683 GCA_037033305.1 Actinomycetota bacterium | reverse complement strand
GCCGTCGCGGCGATGAAGCGCGAGGGCATCGAGTACGACGAGCGCATGGAGCTGCTCGAGGAGATCACATACCCGAAGCCGCTCGACGAGCTGCTGAGCGCCGCCTTCGAGACCTTCAGCGCTGCCCAGCCGTGGATCCGCGACTTCGAGCTGCATCCGAAATCCGTCGTGCGCGACATGTACGAGCGGGCTATGTCGTTCGGGGAATATGTCGCGTACTACAAGATCGCCCGGTCCGAGGGTGTCGTGCTGCGCTACCTGTCGGACGCGTATCGCGCGGCCTCGCAGACCATCCCCGAGGAGGCGAAGGACGAGGATCTCCGCGACCTCATCGAGTGGCTCGGAGAGCTCGTGCGCCAGGTCGACTCGAGCCTGCTCGACGAGTGGGAGGAACTGGTCAACGGCGTCCTCCACGGACCGGATGACGAGCCGATCGTGCCGCCCGCGCCGAAGAGATTGACGTCGAACGTGCGGGCCTTCCGCACCCTCGTGCGCAACGAGCTGTTCCGACGTGTGCAGCTCGCGGCCCGCGAGGACGTCGCATCCCTCGCCGAGCTCGATCCGTCATTCGGTGCGGATGCCTGGTCGGATGCGCTCGACGGATACTTCGCGGACCACGACGAGATCCTCGCCGGTGCGAACGCGCGCAGCTCGCAGCTCCTGCTCCTCACCGAGGGCGCCACCGAGTGGACGGTCCGTCAGATCCTCGACGACCCGGCCGGCGACCACGACTGGGGCATCTCGGCCACGGTCGATCTCGCCGCCTCCGACGAGGAGGGTGCTGCGGTGCTCACCGTGACGGGCGTCGATCGACTCTGAGCCCGCCGGCCCGCGTCATCGGGCCGGCCGATGCGCGGTCACCGCCCCGGCACCTCGGCGGCACGCACCAGGCGCGAGACCAGGTCGACATACGACACGTCGGCCGCCGCGAACATCCGCGGCACCTGCGAGGCCGCAGTCAGACCGGGCATCGTGTTGACCTCGTTCAGCACAGGCCCCTCGGCGGTGAGGAAGAAGTCCATCCTCGCGACACCGGCGCATCCCAGAGCGTCGAACATGGTCAGCGCGGCACGCGTGAGCGAGGTCGCCTCGGCGGTCGACAGCTGCGCCGGCACGGTGAACCGTGCACTGCCGTCGTACTTCATGGCGGTGTCGAAGAGCCCTGCCGCGTGGATCTCGAGAGGCGGCGCGGCCCAGCGCACCCCGCCCGCTTCGCGGATCACGGCGACATCGATCTCCCTCCCGTGCACGACCTCCTCCACGAGGATCCGCCGATCGAACCGCGCAGCCTCCCGCAGCGCCGGGCCGAGCTCGTCCTCCTCACGCACGAGCGATACTCCATAGCTCGACCCGGCCGACGCCGGCTTCACGACGACCGGGCCTCCGAACTCGGCATCCCCGCAGTCAGCCGCACCGACGACCCGCCCCTGCGCCGTGCGCAGACCCGCGGCCCTCGCGACGAGCTTCGTCGTCCACTTGTCCATGCCGATCGCGCCGGCGCGCGGTCCGGATCCGACAACGCGCACCCCTGCGAGCGCGCACAGCGCGGCGAGCGCGCCGTCTTCGCCGAGCGCTCCATGCACGGCGGGGAATACGACGTCCGCTGCAGCGACGAGCGGCATCGCCAGGGTCAGGGATCCGGCGGCGGTGGCACCCTCCGAGACGCCCGCCACCTCCCACACGCCCTGCCGCGAGATCGTCACCGTGCTCACGTCGTATCCCCCGAGTCGCAGGGCGTCGGCCACCGCCACCGCCGAGGCGAGCGAGACCTCGTGCTCGGCGTTCTGCCCTCCCCCGATCACCAGCACCGTCATGCGATCGCCCTCTCGACCCGCGCACCGATGCCCGTGAGGATGGTGTGCGGGATGCTCCCCGCCCATCTCGCCCACTCCTGCACGCTCGGCACCGCCCCGCCCTCCGGGCCGAACACGACGGCGGTGGCGCCTCGGAGCACGGTCATGTCACCGGTGTCGACGACGATCTGATCCATCGACACCCGCCCGACGATCGGGCATCGGATGCCGTCGATCGACACCCCTGCGCCTGCATCGAGCTCCCGAGGGATGCCGTCGGCGTATCCGACGCCGATCACGCTCAGGTGGGTGCGGCGCGTCGTCACATACGCTCCGCCGTAGCCGACCGGGGTGCCCGCCGATACGACGCTGCTGTGCACGACCGATGCCGTCAGCCGCGCAGCACCCTGCAACACGACGGACTCCGACGGGTCGATGCCGACGAGGCCTGCCCCGACACGCACCATGTCGAAGTGCGTGGCGGCATCCGTCAGCGTGCCCGACGTCGCCGCAAGGTGCACGAGAACAGGACCGAATCCGGCGCGCAACACGGCATCCCGCGCCTGACGCATCCGCAGCACGGCCGGCGCGTTGACCGCAGGCGCGGCGGCATCGGCATCGGGCAGATGCCCCATGACCCCGACGACATCGATGCGACCGCGACCCGCGCGCGCGACCCGCAGCAGCTCCGACCACTCCGCGAGGGGCACGCCACCCCGCGACATCCCCGTGTCCATGTGGAGATGCACACGCACGCATGCGTTCGGCACCACGGAGGCATCCGCGATCAGCTGCCGCAGTTCGTCGACGGAGCCGACGGCGATGTCGACGCGATCCGCGACGACCTGCGCGACATCGACCCCTGCGGGGTTGAGCCACGCGAGGATCGGCGCTTCGATGCCCGCATCGCGCAGCTCGGCGGCATCCGCTGCGTCTGTCAGCCCCAGCCACTCGGCCCCGGCGCCGACAGCGGCGAGGGCGACGCTGACGGCCCCGAGACCGTATCCCTCGGCTTTCACGACCGCCATGATGCGGGCATCGGTCGCCGAGCGCATCCGCTCGACGTTCGCCGCGATCGCATCGGGAAGCGTGTGCAGGGTCGGGGAGTGCATGCGCGAGAACGTGAGGCGGGGAGTCGTGAGCGCTGTCGTCATCGTTGCGTCCTCGGGTCGGCAGTCGGATCGTCGTACATCAGGGGACAGCCGTTCGCCACAGCCGCCGGCCGCAGTTCGAAGTGCCAGCGCTCGTTCGCGTAGATCTGGCAGAGACCGAACTCGCTGCCTCGTTGCGCCAGCCAGTCCTGCGCCGCGAGCGGGCCGAGGTCGACCGCATCTCCCGACACGTGCTCGGAGTTCTCGGGGGTGGCCACCCACCGGGCCGCCTCCTCTGCGGATCCGTACTCGATGACCGCATCCTGTCGCAGCACTTGCTGGTATGCGGGCGACCTCCATCCGCTGTTCACGTGCATGCCCACGCCGTCCTGCTCGGCGGCCGTCGCGGCGGCACGCACGGCGGCGAGCAGATCGCTGTCGAGGTTGGTCACGGCGGGCGTCTCGTCGAACACCGAGACGGCGCCCTCGTGGCGGATGACCCCGTCGGCCTCGGTGAGAGATGAGGGCGAGACGGTCGGAGAGACGGATGCCGACGCCAGCGACTGCTGGCCGATCAGCACGACGGCGCCGGTGACGGCGGCGGCGGCGAGCAGGGCGATCCCGATCACCGTGGCAACCCGGCGTCGGTGTCTGAGGGCAGTGCGTGTGTTCATGTCCTCAGTCAATTCAGGCGCCTGTTGCGACGACGTATGCGCTTTTGCATACGCTCCCGATATGCCCGGGTGCGTAAGCTCTGAGCACATGGGAGCTGTGTCGTGCGCGTGCTGATCGTCGAGGATGAGCCGTATCTCGCAGAGGCCGTGCGTGACGGACTCAGGCTCGAGGCGATCGCCGCTGACATCGCCGGAGACGGCGACACCGCGCTCGAGCTGTTGAGCGTCAACTCGTACGATCTGGCGGTGCTCGACCGTGACATCCCCGGCCCCTCCGGTGACGACGTGGCCCGGTCGATCGTGGCGTCGGGCAGCGGCATCCCGATCCTCATGCTCACCGCCGCCGACCGTCTCGACGACAAGGCCTCGGGCTTCGAGATCGGCGCCGACGACTATCTGACGAAGCCGTTCGAGCTGCGCGAGCTGGTGCTGCGGCTGCGTGCGCTCGACCGTCGTCGCCAGCGTGTGCGCCCTCCGGTGCTCGAGGTAGCGGGTCTGCGTCTGGATCCGTTCCGCCGCGAGGTCTTCCGCGACGGAAAGTACGTCGCGCTCACCCGCAAGCAGTTCGCCGTGCTCGAGGTGCTCGTCGACGCCGCGGGCGGAGTCGTGAGCGCCGAGCAGCTGCTCGAACGCGCGTGGGACGAGAACGCCGACCCGTTCACGAACGCCGTGCGCATCACGGTCTCATCGCTGCGCAAGCGGCTCGGGGAGCCCTGGCTGATCCTCACGGTTCCCGGCGTCGGCTATCGCATCGGGACGGATGCCGATGGTTGACCAGGTTCGCAAGCCCCGGCGCCGCGGCATGAGCGCCCGCTGGAAGCTCACCCTCAGCTACGCGGGGGTCGTGGTGGTGTCAGGGGTGCTGCTGCTCGCGGCCGTGGCGCTGTGGCTGCTGCGCTACGTGCCCGACACCGGCCTCTATACGCAGCTCGGCCAGTGGGTGCCGAACCGCTCCGACCTCATCCGCGCGTTCATCCCCGCCGCGGTCGTCGTCATGCTCGTGCTGCTCGCGATCGGCATCGGCGGGGGCTGGCTGCTCGCGGGACGGATGCTGGCGCCCCTCGACCGCATCGGGCGTGCCGCCCAGCTCGCGGCCCATGGGTCGCTGTCGCATCGGGTGGACCTCGAAGGTCCACGAGACGAGTTCCGCGACCTGGCCGACGTGTTCGACTCGATGCTCGAGCAGCTCGAGGCGCACATCGCCGAGCAGCAGCGGTTCGCGGCGAATGCGTCGCACGAGCTGCGCACCCCGCTCGCGATCTCGCGGACGATGCTCGAGGTCGCCCGCAACGACCCCGACCGCGACGTCGACGCGCTGATCGACCGACTGCACGAGGTCAACACACGGGCGATCGAGCTGACCGAGGCGCTGCTGATGCTCAGCCGTGCCGAGCGCCGCACGTTCACCCGGGAGCCGATCGACCTCTCGCTGCTGGCCGAGGAATCCGCCGAGACGCTCCTGCCCCTCGCCGAGAGTCGAGGCGTGACGATCGATGTCGGCGGCGACACCGCGAATGTGCTCGGATCTCCCGCGTTGCTGCAGCAGCTGATCACCAACCTCGTGCACAACGCGATCGTGCACAATCTGCCCGCGGATGGCACCGTGACCGTTCGCACGCATGTGCTGCCGCACGCGGTCGCGCTGGTCGTCGAGAACACCGGCGACGTGCTGCCCGCGCATCTCCTGTCGACCCTCGCCGAGCCCTTCCAGCGCGGCTCCGAGCGCGCCCGAGGCGACGATCACGCGGGCATCGGACTCGGCCTTGCCATCGTGCAGCGCATCGCTCAGGCGCATGACGGATCCCTCGTGCTCACCGCTCGCGAGGGCGGCGGGCTGAACGTGACGGTGTGGCTGCCGCATCCGTTCCCCCGGCCTCTGGCCTGAGGCGGGCCCTGTGGAGGTCGGACGGCGGTCGGACGGCGGTCCGGGGCTTGTGCCGTCTGCGGGACCGAGGCACGGACGAACCCGCACCCCACACCTGCATGCTCAGATCACGGACGCATGCCGAGAAGCCGTGCTCTGGCATGCATCCGTGATCTCGCCCTGCATCCGGCGCGCGGTCAGGCGACCTGGTCGCCCCGCCGCGCAGCGAGCTCGCGGCCGTAGGTGCGCGCCGACTCCTCGGCGTTCTCCTTGAGTTCGCGGGCGGTGTCGGCGAAGGCATCCAGTGCCGGGTTCACACCGACGAGCGTGAACGGACGCTCGACGACGCGCAGGTCGAGGCCCCAGACGTCCTCGAGCACGCGGCGCAGCCAACCGGTGGAGTGGTCCCAGCCCTCCTTGGGGGTTCCGGGTGCGTAGTTGCCGCCGAGCACCGTCACGAGGGTCGCGGGCTTGCCGCGCAGCGCGGTTCCCTGCGGGTCGATGCGGGGGTCGGTGTAGGCCAGGTCGAACCAGGTCTTGAAGTGCTGCGAGACGCCGTAGTTGTAGAGCGGCACGGCGAACAGCAGCGCGTCGGCGCCGATCAGCTCGTCGGCGAAGGTGGTGGCGAGGGCGCGCGCTGCGCGCTGAGCGTCGGTGCGCTGGGCGTCGTCGACGAATCCGCCTGTCACGGCATCCGCCCAGGCCGTCGCGGGCACGGGATCGGCGGCGAGATCGCGGCGGGTGACCGTGGAGTCGGGGTGCGACGCGGTCCACTCGGCCTCGACGAGGTCGGCGAGCGAACGGCTGGCGGACGACGCGGGAAGGATGCTGGCATCCAGGCGGAACAGGGACATGAGAAGTACCTTTCGTTTTTCGTAGTCACTCTGTTTTTCTTAGCGACTCGCGTTAACGTAGCACAGGTATGATGGGCGCATGGCCGAGATCGACGAGGAGCGTCATGTCTGTGACGCCGCCGTCACACTGGCCTTCAGCGTGCTCGGCAAACGCTGGAACGGCATGATCGTCTCGTCCCTCGGCGGCGGTCCTTCGACCTTCGTCTCTCTGCGGCGCGGGGTCGCCGGCATCAGCGACACCGTGCTCTCCGACCGGCTGGCCGAACTCGCCGAGGCGGGGCTCGTCGCGCGTGCGGTCGATGCCGGTCCGCCTGTCACGGTGTCCTATTCGCTCACCGACAGCGGACGCGGGCTCCTGCCGATCCTCGACCAGCTCGGCACCTGGGCCTCCGAGAACCTCGAGATCCGGGCGCGGTAGCCGCGGCATCCGCTCTCGCCGCCCTCCGGTTCCGGTCCCCGGCCCCGGTCCCGGCCCCGGCCCCCCCCCGGATCCTTTCGAATCGCTTACTTTGCAGAAATCGCGGCCCAGAATCTGCAAAGTGCGCGATTCGAAAGTTCAGGGGCGGGGCCAGCCGGACCGGCCGGACAGCCAGACCGGAGGGCCAGGGTCACCAGGGGCTGGGTTCGTAGTCCTTCAGGAACACACCGTGGATGTCTTCGCCGGCCTCGCCGCGCACGATGGGGTCGTATACGCGGGCCGCTCCGTCGACGAGGTCGAGCGGAGCGTGGAAGCCCTCCTCGGCGAGGCGCACCTTCGTGTAGTGGGGGCGCTCGTCAGTGATCCAGCCCGTGTCGACGGCGGTCATCAGGATGCCGTCCGTCTCCAGCATCTCGCCGGCGCTCGTGCGCGTCAGCATGTTCAGCGCGGCCTTGGCCATGTTCGTGTGCGGGTGTCCCGGGCCCTTGTAGCGGCGCGAGAACTGCCCCTCCATCGCCGAGACGTTGACCACGTACTTGCGGTTCGCCGACGAGGCGGCCATCGAGGCGCGCAGACGACTGATCAGCAGGAACGGCGCCGTCGTGTTGGCGAGCTGCACCTCGAGCATCTCGAGCGGATCGACCTGGTCGATCGACTGCACCCAGCTGTTCGTGCGGTTGACGTCGGGCACGAGACCGCCCGCATCGATCGCGGTGCCGTCGGCGTGCTTCTCAAGTGACGACGATCCGGGAGCCATCGCGAGCCGAGCGAGGTCTTCGGCCGTCAACGCCTGGCCGCCCTGTTCGGCGACCGTTCCGCCCAGCGCTGCGACCGAGAGCAGCGGGTGCGCATCGACGGATGCCTGCAGCGCCTGCGGATGCGGGTCTGCGGTGTGGCCGAACGTCTCCATCTCGGGCAGCGGTCCGTCGGGAAGCGGCTGCAGCTCGGCATCCGCGAGCAGGGAGTACGACCCGGGCGAGCGGCGCACGGTCTGCGCGGCATTGTTGATCAGGATGTCGAGTGGCCCCTGCGCCGCGACGGAATCGGCGAGCCCGATGACCTGGGCCGGGTCTCGCAGGTCGATGCCGACCACACGCAGGCGGTGCAGCCAGTCGGCCGAGTCGGGCAGGGCCGAGAAGCGTCGCACCGCATCGCGGGGGAAGCGGGTCGTGATCGTCGTGTGAGCGCCGTCGCGCAGCAGCCGCAGGGCGATGTGCATGCCGATCTTCGCGCGGCCGCCGGTGAGCAGCGCGCGCTTGCCGGTCAGATCCGTGCGTGCGTTGCGCTTGCCGTGGCTGAAGCGGGCGCAGTCCGGGCAGAGCTGGTGATAGAACGCGTCGACCACCGTGTAGGGCTGCTTGCAGATGTAGCAGTTGCGCGGCTTGAGCAGCTCTCCCGCAATAGGAGCGTCGACGACGCTGGTCGCCAGGTCGTGACCGCGGGTCTCGTCGTCGATGCGGTCGGGCGCACCGGTCGCGGTGCGGGCGACGACCGCCTTGTCGGCGTCGGCGATCGCATCGCGGATCTCCTTGCGACGCACGCGCTTGACCGCCTTGAACATCGCCGCGGTCGCATGGCGCACGGCCACGAAGTCGGGGTGCTCGTTGTCGATCTGGTGCAGCTCCGACAGGACTCGCAGGGTGGTGGCGAGGTCTGCGGGGTCGATGCCCGGTCCGAGGTCGGGTGCAGCGTCGGAAGGGGCATCGGTCATTGTGCCGATTTTACGCGAGATGGCGGGGGGCGTTCCTGAGAGCGGAGAATCGTGGCATGACTGCCATCGATCCGCACATCCTCGGCCCCGACCTCTTGCCCACGCCGTTCACGGCCGACGAGATCCGCGACGCGACCGGTGCAGGCATGACGATCCGTCTGCTCACCGAGCAGCCGGACGGCACGAGCGGCGAACGCGTCAATCGCTTTCGACAGACGGATGCCGACGGCGCGACGCTCGATCGCTGGGCGGCGGACGATCCGGACTCTCTGGTCTCGAGCCGCGTGACCTGGCTCGATCTGCAGGCTCACGCCGCGTTCCCGGAGGACCGCACGACGGTCTCGCTCGCGACGCTCGAGATGCCCTTCGGATCGGTCGAGTGCCGGCGCTATGACACGGCGGACGAGCCCGGCGGTCCGACCGTGTCGTTCTGGTTCTCTCTCGCCCACCCCGGGATGCCGGTGCGCTTCGAGGTTCCGGTCGGCGACGGCGTCTTGCGCACGACCGTGCTCGAGATCACGCGCGACTGAGCGGGGGCGACACGACGGGGGCGAAGACACGACCGGGGGCGAAGACACGACCGAGGGGCGAGACCGCGAACGACCCCGCCCCGGCATCCGATGCCGCGCGGTCAGTGTCCGGCCGCGCCGACCACGACGAACTCACCGGGCACGACGTCGAGGGTCGCTTCGGCGGAGACCTCTCCGGTGTGCAGGTCGACGGCGAGGATGCGGTTCTCGGCAGGCTCCGTCACGTAGGCGAGGTCGCCGACAACGCGGAGTCCCGGGTGCGGCTGCTGCCACTCGTCGGGGCTCTCCCACGGTTCGATGACATCCCACGAGTCGACGACGGCGCCGGCCTCGTCGAGCACATTCAGGGTGCCGTCGGATGCGAGCACGATGATGTTGTCGTGGCCGTCACGGCCGACTCCGCGCCACGTGTACTCGACGCCTCGCGGCAGGTCGACCACCGACAGGCTCTGCGCGTCGGTGTCGACGAGCGCGAGCTGCGACAGCAGGTAGCCCTCCTGGTCGGGGTCGGACTTGTAGTCCAGGGCCGCGATCGCACTCGTGTCGGTCACGTATCCGTTGCCCGAGCGGCCGAAATCGTCGGGGGCGGCCAGCTTGGCGAACGCTCCGTCGGCGAACATCAGCACTCCGTCTTCGCAGCCGAACACGATGGTCTCGCCCTTGAGCGCGCCCTCGCCGTGCACGCCGGGGCAGTCCTCATTGCGACCGAGCTCACTGCCGTCCTCGGCGAGCAGGCGGACGCCGCTGCGGGACTCGGACGTGCCGATGGTCGACAGCAGTGTGCCGTCGGACAGCTCGATCGCGACACCGTGGTGTGCGGCCTCGGATTCGACCGTGCGGGACTCCGGCAGCGATCCGGTGCCGACCGCATCGGTGTCGAACAGCGTCACGTCACCGGTGCCGTCGTCGAAGAGCGCGGTGCGTCCGGCATGCGGGGTCGCGTGGCCCGGGGTCGCGGCGTCGAACACCTCGCCGGTGAATTCGACGGAGCCCGACGCGAGCCCGGTGTCGAGCACGTGGAATCCATCGGCCGCGGTGACGAAGACGTGTCCGTCGTGATCTCCCGCGGGGTTGACGCGCAGGAACCCGTCGAGCTCGGCCGAGTCGACGATCTCGAGGGTTTCGCCATCGAGCACGGTGATGCCCCCGTCATAGGCGATCGCGACTCTGGTGTCGCCCTCGTGGTCAGACGACGACTCGGACTCTCCGGATGCCGAGGGCGCGGCGGTCGCGCATCCGGCGAGAGCGACCACGGCGAGCGTGGCGATCGTGCCGGCCGCGAGGCGGCTGCGGGCAGGTCGGTGCATGGGTGTCTCCTTCTTCTGGGTGGGTGCGCGGGTGCGCGTGACGACGGATGCCGTCGGTGAGTTCCGAGGTCAGCCGACGAGCTGGAGGTGCTGCGGGTCGAGGCCGTCGAAGGTGCGGGTGATGGTGCCATCGCCGTGGTCGATCTCGTGCACCGCGCCTGTGGCCGGGTCGGAGACGTACGCATGATCCGCGTCGACGAGGAGGTGCACACGGTCGCGCAGTGCGGGATCGGCGACGGATGCGGCGAGCAGAGGACCCGTGCGGGCGAGTTCTGTCCCGTCTGGAGCCAGCACTCGCACGGTTCCGTCTGCCCCGACCACGACCGTGCGGCTGTCGTCGTCGCCGAGCGCCGCGGCGCGCACCAGCGGGGCGTCGGTGGCGAGCAGCATCCATTCGCGCGCTCGGGAGTCGAGCAGCCAGGCGCCCTGGTCGCCGGCGATGCCTGCGAGATCCGGGCGGTCGGCGCGTCCGGCGAGATCGGATGCCGCGGCGGCACCTGCGGGGTACGGGACGGATTCGGCGGCGAGCGCGCCGCCGACCTCGCGGGTGACCAGCACGGCTCCGCCGTCACAGGCGAAGACGGCACCGACGCGGGTGAGGTCGACATCGGTCGCGTTCGCACACGGCGCGGCGACCCCCGTGGCTCTGCCGGTCGCGTCGAACACGTCGATCGTGTCGCCCGTGGCGGCGACGAGGAGGTGCCCGGCGAACGGTATGACGGGCCCTGCCGGGTCGAGGGCGAGGTCGATGCGCGGGGCGTCGTCGATCTGGGCGAGCTCTTCGTGATCGATCAGCACGACCTGCCGGCCGAAGCGGACGGCCGTGGCGGTGTCGCCGACGCGGATGTCGGCTTCGCCCGTTCCGGCGACCGATCCGAGCAGCCCGGGGTCACCGAGGAACGAGTGCGAGTGGTCGCCGTGCGGAACCGTCCAGCGACCCGAATCGAGCACATCGACGAACGTACGGTCGCCGTCGACGCGGATCAGGTGGGCGAAGCGTCCGGTGCCGAGGATGGCAGCCGCATCGGCATCCGTCGCCGTCTCGTTCGTTTCGAGCTCGATGCGCTCGTCCGTCTCGAGGTCGAGCATCACCAGGTCGCCGCGCTCGTCGGCCACGATCAGCGCTCGGGCGGGCGATGCGACCTCGACGGCTCCCCCGCCGTCGACGCCGTCGCCCGGCGGGATCGAGGCGCTCGACGCGGGGGCCGGAACGACGGATGCCGTGCACGCCGTCGCGGCGAGGGTGGCCGTGAGAAGCCCGGTGAGCAGCAGCGTGCGGCCGGTGCGAGGAGAGGAGGTCACGAGACCTCACCTTATTGATAACGATTCTCAATCTCAAATCCGGGTGAGTCAAGACCGCCTCGCCGCCGCGCACTCGGTCCTTGCGTGAACGTCCGACCCCCGGCGTAGGGTCTGAACATGAGCAGCCACACCGAAACACCCGGAGTCATCCCGTCGTACCTGCTCGCGCGCCTCGCCGAGTCGGGTCGTTACCCCCGCGCCGCGGCCGCCGCACGCCAGACGCTCACGGCCGGCCGACCGCCGTTCCGTGCGCGCATCGATCTGTCGATCGACGAGAACGGCGACCTGGTCGCCGAGCTGTCAGATGCCCCGAACCGCACGATCAGCGACGCGGGCAACACGCAGACCCTCCCTGGCGCGATCGTCCGCGCCGAAGACGACGAGCCGGTCGCGGACGCCTCCGTCAACGAGGCGTTCGACGGACTCGGGGCGACGTTCGAGATGTTCCTGTCGGCCTTCGGCCGCAACTCCCTCAACGACGCCGGCGCCCCTCTCGACGCCACCGTGCACTACGGCGTCGACTACGACAACGCCTTCTGGGACGGCGAGCGCATGGTGTTCGGCGACGGCGACGGCGAGGTGTTCGTCGGTTTCACCTCATCGACCACGGTGATCGGCCATGAACTTGCGCATGGCGTGGTGCAGTACACCGCCAACCTCGAATACCAGGGTCAGCCCGGCGCCCTGAACGAATCGATCGCCGACGTGTTCGGGGCTCTCACCGAGCAGTACCTCCTGGGGCAGACAGCCGCCGACGCCACGTGGCTCATCGGCGCCGAGATCTTCACGGATGCCGTGCAGGGCAGCGCGCTGCGCTCGATGATCGCACCCGGCACCGCCTACGACGACGACGAGCTCGGCAAAGACCCGCAGCCCGACCACATGAGCGGATTCGTGCGCACGACCGAAGACAACGGCGGCGTGCACATCAACTCGGGCATCCCCAACCGAGCCTTCGCCCTCTTCGCGATCGACCTCGGCGGCAACGCCTGGGAGACCGCGGGCACCGTCTGGTACCGCGTGCTCACGGGCGGCCTGTCGAGCACCGCGAGCTTCACGGAGTTCGCCGACGCGACCGTCGCCGCGGCATCGGCGATCGACGACGCCACCGGCGCAGCCGCTCGACGCGCGTGGGCGACCGTGGGAGTCTATGAAGATGAGCGAGTCCCCAGGGTCGAGTGACGCGCCGGTCGTCATCGCGGTGGTGCGCACCGGCGGCATCGCCGGCATCCGTCGCAAATGGCGGGTCGAACCCGATCCGACCGAGACGCACCACTGGATCGCGATGATCGACAGCTGCCCGTGGGATGCCGACCACGACGCCGATGCCGGCGCCGACCGCTTCGTGTGGCTGATCCGCGTGCGCACACCCTCGGAAGAACGCGAACGAGAGCTGCCTGACTCCGCGCTCGACGGACCGTGGCGGGAACTCGTCAACGCGGTCCGCGAAGCCTCGGCTTCCGACTGACGCGGAGGGCTGCAGCACGAGCACGGCGCGAGCGTGTCTGGGATTGCTCGGATAGGGGCCCGACCGGCACCCCGGCATCCGATCAATCCGGTGTGAATCCGGCACGCCTGCCGAGACGCAGGTCGAGAATGGGACGCATGGGACTTTTCCAACAGCGCACCGAAGACGAAGAGAATCAGTGGAAGCTGCCGTCCGAGCCGCTCGAGCGATCCGAATCCGACGTCCTCTCGGCGCGACCGCCGTCGACCCGCTGACCCTCGGTCTCGGCCTCGATTCCCCCGCGGTCAGCTCGATCGTCTTCCCCGTGGCACCTCCGGCCCCAGAGGCGAGCTCGATCGAGAACGGCGAGCCCGAAACCGAGACCGACTGAGCACCGGCCACCGGCCCCGACTGAGCACCGACCCCGACTGAACCCCGACTCAGCGCGCGTTGCTCATCGCCGTCGTATCGAGATCCATGCGGGTGCGTGGCAGCGCCTCGGGATGCTCCCGCTGAAGCCAGGTCATGATCTTCTCGCGCACCTCGCAGCGCAGGGTCCATTGATCGTCGGAGTCCTTCGACGACATCACGAGACGAACGGTGACGAACCCGCCCTGCGCGTCGGTGACGACCGCACTGGAAGACCGCCCGTCCCACGCCGGCGACCCCTCGACGATGCGCTGGAACTCCTGCCGCAGCTCGTCCATCGGCACCCGCCAGTCGAGGTCGAGGTAGACCGTGCCGAGGATCTTGTCGGAACGTCGCGTCCAGGTCTCGATCGGCGTCGTCGTGAAGTAGCTGCACGGAATGACCAGGCGCCGCTCGTCCCAGATGTAGACGACGACGTACGAGAGGTTGATCTCGCCAACCCGCCCCCATTCCCCTTCGACCACGACCACGTCGCCGACTCGAATCGCGTCGGTGAACGCGACCTGCACACCCGCGATGAGGTTGCCGAGGATCGACTGCGCAGCGAGTCCGGCGATGATGCTGACGATGCCGGCAGAAGCCAGAAGGCTCGTGCCCACGGCTCGCATCTCAGGAAAGCTGAAGAGCACGGCGCCCAGCGACAGCACGGCGATCGCGACGAGGACGAGTCGGTGGATGACCAGCAGCTGCGTCCGCCGGCGGCGGGCTTCCGGACCGACGAGCAGCGTTTCCTCTCTGGCCATCAGTCGTTCGAAGCCGAACGAGATCGATGCGCCGAGCAGCCACGAGCCGGTGAGGATCGTGGCGATCAGGAACAGCCGGGACACCGCCGGCCACCAGTCCTGCGTCGCGGGTTCTGAGATCGCACAGGCGATCCAGATCGCGACCACGGCGGTCGTGGCGATCGTCGCATTGCGCACTCGTCTGGCGAGATCGCGCACCCACGGCACACGACGGCTGATCAGCGAGGCGGCCAGCGCCAGCACCGCGAGAGCGGCGGCAGCGATCACGGTGAGCGTGGCGATCGATGCGGCGGTGCCGACCCAGGAATCCCAAGAAATATCGGTAGGCATCGATCCACACTATGTCGCGCGCCACCCTGAGTCGAAAGCACGGGACCCGCGCGAGCGCTGTCCCCGGGCGCGGCTACGGTTGAGGGATGACGATCATCGCCGCCGCAGACGGCTCCGCCCTGGGCAACCCCGGCCCGAACGGCTGGGCCTGGTACATCGACGACGCCAACTGGGCCGCGGGCGGCTCGCCCCACGGCACGAACAACCAGGGTGAGCTGCGGGCGGTGCTCGAACTGCTGCAGGCGACGGCGGGCATCTCCGAGAAGCTGATGATCGAGTGCGACAGCCGCTACGTGATCGATTCGGTGACCAAGTGGATGCCGGGATGGAAGCGCAAGGGCTGGCGCAAGTCAGACGGAGGCGCCGTGCTCAACCGCGACCTGCTCGAGGGCATCGACGAGGCGATCCGCGGGCGCGACGTCGAGTTCTCGTGGGTCAAGGGCCATGCCGGTCACCCCCTGAACGAGGCGGCCGACGAGCGCGCGAACGCCGCAGCCAAGGCCTACCAGGCGGGGCAGGAGCCGCGCCGCGGGCCCGGCTTCACCATGGCGACGGATGCCGGGGCCGCTGCCGCAGCATCCGCGCCGATCGCCGCCGCAGCGACACGGGACCAGAAGGATGCCGCCGCCTCCCCGACCGTCGCGACGACTGTCGCCGAGCCCCTGTGGGCCGAGCCCTCCGACCTGCTCGACAGCCTCTACGCGCCGGTCGACGACCCGATCGAGGTCCGACTCGCGCTCTCGAGCGACGAGCACGCCCGCCTGCGCGACCGCGCCGAAGCGCAGGGCGTCACTCTCGAAGAGGCGCTGCGCCGCCTGATCTGACGGCCCCTCCCCCTGAGGCCCCCGCGTACACTCGCACCATGGCGAAGAATGTCGCACGGACCATCGGCCGGATCTTCCTCGGCTCATCGCTCGTCTTCGCGGGCGTCTCGCATCTGACGTTCGCCCGCGAAGAGTTCCAGGCGCAGGTACCCGAGTGGGTGCCCATCGATCCGGATGTGACCGTGCTCGCCTCGGGTGTCGTCGAGATCGGGCTCGGCACGGCGCTGCTCGTCGCCCGCAAGCACCGCGGACTGGTCGGCGTGATCACCGCGCTGTTCTTCATCGCGGTGTTCCCCGGCAACATCGCGCAGTGGACGCATCATCGCGACGGCTTCGGTCTCGACACCGACATGAAGCGCTTCGTGCGTCTGTTCTTCCAGCCGGTGCTGATCGCCCTGGCGATCTGGTCGACGCGCCGCCCGCGTCGTGACGCCGCCGGCTCATCCGACTCGTAACGTCCGGGACGCGAACCGACCCCCCGCACGCCTGAGCTGCCCGTGCGGGGCCAGTTTCGCACCGGAAACCGGCGGATGCCGTGCGTTATCGACCCCGCAGCGGAGCCGGGATGCGTTCTTGACCCCGCATCCCGGCCCCGCACCGCTGACGAGGGTCAGACGGCGAGCAGCTCGCTCTCGAGGCGGGCGTACGAGGCCTCCATGCCGTCGGCCATGCCGGTGGCGAGGATCATGTCGCGCGTCTCCTTGTCGGGGTACTCGATCAGCAGGGTGATGAGCGTGGCGCCGTCCTCTTCGTAGAGGTTCAGGTCATTCAGCGTCTCGACCGGCATCCCGGTCATCCGCTCGGTCTGCACCGAACGCCGAGGAGCATCGATCAGCAGCGCTTCTCCTTCGAACCCGAACGGCTGCCCTTCGGTGTCGCCCACGGGTGCCCACGACGTGCGGTAGGCCTGACCGACCTCGGTGGCGACGACGCACTCGGTCATCTCCCACCCGTCGGGTCCGAGCAGCCACTGCTTCATGAGCTCGGGATCGTTGTGCGCACGCCAGACCAGTTCGCGCGGGCCTTCGACGAGTCGCGTGATGCGCACGTGGGTGTCGTCGAGCAGCTCGACCTGCGTGCCCTTGCCCTGGGCGTAGTCGCGCAGGTCCTGCAGCACGGCGTCGAGCTGGCTCATCGCGAGCTTCAGGCCCTCGATCTGACCCATCTCGACGACCTGCTCGATCGCCTCGACCGAGTCGAAGTGACTCGTCGTGACCATGCGGGTGCCGTCGGCGGTGGACTCGAAGGCGAACGACATGCGCTGCGCCGGGAAGCCGTCGAGAGGCTTGCCCTCATCATCGACGAACGAGTCGAGCACCTCGAAGCTGTGCGGTGCGTCGATCGAGAGGAACTCCCATGATCCTGACGACTTCTCGCCGCGGGGGCCGCTCATCGAGTACTGCGCGCGTCCGCCGACCGTGTGGTCCCAGGCGGTGAACGTCGCCGGCCATCCGGGAGGACCCCAGAAGCGCTCGAGCTGGCGCGGATCGCTGTACGCGGCCCAGACTCGCTCGATCGGCGCGGCGAAATCGGCGACGACGGTCATGGTGAGGTTGTCGGCATCGGTGGTGACATCCGTGACGGGCATGTCAGTCTCCTTCTTCGGTTCGTGGAACATCGGTGGTGTCGGTGGTGGATGCCGGCTTCTCGGCCAGCAGCTCGTCGAGTCGGGCGATGCGCGACCGCCACAGCTCTTCGTAACGGGCGAGGAGCGCCCTGGCGCGGGCGATCATCTCGGGGTTCGCGCGGACGAGCCGCTCGCGTCCCTCGGCGCGCTTGACGATGAGGTTCGCCGCTTCGAGCACGGCCACGTGCTTCTGCACCGCGGCGAACGACATCTCGTATTCGGAGGCGAGGGTCGAGACGGACTGTTCCCGCTCGATCGTCCGGCGGAGGATATCGCGCCGGGTCGACGTCGCCAGTGCGTGGAACACACGGTCGACCTCCGCTTCGCCCAGTTCTCTTTGTGCAACCATTTGGTTGTACGTTATTCCTGCGTGGGGCGGGTGTCAAGAGGTCGTGGGTTTTCGCCAGGGTTGAGGCAGCCAGCTGGAAGCAACAATGGCCGCAGCGACGCCCCAGTCGGGCCAGGTGACTCAGTTCACGCCGGGAGCCAGGCCGTCGTCACGGCGTGGACGGCGAGGCGGAGTGTTTCTGCCTCAGTCTCCACCAGCACCGCCGCAGAGGGCAGAGCGCGTTCCGTCATGAGGCCCGTGAGCACCGTCTCGAGAAAACGCGCTCGCTCCTCGACCTGACCCGCAGGAATCGCCCCTTCGTCGACGAGCGTCGTCAGCCACCGCTCGATGCGGTGGCGCCCCATGCGCTCGAGCGCCAGGTAGGTGGCCGCCTCGTCATCCGACGGGGGCGACGCGACGTATGCGTTGTACAGCGCGCCGAGCTGCTCGCGCGCTCGGCTCCCCACGCCGACCTGGGCGAGCAGTAGCCGCAAGCAGGCCATCAGACGATCGGCCGGCCCCATCGTGCGGTCGTCGATCGGGTCGTCGGTGATGTCGAGGTCGTACATCGCAGCCACAACGGTGTCGATGAGGTCGCGCTGCGTCGGAAAGAAGTGTCGCAGCGACCCCGTGCTCACCCCGGCGCGGGTCGACACCGCCCGCACGCTCAGTCGCGTGGTCGGGTCTTCGCCGAGCATCGTCGCGGCGGCGATGAGGATCTTCTCTCGCGTCCCCGGTTCTTTGGATTCCGCCGTCATGTGTCCGAACCTTTCCTGGCACACCTTTTTATCACAGTGTGATAGCTTTGGCTCCCCGTTGACTATAACACTGTACTAGAACGAGGAAGGGCTCCCATGATGGGTGGCAGGAACTGGCGAAACCGTCGGGTACGGGCCGGCTCCGGCGAGCCGCTTCGCCGCTACCGCTGGTGGCAGATGTTCGGCAGGTCGCTCCGCGCGATCACGCTGACCTCAGCGGACGGCGTGACATCGACATACACGGTCGATGTCCGTCACGCCGGCGACATGACCGACGGCGAGATCCGCGCCCGTCTCTACGTCGACGGAGCCATGCAGTCGTACGCGAAGATGCCCACCCGCTTCGCCGTGCCGGGTGGTCACATCGAAGTCGCGATCACCGGGTTCGGCCTCAAGCGCTGCCACTACGTGCGCGCAGACGGCACGGAGGAGCCGCTGACTCCTGATCCGGCTTCCGCGGAAGGCCGCCGCGCCCGCTTGCACCACCGCCACCCGCGCGTGAGCGGCATTGTCGGGCTCGTGTCGGTCGCCTTCGTCGTCGTCGGCCTGGGCGTCGAGGTGCCCCAGATCGTCCAGTCCCTCTCGCAGATCCCCCTCATCGCCGACTCGATCGGCACCTTCACCTCGCCCGTCCAGCTCCCCGTGCAGGCCAACCTCCTCATCGGTCTCGCGGCCGTCCTCGGCAGCACCGAGCGCGCCCTGCGGATGAAGTCGAGCTGGATCGACGAACTCGCCAGTTGACACCCCGCGAAAGGAATCACCTTGCAGAACGCCACCCACAACCCCACCCAGAACTGGCTTCTCCGACATGACGAACCACGATCGACCCCGGGCGTCCCGGCCGACGTCGAGTATCACCGTGCCTACGCGGGCGACAAGCGCCGCATCCTCCGAGGGATTCTGGCGATCTTCCTGCTGCTCGTCGGGCTCATCGGATTCGCGCAGTTGTTCTCGTTCGCGGCGTCCGTCGTCGACAGCGAGATTCTCGGCCGCTCCGGTTTCACCCCTCTTCAGCAAGCCGCCGGCGCGCTGTCCCTGGGCTTGCTCATCCCGTATTGCATGCTGATCCAGCGCGTGCTCTACAAGGTGCCGTTCCGCTCCCTGCACTCTGTGGCAGGACGGTTCAGATTCGGTGTCTTCGGACGCGCTCTTCTCGCATTCGGGCCCGTGGTGCTCATCGGCATGACTCTCTTGATGCTCGTGGCGCCGGGCCCGGAGAATCCGCAGGTCCCGTGGACGACGGTCGACCTCGTCTCCTATTTCGTCATCGGCATGATCCTGACGCCTCTTGCTGCTGCCGGTGAGGAGTACGGCTTCCGCGGCTTGATGTTCCGCGTCGTCGGCGGATGGACACGCAGCGCACGGGTGGGAGCAGTCATCGGAATCATCATCCCCACCGTCTTCTTCTCACTTCTGCACGGGTCGCTCGACCCGTACATCCTCGCCTCCTACTTCGTCTTGTTCGGATCCCTGGCGATCGTCACCTGGCGCACCGGAGGACTCGAAACGGCCGTCGTCCTGCATGCCGTCTACAACCTCACCGCACTGGTTCTTGCCACGACGCTGCATGCCGACATCGGGGCCGAACTCAACAATCGTGGGGAAGTAGCCGGCTCCATCGGCAACCTCGTCCCCAGTGCCGCCCTCATCCTCGTCACCGTGGCCGTCTGGTGGATCACGCGCGAGACCGGTCCCGCTCGCACCCCCCAGACCCGTGACGCCCTCAGCACTTCATGATCGAACCGCGCTGAGAAGCCCGGAACGTTCGCACCGGTCAGCGGGATCTGTGGCTGAGCACACCCGAAATGAGCAGTTGCACGAGAGTGTGGGCCTCGTAGCGCTGGTCGCTCGTCGCGCCGATGCAGAGATTTCCGATGCCCTTGAGCACGTTGTACGCATCGATGGGCGGATCACTGTCAGCGGGGTCAGCGGGGTCAGCGGGGTCGAGGGCAGCCCTGAGGAGGTCTGCGCACACCGGTACGAGCCGTCCGACGAAGTACGCATGCAGGGCATCGGAGCCGACACTGTCTCGCTGAAGCGCGCCGGCGAAGCCGTGCTTGGTGACGAGGAACTCCACGAACAGGTTCACCCATGTCCGCAGGGCGGCCTCCGGCGTCTCGCTCTCGGCGAGCAGCCGCGGCCCCGCCTCTGCACATGCCTCGACCTGGTGTCGATAGACCGCTACGACGAGTTCCGGCCGGGACGGGAAATGACGATAGATCGTCCCCACCCCGACTCCGGCCTTCGCTGCGATCTCACGCACCGGCGCGTCGACTCCTGAGGTCACGAACACTGCCGCCGCCGCATCGAGAAGCGACTGCTGGCTTCGGCGCGGGCGGCCCACCTGCGGGGCACGCGCGGCCTGCGGCTGATCGGCCTCCGGGTGAGCCATCTCTCCTCCATCGCTCGTCGAGTGCGCGCTTGCATTACGGATCAACGTTCCGTAATGTTGCGGAACAGCGCTCCGATACAAGTATCGCAGAGCGTGACCCCCGAGAGAGGAATCATCATGTCCCTGTTTCCCGTCGACGCCCTGGACGACATCATCGGAACCGGCACTCCCGTCGTCTCCGTCGCTCCCGTCACGGTGTCCGCCCCCGACCGACCGGTGCCGCTGGAGGTGCGCGTGACCGCGCCGACCGTGGGCAGCAACCTCCCTGTGGTGGTCTTCTCTCACGGCAACGGATGGAACCTCGACGGCTACGCGCCGCTCACCGCGTTCTGGGCCTCCCGCGGGTTCGTCGTGATACAGCCCACCCATCTCGACTCGCGTCGGAACGGCTTCGGCTTCGAACACCCGGTGTTCCCGACGATCTGGACGGAGCGGATCGCGGATCTCACCCGCATCCTCGACCAGCTCGACATCATCCAGGATGCGGTACCCGGGCTCGCGGGTCGCGTCGACAGCGGTCGCGTCGCTGTCGCCGGTCACTCCTGGGGCGCACAGACGGCGCAGTCACTGCTCGGCGCGCGGATCGTGGACGAAACGGGCCAGGTCGGCGAGGACATGTCCGACCGCCGCGTGACCGCCGGCATCCTGCTCGCCGCAACCGGCCTCGGCGGCGACGATCTCCACCCGTTCGCGCAGGCGAACTTCCCCTTCATGCGCCCGTCCTTCAAGGAACTCACCACGCCCACGCTCGTCATTGCGGGTGATCGCGACCAGTCCCAGATGTCCAGCCGTGGACCCGACTGGTTCACCGACGCGTACTCGTACGGCCCCGGCGCCACCGACCTCCTCACGTTCCACGGCGCCGAGCACTCCCTCGGCGGCATCGTCGGCTATGAGGTGGCCGAGACCACCGACGAGAACCCGGAGCGCGTCGCCATCATCCAGCGGATAACGACTGCCTACCTTCGGACCGCTCTGCACGTCGACGAGCGCAGCTGGCGGGCCGCCCGCGCCGCATTCGCCGACAGCGCCGGCGCGATCGGCCGCGCTGAGAGCAAGCGACAGACGTGATGTGCAGGTACCGGTTGGCGGGCCAACCGTCCCCAGCCCGGATCGATAATGGAAGAGACGGCGCCGAGCGCCCACGCCTCCGCACCGCGCGGCAGACCGCTCGGGCGCCAGGAAGAAGATTCACATGAAAGCTCTCCGTTACGTCGAGATCGGCAAGCCGCCCGTCGTCGTCGACATTCCGATTCCGAAGCCCGGACCCGGGCAGGTCCTGCTCAAGGTCACGGCCGGGGGCGTCTGCCACTCCGACGACTACGTCATGGGGCTCCCCGAGAAGGACTACCTCGAGCAGAGCTATCCGCTGCCGCTGACGCTCGGCCATGAGGGCGCCGGCATCGTGCACGAGATCGGTGAGGGCGTCGACTCGACGCTGAAGGTCGGAGACGCTGTCGCGGTCTACGGACCGTGGGGCTGCGGTCGCTGCCACAACTGCTCTCAGGGCATGGAGAACTACTGCACGAATGCCGCGGCCGAAGGCATCCGCCCTCCGGGACTCGGCAGCCAGGGTTCGATGGCCGAGTACATGATCGTCGACGACGCCCGGCATCTCGTTCCGCTCGGCGACCTCGACCCGGTGCAGAACGTCTCGCTCACCGACGCGGGTCTCACCCCGTATCACGCGATCAAGCGCTCGCTTCCGAAGCTCGGCGCGGGCACCTTCGCCGTCGTCATCGGCACCGGCGGGCTCGGTCACGTCGGCATCCAGATCCTGAAGGCGATCTCGGGCGCCACGGTGATCGCCCTCGACGTGAACGACACGAAGCTCGAACTCGCCACCGAGGTCGGCGCCGATCACGTGCTCATCAGCGATGCCTCAGCGGCGGAGAAGATCCGCGAGATCACCGGCGGACTCGGCGCCAACGCCGTGTTCGACTTCGTCGGAGCCAACCCGACCATGGCGCTGGCGCAGAGCGTGGCGGCGCTGGACTCCGACGTCACGATCGTCGGCATCGGCGGCGGGATGATGAGTCTCGGCTTCGGAACGATCGCCTTCGACGCCGCCGTCCGCATCCCCTACTGGGGATCCCGCTCCGAGCTGATCGAGGTGCTCGACCTCGCCCGCGCGGGCAAGATCCACGTCCAGACCGAGACGTACTCGCTCGATGACGGGCCGAAGGCCTACGAGGACCTCGCCGCGAACAGCATCCGCGGTCGCGCCGTCATCGTTCCGTAGACGGCGAAGACGCAGACAG